>JBBION010000254.1:0-4803 GCA_037443345.1 Rubrivivax sp. | reverse complement strand
GCGCGCGCGTCGGCGCCGCTGCCTTCGAGCGTCACGACGACGCCCTCGCCGAACTTGTTGTGGAACACGCCCTGGCCGACGCGCAGCGTCGCGCCGTCGCTCGTGGTCGCGGCGCGCGTGGCAGGCGCCGGCTCGACGCGCCCGGCGCCGACGATCGAGCCCAGCCCGCTGCCGCGCTGCCACGCCTGCTGGTAGTCGCGCGCGAAGCCCGAGCCGAAGCCGGCCACGCGCGGCGTCAGCCACTTCAGCGAACCCTCGGGCAGCTCGTCGAAGAAACGGCTGCGGATGTGGTAGTGCGTCTGCCCGTGCAGCATGCGCGTCTGGCTGAAGCTCAGGTACAGGCGCTTCCTCGCGCGCGTGATCGCGACGTACATCAGCCGCCGCTCCTCCTCGAGCCCGTCGGCGTCGCTCAGAGCGTTCTCGTGCGGGAACAGGCCTTCTTCCATGCCGGTGATGAACACGGCGTCGAACTCGAGGCCCTTGGCCGCGTGCACCGTCATCAGCTGCACCGCGTCCTGCCCGGCCTGCGCCTGGTTGTCGCCGGCCTCGAGCGCGGCGTGCGTGAGGAACGCGGCCAAGGGGCTCACGATCTCGCCCGTCTCGGCGTCGGGGGCGAGCTCGACCGGCGCGGGCGCCGCCGGTGCGCCTTCGGCGATCGTCCCCGGCGACTGCTCGTCGAGCGGCAGCGCCACCGCGTCCTTGCCGAAGCCCTCCTGCGTCACGAAGGCCTCGGCGGCGTTGACGAGTTCGTCGAGGTTCTCGAGCCGGTCGGCGCCTTCCTTGTCGGTGCGGTAGAACTCGCGCAGGCCGCTGGCGTCGAGCACGTGCTCGATGATCTCGCGCAGCGTCAGGCCCTTGGTCGCGTCGCGCATCGCGTCGATCAGCGCGACGAACGCCGCCAGGTTCGCACCCGCCTTGCCCGCCACCGCGCCGACGCTCTGGTGCAGGCTGCGCGCGCTCGCGCGCGCGGCGTCCTGCAGCTGCTCGACGGTGCGCGCGCCGATGCCGCGCGGCGGGAAGTTGACCACCCGCAGGAAGCTGGTGTCGTCGTTCGGGTTCTCGAGCAGGCGCAGGTACGCCAGCGCGTGCTTGACCTCGGCGCGCTCGAAGAAGCGCAGGCCGCCGTAGACGCGGTACGGCACGCCGGCGTTGAACAGGGCGCTCTCGAGCACGCGGCTCTGCGCGTTGGAGCGGTACAGCACCGCGATCTCGCTGCGCGCCGTGCCGGCGCGGTGCAGCTGCTGCGCCTCGTCGAGCAGCCACTGCGCCTCGGCATAGTCGCTCGTGGCCTCGTAGACGCGCACCGGCTCGCCGGGGCCGGCGTCGGTGCGCAGGGTCTTGCCCAGGCGCCGGCGGTTGTGGCTGATCAGCGCGTTGGCGCTGTCGAGGATGTGGCTGTACGAGCGGTAGTTGGTCTCGAGCTTGATCACGCGCTCGACGCCGTACTCGCGCTCGAAGTCGGCCATGTTGCCGACCTGCGCGCCGCGGAACGCGTAGATGCTCTGGTCGTCGTCGCCCACCGCGAACACGCCCTGGCCGCCGCCGCCCGTGGTGGGTGGCGGCGCGAACATCTTCAGCCACGCGTACTGCAGCCGGTTCGTGTCCTGGAACTCGTCGACCAGCACGTGGCGGAAGCGCCGGCGGTAGTGCTCGCGCAGCGGGTCGTTGTCGCGCAGCAGCTCGTAGGTGCGCAGCATCAGCTCGGCGAAGTCGACCACGCCTTCGCGCTGGCACTGGTCCTCGTAGGCCTGGTAGATCTCGACGAGCTTGCGCGTGTGCGCGTCGCGCACGTCGACGTCGCGCGGGCGCTGGCCGTCTTCCTTGCAGCCGGCGATGAACCACGCGACCTGCTTGGGCACGTAGCGCTCCTCGTCGAGGTTCATCGCCTTGATCACGCGCTTGACGGCAGCCACGCTGTCGGCCGCGTCGAGGATCTGGAACGTCTGCGGCAGGCCGGCGAGCTTCCAGTGCGCGCGCAGGAAGCGGTTGCACAGCCCGTGGAAGGTGCCGATCCACATGCCGCGCACCGGCACCGGCAGCATCGCCGACAGGCGCGTGAGCATCTCCTTGGCCGCCTTGTTCGTGAACGTGACCGCCAGCACGCCGCCGGGCGACACCTGGCCGGTGGCGATCAGCCACGCGATGCGCGTCGTCAGCACGCGCGTCTTGCCCGAGCCGGCGCCGGCCAGGATCAGCGCCGGCTGGGCCGGCAGCGTCACGGCGGCGAGCTGTTCGGGGTTCAGGTGGCGCAGCAGCGGGTCGTCGGCCATGGCGCATTGTTCCGCATCGCGGCGCCGCAGCCGCGGCGCCATGGCCACGGGCGCGAGGCCCCGGACCCTCGAAGGCGCCTGCTACAGTGCCGGCGCCTTCGCCGGTCCGCTTCCGATGACACCCCACGCCCCGCCCTCGACGGCCATGGCGCCGCTGCCGGCGTGGCAGCGCGTCGCCGTCGTCGCGCTGCCACTGCTGACGATGCTGCTGTCGCTGGGCAGCGCGCCGCTGTTCGACGTCGACGAAGGCGCGTTCTCGGAAGCCACGCGCGAGATGTTCGAGCGGCGCGACTTCCTGTCGACCTGGCTCGACGGCGAGCCGCGCTTCGACAAGCCGATCCTCGTGTACTGGCTGCAGGCACTGGCGGTGCTGGCGCTGGGCCTCGACGAGTGGGCCTTCCGGCTGCCGTCGGCGCTGGCGGCCTGCGGCTGGGCGTGGGCGGTGTGGGCCTTCGCGCGGCCGCGCATGGGCAACGACGTCGCGTTCGGCGCGCTGCTGGTCACCGCGACGGCGCTCGGCCCCTGGGCGATCGGCCGTGCCGCCACCGCCGACGCGCTGCTCAACCTGTGGCTGGTGCTGACGCTGTTCGACGCCTGGCGCCACCACGAGACCGGCGCGCGGGCGCCGCTGCTGCGCGCCTATGTCTGGATCGGCCTGGGCGTGCTGACGAAGGGGCCGGTGGCGATCGTCGTGCCGGCGGCGGTCACGCTGCTGTACCTGGGGTCGCGCCGCGACTGGCGCGCGTGGCTGCGCCTGGTGTTCGACCCCGTCGGCTGGGTCATCCTGCTGGCGCTGACGGTGCCGTGGTACGCCGCGGTGCTGGCGGTGCACGGGCAGGCCTTCATCGACGGCTTCATCATGAAGCACAACGTCAAGCGCTTCACCGGCACGCTCGAAGGCCACGCCGGCAGCATCTTCTACTACGTGCTCGTGCTGCCGGCGCTGCTGCTGCCGTGGACCGCCGGGCTGTTCGCCGCGCTGGCGCGGCTGCGCGCCGAGTTCGCGCAGCCGCTGCCGCGATTCCTGTGGCTGTGGTGCGGCTTCGTCGTCGCGTTCTTCTCGCTGTCGGGCACCAAGCTGCCGCACTACGCGCTGTACGGCGCCACGCCGGTGTTCCTGCTCGTCGCCTGGCACGGGCGCGCGATGACGCGCGCGTGGGCCGTGCTCGCAGTGCCCACCGCGATGTTCGCGCTGTGCATCGCGCTGCCCGACCTGTTCGCGTACCTGTCGACGACCGACGCCGGCAACGCCTTCTTCCGCGGGCAGATGACACGCTCGCTCGAGGAGGCCGGCCGCGGCTACTTCGTCGTCACCGGTGGCGCCCTCGTGCTGTGGCTGGTGGTCGCGCTGCAGCGGCGCTGGAGCGTGTGGACGCGGCTCGCGACGGGCGCCGTGCTGCAGGCCCTCGTGCTCGCGACCACCGTCGTGCCTTGGAGCGCGCGAGTGCTGCAGGGGCCGGTGAAGGAAGCGGCGCTGCTCGCACGCGAACTGGGCGGGCCGGCCGTGCGGCTGCGCTTCGACGCGCCGAGCTTCAGCCTGTATCGGCAGGCGGTGACGCCGTCGCGCCCGGCGCAGCCCGGTGAGCTGGTGATCACGCGCGTCGACCGGGTGCCGGCGACAGGCCACGAGGAGCTGTACCGCAAGGGCGGCGTCGTGCTGCTGCGCCGCACCGCCGACTGAGCGCCCCCGAGGGCGGGCCGCGCCCGGCCCGGCGACGACTCGTCAGCATGGCGGTCGAGCGCGGACCCTCGCGCGTAGAATCAGTCACCGGGCCCAAATTCTGGTGCCCGGTTTCTTTTGGGCGCCCTTCTGGCCGCGCCACGCGACCGGGTCCCCAGGTCAAGTGCTCGCCCTTCGACTGCCGGAGCCTGGCCATGGACATCTTCGACTACGACAACATCCTGCTGCTGCCGCGGCGCTGCCGCGTCGAGAGCCGCAGCGAGTGCGATCCCTCGGTCGAGTTCGGCGGCCGGCGCTTCAAGCTGCCGGTGGTGCCGGCCAACATGCGCACCGTGATCGACGAGCGCATCGCCGAGTACCTGGCGGCCAACGGCTACTTCTACGTGATGCACCGCTTCGACCTCGACAACGTCGCGTTCGCCGCCGCGATGCGCGAGAAGAAGCTGCCGGTGTCGATCAGCTCGGGCGTCAGGCCGGCCGACTTCGCGGTGATCGACCGCCTGGCCGCCGAGGGGGTCGGTGCCGACTACGTGACGATCGACATCGCGCACGGCCACGCCGACAGCGTGCGCCGCACGATCGAGCACATCAAGACGAAGCTGCCGCAGGCCTTCGTGATCGCCGGCAACGTCGGCACGCCCGAGGCGGTGATCGACCTCGAGAACTGGGGGGCCGACGCGACCAAGGTCGGCATCGGCCCGGGCAAGGTCTGCATCACGCGGCTGAAGACGGGCTTCGGCACCGGCGGCTGGCAGCTCAGCGCGCTGAAGTGGTGCGCCCGCGTGGCGACCAAGCCGATCATCGCCGACGGCGGCATCCGCCACCACGGCGACATCGCCAAGAGCGTGCGCT
>JBBION010000253.1:0-4806 GCA_037443345.1 Rubrivivax sp. | reverse complement strand
CCCGACTGGTCGCGACCCTGGTTCGCGCCCTGGCGCGGGCTCGGGCCGGCGCTGCGGGCGTCCTGGCGAGCCGGCGCGCCGCTGGCCGACGCGCTGGACGCGACGGCGCGATCGCGAGGCATCGCCGGCGTGCCGACCTTCGTCGCGCAGCCGCCGCGGCGGCCGGCCGAACCGTACGAAGCGCTCGTCGCGTCGACGCGCCGGGTGCCGGTGCGCCAGAGCCTGCACGACGCGCTCAACGGGCTCGTCTGGCTGCGTCGCCCGGCGCTGAAGTGGGCGCTCAATCACGCGCACGCGCAGCAGATCGCGCGGCGCGGGGTCGGCGCCGCGCGCGGTGCCGTGCGCGACGCGCTGACCCTGCTCGACGAGAACGGCGTGCTGCTTGCCGCGCCACCGGTGCTGGCCGACGCGCTGCGGCGGCGCGACTGGCACGCGCTGTTCGTCGTGCACCGCGCGGCGTGGGCGCAGGCCGAGGTCGAGATCGTCGGCCATGGCCTGCTCGGGCAACTGGCGACGGCGCCGCGCAAGGCGCTGGCGGCGCACGCGTGGGCGGTGGGCGCGGCGGACTTCGACGCCCCGCCGCTGCCGGCCGATCTCTCGCCGGCGTCGTGGTTGCCGCTGCCGGTGCTGGGCGTGCCCGGCTGGTGGCCCGACAATGAAGACGCCGCGTTCTACGCCGACGTGGCCGTGTTCCGCCCGGGGCTTGGAACTCGCCGTCGGCGCCCCCAACTAAGCGCCCTGTCGGCCTGATCCCGCTCCCGGCGCGGGCAGGCGTCCACCTTTCGCAGAAGCCAAGACCATGAAACGCATCGTCCTGTTCCTGGCCACCAACCTCGCGGTGGTCGTCGTGCTGGGCATCGTCGCCAACCTGCTCGGCCTCAACCGCTTCATGAGCGCGCAGGGCCTGGACCTGGGTGCGCTGCTCGGCTTCGCGTTCGTGATGGGCTTCGGCGGCGCGTTCATCTCGCTGCTGCTGAGCAAGCCGATGGCCAAGTTCAGCACGCGCGCGCAGGTCATCAACGACTCGCGCGACCCGGTGCACCAGTGGATCGTCGGCACGGTGCAGAAGTTCGCCAACCAGGCCGGCATCCGCATGCCCGAGGTCGCGATCTACGACGGTGCGCCCAACGCCTTCGCCACCGGCGCGTTCAAGAACTCGGCGCTGGTCGCCGTCTCGACCGGCCTGCTGCAGAGCATGAACCGCGAGGAGGTCGAGGCCGTGATCGGCCACGAGGTCGCGCACGTGGCCAACGGCGACATGGTGACGATGACGCTGATCCAGGGCGTGATGAACACCTTCGTCGTGTTCCTGTCGCGCGTGATCGGCTACGTCGTCGACCGCGTCGTGCTGCGCAACCAGAGCGACCGCCCCGGCATCGGCTACTACGTCTCGACGATCGTGCTCGACCTCGTGCTGGGCGTGCTCGCCGCCATCATCGTGGCGTGGTTCAGCCGCCAGCGCGAGTTCCGCGCCGACCGCGACGCCGCGCGCCTGATGGGCCGCCCGCAGCCGATGATCAACGCGCTCGCGCGGCTGGGCGGGCTGAAGCCGGGCGAGCTGCCGCAGGCCGTCGAGGCGATGGGCATCAGCGGCAAGGGCGGCGTCATGGCGCTGCTGTCGACGCACCCGCCGATCGAGCAGCGCATCGCGGCGCTGCAGCAGATGGGGCGCTGAAGCCCGATAATGCTTGCGTGAAGCGAGCCAGACCGCCGCTGGCGTGAGGCCCGAAAGGGCGCGCTGGAGGAAGGTCCGGACTGCACAGGGCAACGTAGCGGGTAACGCCCGTCCACCGCGAGGTGCGGATCAGAGCCACAGAGACGAGTCGGGGCGGGGGTGACCCCGTCCCGGGTGAAACGCGGCAATCTCTACGCGCAGCAACACCGAATAGGCACGCGGCGACCCGGCCCGGGTAGCGTGCGGGTGGGTGGCACCGAGCCGGGTGGGCGACCCCCGGCCCAGACGAATGGCGGTCACGGCGGCGCCCCGGCCACGGGGCACCGCCGCACAGAATCCGGCCTATCGGCTCGCTTCACACATTTGCTGCCGCCGCGGCCACCGCCGCGCGGCGAGCCGACACGGACGCGATGAACCCCGACGCCGACCAGCTCTGGCGCCACCCGCGCTGGGCGCTGGCGGTGATGCTCGCGTGCCTGGGCATGCTCGGGCCGTTCGCGATCGACACCTACCTGCCGGCGTTCACCGGCATCGCGCGCGCGTTGGGTGCGACACCGGTGCAGATGCAGCAGACGCTGTCGGCGTACCTGCTCGGCATCGCGGTGATGAACCTGTTCCACGGTGCGCTGGCCGACAGCTTCGGGCGGCGCCCCGTCGTGCTCGGCGGCATCGGGCTGTTCACGCTGGCGTCGCTGGGCTGCGCGCTCAGCCCGTCGATCGGCTGGCTCGTGTTCTTCCGCGCGCTGCAGGGCATGTCGGCCGGGGCGGGCATCGTCGTGTCGCGCGCCATCATCCGCGACATGTACCCGCCGGCCGACGCGCAGCGCGTGATGAGCCAGGTGACGATCTACTTCGGCGTCGCGCCGGCGATCGCGCCGGTGATCGGCGGCTGGGTCTACGTGCACACCGACTGGCACGTCATCTTCTGGCTGCTGACGGCGTTCGGCGCCGCACTGTGGTGGGCCAACTGGCGCTGGCTGCCCGAGACGCTGCATGCGCGCGACCGCCAGCCGTTCGCCGTCGCCCCGCTGCTGCGCGGCTACGCGCAGCTGGCCTCCAGCGCGCGCTTCGTCGCGCTGGCGTTCGCCAGCGGCGTGCCGTTCAACGGCATGTTCCTGTACGTGCTGTCGGCGCCGGTGTTCCTCGGCGAGCACCTGCGGCTGGGGCCGACGCAGTTCTTCTGGTTCTTCGGCCTGACGATCGCCGGCATCGTGTGCGGCGCGTGGCTGTCGGGGCGGCTCGCCGGGCGCATCCGGCCGGCGCTCCAGATCCGCCACGGCTTCGCGGTCATGCTCGCGGTGTCGCTCGTCAACGTCGCGCTCAACGCGGTGCTCGCGCCGCACCCGGCGTGGGCGCTGCTGCCGATCGCCGGCTTCGCGTTCGGCTGGGCGCTGATGGTGCCGGTGGTCACCCTGCTCGTGCTCGACCAGGCGCCGCAGCGTCGGGGCATGGCGTCGTCGCTGCAGGCGTGCATCGGCAGCCTGGCCAACGCGCTGGTGGCCGGGGCGGTCGCCCCGCTGGTGATGCACTCGACGCTCGCGCTGGCGCTGACCTCGTTCGCGTTTCTCGGCATCGGCATCGCCGCCTGGAGCTGGGTGCGCTCGCGCGTCGGGGTGCCGGCGCGGCCGGATGAGGCGCCTCGGCACGACGACGCCGGATCCTGAGTGATCGGTTTCAGTTCACGGTGCAAGTTCTTATTTTTCAACATGATTCCGCGGCGCCCAGTGTTCAGAAGAACGCACGTTAAGTGCTTGATTCCATTAAATTTTCCGGCTCGTCCCGTTGACCCGACGTCACCTCGGCGCTACAGTGTCGAAACGTGGGAGATTGTGGGAACTCGTGGCGGACGCTGTGTTTCAGGGAACGTCGGTGCTGGCGCTCGACGCCAAGCACCGCATCACGGTGCCGGTGCGGCACCGTGACCTGCTGCTCGCGCTGTCGGGCGGCCAGCTGACGCTCACCAAGCATCCCGACGGTTTCCTGATCGTCTTCCCGCGCCCGGCGTGGCACGCGTTCCGCGAGAAGCTGCTCGCGATGCCGATGTCGACCGAGCGCTGGCGCCGCGTCTTCCTCGGCAGCGCCGACGACGTCGAAATGGACGGCGCGTCGCGCGTGCTCGTCGCGCCGGCGCTGCGCGAGGCCGCGGCGCTCGCCAAGGACGTGCTGCTGATCGGCAACGGCCACCGCCTCGAGCTGTGGGACAAGCAGCGCCACACCGAGCACGAGGCGCAGACGATCGCCCAGGGCATGCCGCCCGAGATTGCCGCGCTCGTCTTCTGACCCGTGTCGACATGGCCCCACGTCCCGGTGCTCCTCACCGAAGCCGTCGAGCTTCTGGTGACGCTGCCGCACGGCACCTACGTCGACGGCACCTTCGGTCGCGGCGGGCATGCGCGCGCGATCCTGACGCGGCTCGACGCGCACGGGCGGCTGATCGCCTTCGACAAGGACCCGCAGGCGGTGGCCTCGGCGACGCAGGGGCCGCAGGCGATCGACGACGCGCGCTTTTCGATCGTGCACGGCAGCTTCGCGACGATGCGCGAGGCGCTGGCCGCGCGCGGCATCGCGCAGGTGCACGGCGTGCTGCTCGACCTGGGCGTCAGCTCGCCGCAGCTCGACGACCCGCAGCGCGGCTTCAGCTTCCGCTTCGACGCGCCGCTGGACATGCGCATGGACACGACCCGCGGCGAGACCGCCGCGGACTACCTGGCCCGCGCCGATGAGCGCGAACTCGCGAGGGTGATCCGCGACTATGGGGAAGAACGGTTTGCTGTTCCGATTGCAAAGGCGCTTGTGGCTCGCCGCGCAGGCGGGCGCCCCGTTCGCACCACCGGCGAGCTGGCCGACGTCGTGGCTCGTGCGGTCAAGACCCGCGAGCCGGGCCAGGACCCTGCGACGCGCACGTTTCAGGCTCTTCGGATTCGCGTCAACGCTGAGCTCGAGGAGCTCGAGCAGGGGCTGAGCGCCGCACTCGAACTGCTCGCCCCCGCCGCCCGCCTCGCCGTGATCAGCTTCCACTCGCTCGAGGACCGCATCGTCAAGACCTTTATCGCGCGCGAGAGCCGCGCCGAGGTCGACCGGCGCGCGCCGTTCGCGCCGCCGGCGCCGACGCGGCTGCGGCCGCTGGCGCG
>JBBION010000252.1:0-4809 GCA_037443345.1 Rubrivivax sp. | reverse complement strand
TCCAGCAGCGACCGCAGCATCCAGGCCGTCTTCTCGTGCACGTCGAGCCGCTGCGTGAGCAGGTCGGCCGACGGCTGGTCGTTGGCCTTCTCGACGAGCGGGAACACGGCGCGCGCGGTGCGCGCCACCGCTTCGTGGCCCTCGACGAGGATGCGCACCATGTCCAGCGCCTTCGGCGGCTCGGCCGGCGCGTCCTTGATGCTGCTGAGCTTGCCGTACTGCGCGTAGCTGCCCGGCGCGGCGTGGCCGAGCGCGCGGATGCGCTCGGCGATCGGGTCCACCGCGTTCCACAGCTCGGTGTACTGCGCCATGAACATGGTGTGCAGCGTGTTGAACATCGGGCCGGTGACGTTCCAGTGGAAGTTGTGCGTCGTCAGGTACAGCGTGTAGGTGTCGGCCAGCAGCTTCGACAGGCCGTCGGCGATCGCCTTGCGGTCCTTCTCGCCGATGCCGATGTCGATGCGCGGCGCGCTGCCGGATGCGGCCTTCTTGCTCATGATGGGCTCCTGTGCGTCGGTGAATGGGTGCGCACCAGTCTAGCCCGGCCGGGTGCCGCGACGGCATACTCCCGGGCGCGCAGGACGCGTGCGTCCGGCCGCCTTCCGATGCCGAACCCCGCCCCGCCTCCCGACCCCGCCCGGTCGGCCGCCCCGTCGGCCGCCCTGCCGGCCGACGCTGCCGCGGCCGAGATCGAGCGCCTGCGCCTCGAGGTCGCCGCGCTGCGCGAGCGCGAGCAGCGCCTGACGCGGCTGGCCGCGCACGTGCCCGGCGTGCTGTACCAGTTCCAGTCGTGGCCCGACGGGCGCTCGTGCTTCCCGTTCGCCAGCGAGGGCATCCGCGACGTCTACCGCGTCGCCCCCGAGGAGGTGCGCGACGATGCCAGCGCCGTCTTCGCGATCGGCCACCCCGACGACCTCGAGCGCGTCGTCGCGTCGATCGAGGCGTCGGCGCGCGACCTCACGCCGTGGGACTGCGAGTACCGCGTGCGCTTCGCCGACGGCACGGTGCAGTGGCTGCACGGACGCGCGACGCCCGAGCGCATGCCCGACGGCAGCACGCTGTGGCACGGCTTCATCGCGCGCATCGACGCGCGCAAGCGCGCCGAGTACGTGCTGCGCGAGCGCGAGGCGAGCCTGCGCCAGGCGCAGCGCCTCGCGCGCCTGGGCAGCTGGCGCTGGAGCCGCGAGAGCGCGCGCCTCGAGTGGAGCGACGAGACGTTCCGCATCTTCGGCATCGACCCGGCCGCCGGCGCGCCGTCCGAGGCCGAGTTCCCGCGCCTGATCCACCCCGACGACCTCGAGCGGCTGCAGCGCGCGCACGACGCCGCGATGGCCGCGCGCCGGCCCTACGAGGCCGAGTTCCGCATCGTCACGCCGGCCGGCGTCGTCAAGCACCTGCTCGGCCGCGCCGAGCCGGTGCTCGACGACGACGGTCGCTTCGTCGCGTCGGTCGGCACGGTGCTCGACATCACGGAGCACAAGGAAGCCGAGCTCACGCTGCGCCGCAGCGAGGCGGCGTTCCGCCAGTTCTTCGACGCCGGCCTCGTCGGCATGACGATCGCGCGCCCCGACGGCACATGGGAGCGCTTCAACACGCGCATGGCCGAGATGCTCGGCCACACGCCCGACGAGTTCGCCCGCCTGCACTGGAGCGACTTCACCCACCCCGACGACGTCGGCGCCGACGAGGCGCAGTACCGGCGGCTGATGGCCGGCGAGATCGACGGTTACGCGATCGACAAGCGCTACCGATGCAAGGACGGCAGCGTGATGGAGGCCGCGCTCGTCGTGCGTGCCGAGCGCGGCGACGACGGCCGCGTGCAGCGCGTGTTCGCCGTCGTCGAGGACCTCACCGCGCGCCGCGAGGCCGAGCGCGCGCTCGAGCGCCACCGCGACGAGCTCGAGCAGCTCGTCGAGGCGCGCACGCACGAGCTGGTGGCCGCGCGCGACGCCGCGCAGCAGGCCAGCCGCGCGAAGACGGAGTTCCTCTCCAGCATGAGCCACGAGCTGCGCACGCCGCTCAACGCGATCCTCGGCTTCGCGCAGCTGCTCGAGCTCGACCGTGCGCTGACGCTGCGCTCGCGCGGCTACGTGACCGAGGTGCTGCGCGCCGGGCGCCACCTGCTGCGGCTGATCAACGAGGTGCTCGACCTCGCGCACGTCGAGTCCGGCCGGCTGGCGCTGTCGCCCGAGCCGCTCGTGCTGGCCGACCTGGTGCAGGAGGCGCTGACCCTGACCGAGCCGCTGGCGCGCCAGCGCGACGTGACGCTGCGCGCCGACGTGCCCGGCGACCTCGTCGTGCGCGCCGACCGCCTGCGCCTGAAGCAGGTGCTGCTCAACCTCGTGTCCAACGCCGTCAAGTACAACCGCCAGCGCGGCAGCGCGTCGATCGTCGCGCGCGCGCTCGACGAGTTCCGGCTGCGCGTCGAGGTGCACGACACGGGCGCCGGCATCGCGCCCGAGCGCATGTCGCAGCTGTTCCAGCCGTTCAGCCGGCTGGGCGCCGAGTTCGGGCCGATCGAGGGCACCGGCATCGGGCTGAGCCTGAGCAAGCGACTGGTCGAGCTGATGGCCGGGCGCATCGGCGTCGACAGCGAGGCCGGCCGCGGCAGCACGTTCTGGATCGAGCTGCCGCGCGACCGCCTGGCCGAGCCGCCGCCGCCGCGCCCGGGCAACGACGCCGCGGCCCCGGCACCGCTGCCGGCGCACGAGGTCAGCGTGCTGTACGTCGAGGACAACCCGGCCAACCTGGCGCTGGTCGAGCAGATCCTCGCGCGCCACGCCGGCGTGCGCGTGATCGGCGCGCCGTCGGCGCGGCTCGGGCTCGAGCTCGCGCGCGCGCACCGCCCGGCGCTGGTGCTGCTCGACATCCACCTGCCCGAGATGGACGGCTACGAGGCGCTCGCGCGGCTGCGCGCCGACCCGGCGACGGCGTCGATCCCCGTCGTCGCGCTGACGGCGCAGGCCATGCCCGCCGACGCGCGGCGCGCGATCGAGGCCGGGTTCGACGAGTACCTGACCAAGCCGATCGACGTGTCGGTGTTCGACGCCGTCGTCGGCCGCCTGCTCGCGCGCGCCGGGCGCGCCTGAGTCGCCGCCTGCTCAGGCGGCGGCCATCAGCCGCGCCGCCTCGCCGAGGCCGGCCAGCGTGCCGGCGCCGAACAGGGCGACGCCGAACGCGGTGCGCAGTTGCCGCATGCTGTGCTCCCCGGGCGGATCCCCCGCCGTGACGCCGTCAATCTACGCCGCGGCCGCGGCGCGGTCCAATCGAACGTGCGCAACGCGGCGATAGCCTCGCGCCAACCCGCAGCGGCGCGACGCGCCTCGCGCCCGGGCACTCAGGACAGGCGCTTGACGCCCGGCAGCTCGCAGGCGTAGACGGCGTTGCGCAGCGCGGCGATCGCCTCGTAGCGCGTGAACGTGCGGCGCCACGCGAGCACGACGCGGCGCGTGGGCACCGGCGGCGCGAACGGCACGTAGACCACGTGCGGCTGCGGCTCCTTCGGCACGCTGAGCTGCGGCACCACGGTCACGCCCATGCCCGAGGCGACCATGTGCTTGATCGTCTCGAGCGACGAGCCCTCGAAGCTCTTGCGGATGCCCTCGGCGTCGCTCGAGAAGCGCGCGAACTCGGGGCAGACCTCGAGCACGTGGTCGCGGAAGCAGTGCCCGGTGCCCAGCAGCAGCATCGTCTCGCGCTTGAGCTCCTCGCTGCCGATCGCGTCGCGCCGGGCCAGCGGGTGCGTCTTCGGCACCGCGACCATGAACGGCTCGTCGTACAGCGGCGCGATCGCCAGCCCCGTGTCGGGGAACGGCTCGGCCATGATCGCGCAGTCGAGCTCGCCGGTGCGCAGCATCTCGAGCAGCTTGACGGTGAAGTTCTCCTGCAGCATCAGCGGCATCTGCGGCGTCATCTCGATCGCGTGCTTCACCAGCTCGGGCAGCAGGTACGGGCCGATCGTGTAGATGATGCCCAGCCGAAGCGGGCCGGCCAGCGGGTCCTTGCCGCGCTTGGCGATCTCCTTGATCGCCGCGGCCTGCTCGATGACGGCCTGCGCCTGGCGCACGATCTCCTCGCCCAGCGGCGTCACGCTGACCTCGCTCGCGCCGCGCTCGAAGATCTTGACGTCGAGCTCCTCCTCGAGCTTCTTGATCGCCACCGACAGCGTGGGCTGCGACACGAAGCACGCCTCGGCGGCGCGGCCGAAGTGCTTCTCGCGGGCGACGGCGACGATGTAGCGCAGCTCGGTCAGGGTCATGGGCCGATTGTGCTCAAATCTCGCGCCTGTCGGCCAACGGCGCGCTTGCTCCATGTCAGAACGGCGACCCCTGACCCTGCCCCGCCTGCGCGAGATGCACGCCGCCGGCGAGAAGATCGCGATGCTGACGTGCTACGACGCCACGTGGGCGCGCGTGCTCGACGAGTGCGGCGTCGACTGCCTGCTGGTCGGCGACTCGCTGGGCATGGTCGTGCAGGGCCACGCGACGCCGCTGCCGACGACGATCGACGAGATGGCGTACCACGTGCAGTGCGTCGCGCGCGGCAACCGCCACGCGTGGCTGATCGGCGACCTGCCGTTCGGCAGCTACCACGAGGGCGTCGAGCAGGCGATGCGCAGCGCGGCCCAGCTCGTGGCCGCCGGCGCGCAGATGGTCAAGCTCGAAGGCGGCGGCTGGACCGCGCCGCTGGTGCGCCACCTCGTCGAGCGCGGCGTGCCGGTGTGTGCGCACCTGGGCCTCACGCCGCAGTCGGTGCACGCGCTGGGCGGCTGGCGCGTGCAGGGGCGCGACGCCGACGCGGCGGCCACGC
>JBBION010000251.1:0-4823 GCA_037443345.1 Rubrivivax sp. | reverse complement strand
GACGGTGGGGACCGTCACAGAGATCCACGACTACCTGCGGCTGCTGTACGCCCGCGCCGGCACGCCCTACTGCCCCGACCACGCGCTGCCGCTGGCGCAGCAGAGCGTGAGCCAGATGGTCGACGCGATGCTGGCGCTGCCCGAGGGCACCAAGCTGATGCTGCTGGCGCCCGTGGTGCGCGAGCGCAAGGGCGAGTTCGCCGAGCTGTTCGCCGACATGCAGGCGCGCGGCTACGTGCGTTTCCGCATCGGCCGCGAAGGGCGGCCCGGCGAGGTGTTCGAGGCCGAGGCGCTGCCCAGGCTGAAGAAGACCGAGAAGCACGACATCGACGTCGTGATCGATCGCCTGAAGAGCGGGCCGGGCATGAAGCAGCGCCTGGCCGAGAGCTTCGAGGCCGCGCTGCGCATCGCCGACGGCCGCGCCATCGCGCTCGAGATGGACGCCGGCACCGAACGGGTGTACAGCAGCCGGTACGGCTGCCCCGTGTGCCGCTGGAGCCTGCCCGAGCTCGAGCCGCGCCTGTTCAGCTTCAACTCGCCGCTCGGCGCCTGCCCCACCTGCGACGGCCTGGGCCAGGTGACGGCCTTCGATCCCGAGCGTGTGGTGGCCTTCCCGACGCTGTCGCTCGCCGCCGGCGCGGTCAAGGGCTGGGACCGCCGCAACGCCTACACCTTCGGCCTGCTCGAGAGCGTGGCGCGCCACGGCGGCTTCGATCTGGACACGCCGTTCGAGGCGCTGCCGAAGGCGGCGCAGCAGCTGCTGCTGCACGGCTCGGGCACGCAGGACATCGAGTTCGTCTACCGCGCCGAGTCGCAGGCCGCGTCGGGCGCCAGGGGCAAGGCGCGCGTCGTCAAGCGCTGGCATCCCTTCGAGGGGATCATCCCGAGCTTCGAGCGCCGCTGGCGCGAGACCGACTCGGCCGCGGTGCGCGAGGAACTCGCCCGCTACCAGGCCGCGCGCGCCTGCCCCGACTGCCACGGCACGCGCCTGAAGCGCGAGGCGCGCCACGTCTTCCTCGACCCGCGCGAGGGCGAGCGCGGAAAGGCGATCTACGAGGTCGAGCACGCCACGCTGGCCGAGGCGCTGGCGTACTTCGAGACGCTCGAGTTCGCCGGCGCCAAGGCCGAGATCGCCGCGAAGATCGTGCGCGAGATCCGCAGCCGGCTGCGGTTCCTCGTCGACGTCGGCCTCGACTACCTGAGCCTCGAGCGCAGCGCCGACACCCTGAGCGGCGGCGAGGCGCAGCGCATCCGTCTGGCGAGCCAGATCGGCAGCGGCCTCAGCGGCGTGATGTACGTGCTCGACGAGCCGAGCATCGGCCTGCACCAGCGCGACAACGAGCGCCTGATCGGCACCCTGGTGCGGCTGCGCGACCTCGGCAACAGCGTGCTCGTCGTCGAGCACGACGAGGACATGATCCGCAGTGCCGACTGGTGCGTCGACATGGGCCCCGGCGCCGGCGTGCACGGCGGCCGGGTGGTGGCCAGCGGCACGCCGGCCGAGGTGGCGGCCCACCCCGAGTCGCTGACCGGCCGCTACCTCGCGCACGCGCTGAAGATCCCGGTGCCGGCGCGCCGCGTGGCGCTGGCCGACCGGATCGAGCCGCGCGTGCTGAGGATCGAGGGCGCGCGCGGCAACAACCTGAAGGGCGTCGACGTCGAGATCCCGGTCGGTCTCTTCACCTGCGTCACCGGCGTCAGCGGCTCGGGCAAGAGCACGCTGATCAACGACACGCTGTACGCCGCGGTGGCGAGGAAGCTCTACCAGAGCCACGCCGAGCCGGCGCCGCACGGCCCCATCGACGGCCTCGAGCACTTCGACAAGGTGATCGCCGTCGACCAGAGCCCGATCGGCCGCACGCCGCGCAGCAACCCGGCCACCTACACGGGCCTGTTCACGCCGATCCGCGAGCTGTTCGCCGAGGTGCCGGCGGCGCGCGAGCGCGGCTACGGCGCGGGGCGCTTCAGCTTCAACGTCGGCGCGTCATCGGGCGGCGGCCGCTGCGAGGCCTGCGAGGGCGACGGCGTCATCAAGGTGGAGATGCACTTCCTGCCCGACGTCTACGTGCCCTGCGACACCTGCGGCGGCAAGCGCTACAACCGCGAGACGCTCGAGATCCTCTACAAGGGCAGGAACATCGCCGAGGTGCTCGACCTCACCGTGGAGGACGCGCACGCCTTCTTCGGCGCCGTGCCGGCGATCGCGCGCAAGCTGCAGACCCTGCTCGACGTGGGCCTCGGCTACATCAAGCTCGGCCAGAGCGCGACCACGCTGTCGGGCGGCGAGGCGCAGCGCGTCAAGCTCGCGCTCGAGCTCAGCAAGCGCGACACCGGGCGCACGCTCTACATCCTCGACGAGCCCACGACAGGCCTGCACTTCTACGACATCGGCCTCTTGCTCAAGGTGCTGCACGCGCTGCGCGACGCCGGCAACACCATCGTCGTCATCGAGCACAACCTCGACGTCATCAAGACCGCCGACTGGGTGATCGACATGGGCCCCGAGGGCGGCGCCGGCGGCGGCCGGCTGGTGGTGGCGGGGACGCCGGAGGACGTGGCGGCGTGCGAGGCGAGCCACACGGGGCGGTTCCTGCGCGGGGTGCTGTAGGGCCCCAGGGCCGGCGCGGCGCGGGCCGTGCGCCCTCGTGTCGGCCGGCTTGACAGGACCCCGCGTCCCGGCCGGCCGCGGCGGGCGTCAACCCCTTGATCGATCGAGGGTTTTCCGGCCGTGGATCGGACTTGCTATCCGCGCGCGATCGTCAGCGACACCGTCCAACCCGACTTCACGACATGAACCGCACCGCCCTCGCCCTGCTGCTCGGCATTGCCGGCGCTCTGCCCACCTTCGCCTCGGCCGCCATCGTCCCCAACGGCAGCTTCGAGGACCCGAACGCCGCCTGGACCAACACCGGCTTCAACTACATGGCGGTGGCGAGCGGGTCGCCGGCGATCGACGGCTGGAGCGTCGTCGGCGCGGCGGGTCGCGGCGTGGCCTGGGGCAAGAGGCCGACCAACGACGGCTACTTCCCGTCCGAGGGCGACTTCTTCGTCGACCTCTCGGGCTTCGGCGTCGAGGCCGGTCCGAATGCGACCTTGCGGCAGACGCTGCAGAACCTGATCGCCGGCGAAACCTACGTGGTGCAGATCGACTACTGGGGTGATCGCACCCGGCTGTCGATCGACGGCGCCACGATCGCCACCGCCGGCGCGGCCAGCGCCGGCTGGACGCCGCTGCAGGCGTCGTTCGTGGCCCAGGGGCCGCAGGCCCTGCTGTCGGTCGGCTACCTCGGCGCCAGCGGCGTGGCGTTCGTCGACAACCTGCGCGGCAGCGGCCGCGAGGCAGGCGTCGGCGGCGACGTGCCCGAGCCCGGAACGCTCGCGCTGCTGGCGGCCGGGCTGCTGGCACTGCGCCGCCGCCGGCGCTGATCCGCAGGCGCCGCCGGCCCACCGGCGGCCTCGGTGCGGCCCCCTGCCCCGGCGCGCCGGGCCGACCCGCGGCGCAAGTAATACAGGTGGTCGCCGACCTGCACGCTGCGCTGCTGCCACAGGTCGGGCGCGGGGCCGTTCTCGACCGGATCCGTGACTGCGTCGACCATCGGCCGCACCGCCAGCGTGCGCGCGCCGAGGTCGACCTCGAAGCGCTGCAGGCCGTGGCGCTGCAGTTGTCCGTCGTCGCCCGTCTCGGCCAGCGGCAGCGCCAGACGCATCGTGTCGCCGGCCTGCAGCAGGTCCAGGCCGTGCCGGCTGAAGTCGAGCGCGCTCCACGAGCCGCGGCCGCCGAAGCTGCGCGTGGCCAGCTCGCGCGGCCGGGCCGGGTCGGCCACGTCGAGCAGCGACACCTTCACGCCCTGCATCAGGCCGCCGGCACCGACCTCGCGCCCGACGCCGAACAGCAGGCCGCCCGGCAGCGGCACCAGGTGGTCGCTGACGCCCGGCAGCTCGAGCTCGCCGGCCACCCGGGGATCGGCGGGGTCCGCCAGGTCGAGCACGTAGAGCGGGTCGACCAGGCGGAAGGTGACGAGGTAGCCGCGCGTGCCGACGAAGCGCACGCCGTGGATCTGCTCGCCCGGCTTGCCCAGCGCCGCGGGGCGCCGCGCGTTCGGCAGCTGCGACACCAGTTCCAGTGCCCCCTCGCGCTCGCGCAGCAGCGACAGCGTCGCCGGTGACGGCGGCGGCGCGTCGGCCGCGACGGCGTCGGCGGGCGTGATCCAGCCGCGGCTGCCGGTGAAGGTCAGCACGCGCAGCACGCCGTCGTGGTCCGACAGGCGCAGGCTCCTGCGCTCCGGATCCCAGCCCAGGTGACCCGGCACGCTGCCGCTGGCGCGGTAGCGCACGCCCTCGGCGGCACCGGCCGGCAGCGCGAACATGTGCAGGTCGGTGCGGACGTCGCCCGGGTAGACGAAGCCACTCGCGTCGACCGAGGCCTCCCAGCGCGTGGTGGCGAGGTAGAGCGTCGTCGTCGTCATCGACAGCGCCTCGGTGCCGCCGACGAAGCAGCGGCTCGTGTGCGCCAGCGAGGGCGAGGCGAGGTCGATGACGCTGATGCTGGTCACCTCCAGCGCGAGCGACGCGTTGCCGGTCTGCACGTAGCAGTCGGTCTCGGCCAGCAGCGGCGCCGGCGCGGCGTCGTCGACGCGCACGCGGGGCAGCAGCTCGGCGGCCGTGGTGCGGGCGATGGCCGCTTCGCGCTCGGCCGCGCTGGCGCCCGGCGCGAGGCGGTCCGCCGCCAGCTGCGGCAGGTGGCGCGTGACGAGCACGAGCCGGTCGCCGAGGCGGCGGCTGTCGACGAGCACGCCGTCGATCTGCAGCCGCGTGCCGGCGCT
>JBBION010000250.1:0-4852 GCA_037443345.1 Rubrivivax sp. | reverse complement strand
CACGGTGACCCCGCCCGGGCCGGTCCGGCCCGCCGCGCCCGGCGTCGCGGCGGCACCGCCGGCCGTCGGCGGTGGTTCGTCGACCGCCGACGCCCAGCCGCCGGCGGGCGATCCCTTCCGGTACTTCGTCCAAGTGGGCGCATACTCCCGCGCAGAAGATGCCGAGCAGCAGCGTGCCCGCCTGGCGATGCTGGGCTTCACGGCGCGTGTGAGCGAGCGCGAACAGGCCGGCCGCACGGTCTTCCGCGTGCGCCTGGGGCCGTTCGAGCGCAAGGACGAAGCCGATGCGACGCAGGAACGTTTGAAGGGCAACGCGGTCGAGTCAGCGTTGGTGCGCGTGGAGCGTTGAAGAATCACCGTCCGTGCGCACCGCCGACCGAGCTTCGCGTTCAACCACCCGTGCCGGAGCCCCCGTGGCGCCGCACCAACGAGGACACCGACCATGAATCGCCGCCAGTTCACCCTTCGCGCCGCTGCCGTCGCCACGCTGCCGTTGGCCGGCGCCGGGCACGCGCAACCTGCCGCCTTCGCCGAGGGGCGCGACTTCGTCCGTCTGGGCACGCCGGTGGCCACCTCGGGCGGCGGCAAGGTCGACGTGCTCGAGTTCTTCTGGTACGGCTGCCCGCACTGCAACTCGTTCCAGCCCGCCGTCGAGGCCTGGGCGGCGCGCCAGCCCGACTACGTCGCGTTCCGGCGCGTGCCAGTGGGCTTCAGCGCGATGCACGAGACGCACGCCAAGCTGTACTACGCGTTCGAGGCGATGGGCGAGATCGAGAAGATGCACCGCCGCGTCTTCGCGGCGATGCACGTGCAGCGCCGCCGCCTCGACAAGGAGGCCGACATGGCCGCGTTTGCCGCCGAGCAGGGGCTGGATCGCGACAAGTTTCTCGACGCGCTGCGCTCGTTCGGCGTCGCCACCAAGGCGCGCCAGGCCAAGGCGCTGGCCGACGCGTACAAGATCGACGGCACGCCGTCGATCGGCGTCGGCGGGCGCTTCTTCACGTCGGGCAGCCTCGCGGGCAGCAACGAGCGCTCGCTGCAGGTCGCGAGTTTCCTGGTCGAGCGCATTCGCAAGGGCGGCTGAGCACACCCGACCGCCGGCGGCGCGTCGCTGCCGCCGCCGCCAAATTTCGCACGCCGTCGCGTCGCGCGCGGGGGCAGAGTGGCTAGAATAGTCTGCAATTTCCATGCCGCCATGCGACGCCCTCTGATTCCCATGCTGTCCGTGCTGCTCGCCGCGCTGACGGCGGCGGCGCCGGCCGCCGCGCAGCGCGGCGACCGCAGCCAGCCGATGACGATCGAGGCCGACCGCCAGAGCACGGTCGACCTGGCCAAGAAGGTCGTCGTGTTCGTCGGCAACGTCGTCATCACGCAGGGCTCGTTGCGCATCACGGCCGAGCGCGTCGAGGTGCGCGAGACGCCCGAGGGCTGGCGCAGCGCGCTGGCGGTCGGCGACGGCGCGCGCGCGGCCACGTTCCGGCAAAAGCGCGACGGCGTCGACGAGGTCGTCGAGGGCCGCGCCGATCGCATCGAGTACGACAGTCGCGTCGACACCGTGCGGCTGACCGGCAACGCCGTGCTGCGCCGCCTGCGCGGCAACGCACCGGCTGACGAGGTCAGCGGCGCACTCATCACCTACGACAACGTCAACGAGACGTTCAGCGTCACCGGTGGCGAAGGCGGTGGTCGCGTGCGCGCCATCCTGACGCCGCGCGAGCCGGCGCCGTCGGGTTCGCGGCCGTGAACGCGCTGCCCCGGCCCGCGGCCGACGCGCCGGTGACCGCGTCGGCGTCGTTGCCCGCCACCACCGCCGTCAGCCGGCTCGAGGCTGCCGGCCTCGAGAAGCGCTACGGCGCGCGTCGCGTCGTCAAGGGCGTCGGCCTGGCCGTCAGTGCCGGCGAGGTCGTCGGGCTGCTCGGCCCCAACGGCGCCGGCAAGACGACGATTTTCTACATGGTCGTCGGCCTGATCCGCGCCGACGCCGGCGCGATCCGCATCGACGGCCAGCCGGTGCACCACCGCCCGATCCACCAGCGCTCGCGCCTGGGGCTGAGCTACCTGCCGCAGGAGGCGTCGATCTTCCGCAAGCTCACGGTCGAGGAGAACGTGCGCGCCGTGCTCGAGCTGCAGCGTGGTGCCGACGGCCGGCCTCTGAAGCCGGCCGAAATCGAGCGCCAGCTGAACGACCTGCTGATCGACCTGAGCATCGACAAGCTGCGCACGAGCCCGGCACCGGCGCTGTCGGGCGGCGAGCGCCGGCGCGTCGAGATCGCCCGCGCGCTCGCCACGCAGCCGCGCTTCATCCTGCTCGACGAGCCGTTCGCCGGCGTCGACCCGATCGCCGTGATCGAGATCCAGCGCATCATCGGCTTCCTGAAGGCCCGCGGCATCGGCGTGCTGATCACCGATCACAACGTGCGCGAGACGCTGGGCATCTGCGACCGCGCCTACATCATCAGCGACGGCCAGGTGCTGGCCGAGGGCACGCCCGCCGAGATCGTCGAGAACGCCGACGTGCGCAAGGTGTACCTCGGCGAGCACTTCCGCATGTAGCCCGGCATGAGCATGAAGCCGTCGCTGCAGGTCCGGCTGTCGCAGCACCTGGCGCTGACGCCGCAGCTGCAGCAGTCGATTCGGCTGCTGCAGCTGTCGACGCTCGAGCTGCACCAGGAAGTCGAGCAGATGCTCGAGCAGAACCCGTTCATCGAGCTCGACGACGAGGCCGCCTCGCCGTTCGAGGCCTCGCTCGACGCCGCCGCCGAGCGTGTCCTGCCGGCCGAGCGCAGCGCCGAGCGCGACGACACCGACGGCCGCGTCGACGCCGACGAGCCGGCCGGCCTCGACGGCGCCGAGCTCGGCACGACGGAGCGCGACGACTGGGCCAACGGCACCGAAGGCGACGACTTCGACGGCATCCGCGAGACGCCGGCCGCGGCGAACGCCGACGACGACTTCGAACCGCAGGAGCGCGGTCCCGGCGAGTCGCTCGCGGACCACCTGCGCCGACAGGTGCTGGGCATGCGGCTCGCCCCCGAGGACGCCGCGGCGGTCGAGGTGCTGATCGACTCGCTCGACGACGACGGCTACCTCGCCGACCCGCTGGACGAGATCGCGCAGCAGCTCGCCCCCGACGACGACGCGCGCGACGAGGTGCTGTCGCGGCTGCGCTGTGCGCTCGGCTGGCTGCAGAGCCTCGACCCGTGCGGCGTCGGCGCGCGCGACCTTCGCGAGTGCCTGGCGCTGCAGCTCAGGACGCGGCCGGCGTCGCCGGCGCGGGCCGTGGCGGTGGCGATCTGCGACCAGCACCTCGAGCTGCTGGCCCGGCGCGACGTCAAGCGGCTGACGGCGGTCACCGGCGCCGACGAGGACCTGATCCGCCAGGCGCAGGCGCTGATCGTCGCCTGCGAGCCCAAGCCCGGGCGCCCGTTCGCGCGCGCCGAGGCCAACGTCGTCGTGCCCGACGTCGTCGTCGTGCGCAGCGGTCGCGGCTGGAAGTGCGTGCTCAACCCCGACGTGATGCCCAAGCTGCGCATCAACGACCTGTACGCCCAGGCGATCCGCGGCCAGCGCAACGGCTCGGGCGCCGGGCTGTCGTCGCGGCTGCAGGAGGCGCGCTGGTTCATGAAGAACATCCAGCAGCGCTTCGACACCATCCTGCGCGTGTCGAGCGCGATCGTCGAGCGGCAGAAGAACTTCTTCAGCCACGGCGAGATCGCGATGAAGCCGCTGGTGCTGCGCGAGATCGCCGACGAGCTCGGGCTGCACGAGAGCACGATCTCGCGCGTGACGACGGCCAAGTACATGGCCACGCCGTTCGGCACCTTCGAGCTGAAGTACTTCTTCGGCTCGTCGCTGAACACGGAGGCCGGCGGCAACGCGTCGAGCACCGCGGTGCGCGCGCTGATCAAGCAGTTCGTCGCCGCCGAGGACCCGGCCAAGCCGCTGTCGGACAGCCAGCTCAGCCAGATGCTCGAGGAGCAGGGCATCCAGGTCGCGCGCCGCACGGTCGCCAAGTACCGCGAGGCGCTGAAGATCGCGCCGGCCAACCTGCGCAAGGCGCTGTGACGCCCGCGTCGCCTGCGCCCGCGACCGGCGTGGCGTTGTTCCTGCCGGCCGGCGGCGGCACCGAGGCGCTGCTGGCCGACGAGTGCCGCCGCCTGCTCGGCGACGGCGTGCGCGTCGAGGCGGGGCGCGGCGGCGTCACGGTGCGCGGCGACGAGGCCGCGGCGATGCGGCTGAACCTCGAGAGCCGCCTCGCGCAGCGCGTGCTGTGGCCGCTGGCCGGCGGCCCGTACCGCGACGAGCACGACCTGTACGCGCTCGCGCGCACCGTGCGCTGGACCGACTGGATCACGCCGCAGCAGACGCTGCGCGTGGACACCAGCGCTCGCGCGTCGCCGCTCAGAAGCCTGCACTTCGCCGCGCTGCGCATCAAGGACGCGGTGTGCGACGCGCTGCGCGACGCTGCCGGCGTGCGGCCCAGCGTCGACACGCGCGACCCCGACCTGCCGCTGCTGCTGCATCTCGGCGCGACGCACGCGACGCTGTACGTCGACACCTCGGGCGAGCCGCTGTTCAAGCGCGGCTGGCGCGATGCGGCGGCGGCCGGCCGCGAGGTCAAGGGCGAGGCCCCGCTGAAGGAGACGCTTGCCGCCGCGATGCTGGCCGCCGCCGGCTGGCAGGGCCGTGCCGACGACCTGCCGCTGTTCGACCCCTGCTGCGGCGCCGGCACGATCGCGATCGAGGCCGCGCAGCTCGCCTGCGGCATCGCGCCGGGCGCGCAGCGGCGCTTCGCGTTCGAGCGCCTGGCGCCGTTTCGCGACCAGCGTGCGGCGTGGCAGGGGCTGCAGCG
>JBBION010000249.1:0-4853 GCA_037443345.1 Rubrivivax sp. | reverse complement strand
GCTAGCCTTCCGCAGAGACGTTGAACAGTCAGCACCTGAGGTGCTGGCGCTGCGCGATGCGCTGCTGGGCGCCGATCAGGTCTTCACCACCGGCCTGGTACTTCAAGAACTCCTGCAAGGCTTTGCCGGACCCAAGGCACGAACCCAGCTTCTGGATCGACTTGCGGCGCTGGCGTTCCTCCAGCCAGATCGAGAAGACCACATCGAAGCGGCGGACGTCAGGAACCTTTGCCGCAGGCGCGGCGTTCAGATTGGGACTATCGACGCACTGCTCATTCAACTGTGCAGGCGACACGAGCTCATGCTGCTGTCCACGGACAAGGACTTTGAGGCAGCAACGAAGCACATCGAGTTCAGCATCTGGCGCGCGCGCTGATGAGGTCGGACTGCGCCGGCGCGACGTGGGCGGCCAGCGCAAGGTACGAAGCCAACAGGACGCGACAGATCCGGGGCATGACTCGTTCCATCGAGTTCGGGGACCTTCATTCTGGTCAGCGCGTCCGCTGCACGGGCCGCAGCGTGCGTGCAAACGGTCATGGCCCACCCCGTCGTCGCGGTGCGTTGCGCGCCGGGCCACGCCAGTGGGGTCGACACGCGCAGCCGCCTTCGTGGCAGGAGCAACGCCCTTGCGCTGGATCGCCGCCGCCCTGTTGATCGCGATGCACGTGGCGCTGGCGGCAGCGGCCGACGCGCTGCCCGACGCGCTCGCGGCGGTCGTCGCGGCCACGGTGTACCTGCCGCTGCTGCCGCTGTCGGTGCTCGGCGTGCCCGTCTTCTCGGCGGCCGAGGCGGGCGGGTGGGCGCGCCCCAGTGCCGTCGGGTGGCTCGTGCTGGCCGTGCTGTGGTCGGTCTCCTGGTCCCTCGTTGTCACCCTGCTGCGGCGCCGCGCGTAGGCGCGGCCCGTTCCCCTCACGGCGGCTCACCATGCTCGACGTCGATCTGCAACCCTTCACGCCGCAGCGCGACCTGCCGCTCGTCGCGGCCTGGCTGAATCACGCGCAGGTGGCGCGCTGGTGGGGCGAGCCCGCGCAGGCGCTGGCCGAGCTGGCGCAGCGCGACGAACGCTCGGTGGCGCTGATCGTCGCGGCGGGCCGGCCGGTGGGCCTCGTGTGCTGGCAGACGCCCACGCGCGCCGAGCTGCGGGCGGCGGGGCTGGACGACCTGCCCGGCGACCTGGTCGACGTCGACATCATGATCGGCGAGCCCGACGCCATCGGCCACGGCATCGGCCCGCGCGCGCTGCGGCGGCTGTTCGAACACCTGCGCGAGCGCGGCGTCGCGTGGGTGGGCGTGGCCAGCGCACTGGCCAACCGGCGCGCGCTGGTGGCCTGGGCGAAGGCGGGCCTGCAGCCCTACCGCGACTTCGACGAAGGCGGCGAGCGCTATCGCTACCTGACGCGGCGGCTCGCGGGCGCGGCCGATGTGCAGATCGACGAGGCGGGCCCGGCCGACACCGCGGACGTGCTGCGCGTCGAACGGCTGGCGTTCGGGCGCGACGACGAGGCCGAGCTGGTGGCCGCGTTGCTGCGCGACCCGACCGCCCGGCCCGTGCTGTCGCTGCTGGCCCGCGAGGGGCCGCAGGCCGTCGGGCACGTGCTGTTCACCCGCGCGACGTTGGGCGGCTGCGACGGGCACGTGTCGTGCGCCATCCTGGCCCCGCTGGCCGTGGTGCCGACGTGCCAGCGCCATGGGGTGGGCCGCGCGCTGATCGAGGACGGCGCGCGCCGGCTCGCGGGGCGGGGCGTGCAGCTGCTGTTCGTGCTCGGCGATCCGGGGTACTACACCCGCCGCGGCTTCGAGCCGGCCACGCCTTGCGGTCTGCACCCGCCCTACCCGGTCGAGCCGCAGGCGGCGTGGATGGTGCGCGCGCTGGAACCGGGCCTGCTACGCGTCGTGACAGGCACCGTGGCCTGTGCCGCTAGCATGGACCGGCCGGAGTACTGGCGCGAGTAGCGGCACGCTCCGGCGTCGATCTCGACATACCACGGAGGAATTCGATGACGTTTTGGCAGTGGATCGCACGCGGCGCGGCGACGTGGGTCCTGGCGGCACTGGGCACCGGCGTGCAGGCCCAGGCCCTGGGCGCGGACGTGGCGGGCGGCAAGGACCACCCCCTGGTGTCGCGCTTCGCGGGCTCGCAGCTCGTGGGCTACCAGCAGCTCGAGTTCGAGGCCGGCCGTTTCTACCTGCCCGCCAAGGCTGCGGGCATGGACCCGGCGAAGGAGCTCGACCGCGAACAGCCGCTGCGCGTCGAAGGCCAGGTCACGCGGCTCGTCTACGTGGCGCCGGCAGGCAAGACGCCGCTGGAGGTGCACCGCAACTTCGAGCAGGCGCTGCGCGGCGCGGGCCTGAAGGTGATCACCTCCGTCGACGGGCGCAACGCGTGGTGGGGCCCCGGCGACCTGTGGCGCGCCGGGTTCAGCCGCCTTCGCTTCCAGCCGCCTTTCGCGGAAGACATCTCACCGTTCGACCGCGGCGACGGCCTGTACCTGTACGGCACGCTCGCGCGCGGCGGCGTGGAGGTGGCCGTGTCGGTGCTGACGTCACCGGCATCGAGCTTCGCCAAGGGCCACTACAAGACGCCCGACACGACGGCGCAGGCCGCGGTGGCGGTGCAGATCGTCGAGCCCCGGGCCATGGCCACGGGCCAGGTGACCGTGTCGGCCGACGCGATCGGCAAGGGCCTGGAGGCCGACGGCCGCGTCGCGCTGTACGGGATCCACTTCGACACGGGCAAGGCCGAGATCAACCCGGAGTCGAAGGCGCAGCTCGACGAGATGGCGGCGCTGCTGCGCGCGCGGCCGCAGCTGCGCGTGCACGTCGTGGGCCACACCGACAACGTGGGCGGCCTGGACGCGAACCTGGTGCTGTCGCAGCGGCGCGCCGAGGCCGTGGTGGCCGCGCTGGTCAACACGCACAAGATCGACGCGCGGCGACTGAACGCCCGCGGCGTGGCCAGCCTGTCGCCGGTGGCCGGCAACCGCAACGAGGCGGGACGCGCGCTCAACCGGCGCGTCGAGATGGTGGAGCAGTGAGGGCCGCGGGACGGCGGTCACCGGTGGTGCGAGCGGCCGGGCCCGACCTGTCCGTCGGCGGGCCCGCCGCATGATGACGCCGCCGCCCCCGGCGCGCACGCGCTGGCTCGTCGCCGCCGCGGCGGCCACGGTCGCGATGCTGGTGGCTTCGGGCTGGCGGCCGTACGACCGCCTGACGTGGCTGATGGAGGTGCTGCCGGTCATCGTCGTGCTGCCGCTGCTGTGGCTCACGCACCGGCGCTACCCGCTGACGTCGCTGCTGTACGCGGGCATCGTCGTGCACGCGGCGGTGTTGATGCTCGGCGGCGCGTACACCTACGCGCGCGTGCCGCTGGGCTTCGAGCTGCAGGAACTGTTCGGCCTGGCGCGCAACCCGTACGACAAGATCGGCCACTTCATGCAGGGCTTCGTGCCGGCGCTGGCGGCGCGCGAGATCCTGCTGCGCGGCCGGCACGTGCGCGGGCGGCGCATGCTCGCGTTCCTCGTCGTGTGCGTGGTGCTGGCCATCAGCGCCACCTACGAACTTGTCGAGTGGGCCGCCGCGCTGGCGCTGGGCCAGGGCGCCGACGAGTTCCTCGGCACGCAGGGCGACCCGTGGGACACGCAGTCGGACATGTTCCTCGCGCTGCTGGGCGCCGTCGCGGCGCTGCTCGCGCTGTCGCGCCTGCACGACCGGCAGTTGCGCGCGCTCGGCGTGCGCTGAGGCACCGCTGCAGCGCCGCGCGCGTTGCGCGCCGGGGTTGAGCGCGGGGTTCAGTCATTTTCAACAACGCCAGCGCGGCGCGCGCTTCCAACACCCCGTATGCCGCACATGGGGTGTGGCAGTCGTCGTGAAGGGATGTACCGGTGTTCAAGCGTTCCGCCCTCGCCGCCGCCGGCCTGCTGTTCGCCGGCTCCGTGTTCGCCGGTGAGGCCACGCCGATGCCGGAGTTCGAGAACTTCCAGAGCACCAAGACCCGCGCCGAGGTCCGTGCCGAGCTGATGCAGGCGCGTGCCGAAGGCCTCGCGATGGTCGGCGAGGCGATGCCGCTGATCCCGGCCGAGTCGATGCGCAGCCGCGCCGAGGTGCGCGAGGAGCTCAACGCATTCATCGCCAGCGGTGCGCGCGACGCCGAGGCGGTGTCGCAGGCCGGCTGAGCCCGCACGCTCGTCGTGAACCGCGCCGACGCCGTCACGGCGTCGGCGCCCGGGGTCTGACGCGCCGCGCGGTCGCAACGACCGCGCGGCGCAATGCCACTTGGCGGCGGGATGCACGCCGTGGCCCTCGCGCCGCTGCGGCACGCCGACGGCAACGTTCGCATTGCCCGTTCGTGGCCTCGGCCGACGGGCCGAGCCTCGTGCGCCCGCGTGTCGCAGGCAGGACGGCGCCAGCCTCGCGAAGGCGCGCCAAGGCATTCGGCGCGCCCGCCCCGACCCGATTCGCGGTACTGTCGGGGCTCGCCTGCGACATCGCCGCCATGCACTTGCCCCGCTCGCACCACGCCCGCGCCGTCACCGACGGCCACGCGGGCCGGCGCGCCCGCGCGGCGGTGCGGCGTGTCGGCCGCCGCGTGGGGAGCGGGCGATGACGGCGACGTCGCTGGCGGGGCCGGCGCTGCGCGTGCGTGTGCTCGGTGTGCCGGTGCACGTGCACTGGTCATTCCCCGGCGTGGGACTGGGGCTGGGCGCGCCGGTGGCCGGCGTCGCGCTGCTCGCCGAGCGCGCGCTGGCGGTGGAGCTGTTCGCGTGGTGCCTGGCCGCGGTGTCGCTGCTGGTGGTGCTGCACGAGCTGGGGCACGCGCTGGTGGCGCGGCTGCTGTCGATCGAGGTGCACGGCGT
>JBBION010000248.1:0-4862 GCA_037443345.1 Rubrivivax sp. | reverse complement strand
CTGCCCTGCGGTACTCGCGCCCGGGGCCCGGCGCCCAACTCGCTACGCTCCCTGCGGTCGCTGCGCTCGGACACCGGCGCCGAGTCAGCCCACGAAGCGCGCTGACGCGCGCGGCCCCGGGCGCTGCGTTCCTCGGCGCCGTCTAGGCGCACCGCCACGCGAGCGCAGGCCGCTTGGCGAGGCCGACGTGGACTGCCACGGCGAGCATGGGCACGCCTGTGCAGAGCTTGACGTGGCCACTCGCGGCCGGCAGCACCCGCTGCGGGCGATCTGTGGGGCGGCGAGCCGCGCAGGACCGGGGTCGGCGCGCCAGCGCGCTTCGTGGACGAACTCGCGGCGCTTGTTCGAGCGCAGTGAGCCGAAGGCGAACGTAGAGAGTTGCGCCGCGCGACCCCGGGCTGAGCAGCGCAGTGGAGTCGTCGCGCAGCGACGACCGCCCCAGGGTGAGCCTGCAGCGGGTGCCGCCGGCTGCGACGCGCCAACCATCGCCCTGCGTCCGAGCGGTGTTGGACCGCAAGGGTTCGCCCTCTGCCGCGCCACCGCCACGGGGCGCCAGCAGCCGCAGAGTGCTCGCCCGCTACAACGCCGCCTGCGCCAGCCGCGTGCGGATGAACGGCAGCTGCGCCAGCGCGGCCTCGCGGCCGGCGGCGATCGCGCGCTGGCGGGCCGTGAAGTCGGCGCTGCCGACGCCGTTGAGCCGCGGGCGCACCACCACGTCGGCCTCGCGCAGTTCGAAGCGGCTGATGCTCGCGCCCATGATGTTGAAGGTCTGCAGCAGCAGCCGCACCGCATCGCCGGTGGGGTGGCCCTCGGGCGGCGTCGCGATGTCGACGGCGATGACCAGCTCGGCGCCCATCTCGCGCGCGAAGCGCACCGGCACCGGCGCCACGAGGCCGCCGTCGACGTACTCGCGCTCGCCGATCCTGACCGGCTGGAACACGGCGGGCACCGCGCTCGAGGCGCGTACGGCGGTGCCGGGGTCGCCACGGCGGAACACGATCGGCTGGCCGCTGTCGAGGTCGGCCGCGACGATGCCCAGCGGCAGCGGCATCTGCTCGATCAGCTTGCCCTTCGTCTGCTCGCGCACCCAGCGCGCCAGTGCCTCGCCGCGGATCACGCCGCGGCCGGGGAACGACCAGTCGGTGATCGCCCCTTCGTCCATCGCGAGCGCCAGTGCGGCCAGCTGCTGGCCGTTCAGGCCGCTGGCGTACAGCGTGGCCACGAGGCTGCCGGCGGAGGTTCCGACGACGAGGCTGGGCTTGATGCCGGCTTCTTCGAGCACCTGGATCACGCCGATGTGCGCGAAGCCGCGCGCTGCGCCGCCGCCGAGCGCCAACCCGATGCGCGGCGGCTGCGGCGGCACCGGTGCCGGCGTCGCGACCGGGGGTGGCGCGACCTCGACCGGCGGCGCCTGCACCGGCGCGGTCTGGCAGGCGGCGAGCAGCAAGGCGAGGGTGGCCGTGGCGAGCAGGCGGATCGGCGACATCCGTGGCATTGTAGGAAGGCCGCCAGCCGCGGGCTCTTCAAAACCGGTAGCCATAAGTAAACAAGAAAACTGTAGTTCTCAAACATGAAGCGGCTGCCTACAGTGCCGCGCCATGTACCGCTACAACGCCTTCGACCGCCGTCTCGTGCGCGAGCGCGCCGCGCAGTTCCGCGACCAGCTCGAGCGCCATCTGCGCGGAGAACTGGGCGACGACGCCTTCCGCCCGCTGCGGCTCCAGAACGGCTGGTACGTGCAGCGCCACGCGCCGATGCTGCGCGTGGCCGTCCCGTACGGCGAACTCGCCAGCCGCCAGCTGCGCATGCTGGCGCACATCGCGCGCGAGTTCGACCGCGGCTTCGTCCACGTCACGACGCGGCAGAACGTGCAGTTCAACTGGATCGCGCTCGATCGCGCCGCCGACGTGATGGACCGGCTGGCCGAGGTCGACATGCACGGCATCCAGACCAGCGGCAACTGCATCCGCAACATCACGACCGATGCGCTGGCCGGCATCGCGCCCGACGAGGTCGTCGACCCGCGGCCGTACGCCGAGATCCTGCGCCAGTGGAGCACGCTGCACCCCGAGTTCGCGTTCCTGCCGCGCAAGTTCAAGATCGCGATCACCGGCGCGCGCGAGGACCGCGCCGCCACCGCCTGGCACGACATCGGCCTGCGGCTGGTGCGCAACGACGCCGGCGAGGTCGGCTTCGAGGTGCACGCCGGCGGCGGCATGGGCCGCACCCCGGTCGTCGCGACGCCGGCACACCGCTTCGTGCCGTGGCAGCAGATCCTCGTCTACCTCGAGGCCATCGTGCGCGTGTACAACCGCTTCGGGCGGCGCGACAACGCGTACAAGGCGCGGCTGAAGATCCTCGTGCGGGCCGAGGGACAGCGCTTCTTCGGCGCCGTCGACGACGAGTTCGCGAAGATCCTGAACCGCGACGTCGACGGCGACGCGCAGCTGCTGACCGACGCCGAGCTCGAGCGCGTCGCCGCCCACTTCGCCGACCCTCCGGGCGTGCGCCCGGCGCGCGGCGGCTTCGAGCCGGCGCGCCACCTCGACGCGCAGGCCGGCTTCGCGCGCTGGCTCGAGCGCAACGTGCACGGCCACCGCGTGAGCGGCTACCGTGCCGTGACGCTGTCGCTCAAGCGCGCCGGCCAGGCGCCCGGCGACCTGAGCGCCGAGCAGATGGAGGCCGCCGCGACGCTGGCCGACCGCTACAGCCTCGGCGAGATCCGCGTCACGCACACGCAGAACCTGCTGCTGCCGTGGGTGCGCGAGGCCGACCTCTATGCCGTGTGGCAGGCCGCGAAGGCCGCCGGCTTCGCGACGCCGAACGTCGGGTTGCTGACCGATCTGATCGCGTGCCCCGGCGGCGACTTCTGCGCGCTGGCCAACGCACGCTCGATCCCGATCGCGCAGGCGGTGGCCGAGCGCTTCGCCGACCTCGACGAGCTGTACGACATCGGCGACGTCACGCTGCACGTCAGCGGCTGCATCAACAGCTGCGGCCACCACCACAGCGGCCACATCGGCGTGCTCGGCGTCGACAAGGACGGCCAGGAGTGGTACCAGGTCACGCTCGGCGGCAGCGACGGCTCGTCGCTGGCCGGCGCGGCCACGCCGGGCCGCGTGATCGGCCCGGCGTTCGCCGCCGACGAGGTGCCCGACGTGATCGAGGCGCTCGTCGACACCTACCGCCGCGAGCGCGCGCCGGGCGAGCTGTTCGTCGACACGCTGCGCCGCGTCGGGCTCGCGCCGTTCCGCGCCGGGGCCGACGCGGTGCGCCGCGCGACCGCCGCCGCCGAGGAGACCGCATGAGGTTCGTCGACCCGCACCGCGATCCGTGGCAGGCCGCCCGCGGCGAGGACGGGCCGCTGCCGAACCCGTCGCCGGCCGCGCACCGCCTGCTGAGCCCGGAGCAGTGGCACGCCGTGCGGCACACGTGGCCGCACGACGTCGCCGTGGGCGTGCAGTGGCCCAACGACGCCGACGTCGAGGCGCTCGAGGCCGACCTGCCGCGCGTCGCCCTGATCGCGCTGCAGTTCCCGAAGTGGACCGACGGCCGCGCCTACAGCCAGGCGCGGCTGCTGCGCGCGCGGCTGCGCTACCGCGGCGAGCTGCGTGCCACCGGCGAGGTGCTCGTCGACATGCTGCCGCTGCTGCAGCGCACCGGCTTCGACGCGGTGCAACTGCGTGCCGACCAGAGCCTCGACTCGGCGCAGCGTGCGCTGCGCTTCTTCGCCGGCCACTACCAGGGCGACGTGCACGAGACGCGCCCGCTGTTTCGTCGCGACGCCGCGACGCCCGCCCACCGCCCACGCGCATGAACGCGATCGACCTCTACGCCCACCCCAGCCCCGACTTCGACGCCAGGCTTGCGCACACGCAGACGCTGCTCGCGCAGGTCGCCGACGAGCACGCCGGGCGCATCGTGCAGGCCACGAGCCTGGGCGCCGAGGACATGGTGGTCACCGACCTGATCGCGCGCGCCGGCCTGCCGATCGCGATCGCCACGCTCGACACCGGGGCGCTGCACGACGAGACGCTGGCGCTGATCCCGCGCATCGAGCGGCGTTACGGCGTCGCGGTCGAGGTCTTCCGCCCGTCGGCCGAGGCCGTCGTGCAGTTCGTCGGGCGCCACGGTGCCGACGCGATGTACCGCGGCGTCGAGCTGCGCAAGGCCTGCTGCGCGCTGCGCAAGCTCGACCCGCTGGCGCGCATGCTCGCGGGCCGCGACGCGTGGGTCACCGGCCTGCGCCGCGAGCAGAGCGACACCCGCGCCGTGGTGCCGTACCGCGACCGCGACGCGCAGGGGCGGCTGAAGCTCAACCCGCTGGCCGACTGGACCTGGGGCGACGTGTGGCACTACATCGCCGCGCACGACGTGCCATACAACCCGCTGCACGACGCATTCATGCCCAGCATCGGCTGCGCGCCGTGCACGCGCGCGATCGCCGTCGGCGAGCCGTTCCGCGCCGGTCGCTGGTGGTGGGAGGACGAGAAGGCCAAGGAGTGCGGCCTCCACGTGACGCCGGCCCCGGAAGCGGCACCGGCATGACGGCGCGCGTCGTCTTCGTCGGCGCCGGTCCGGGCGCTGCCGACCTGATCACCGTGCGCGGCGCGCGGGCGCTGGCGCACGCCGACGTCGTGCTGCACGACGCGCTGACCGACCCGGCGCTGCGCGACCTGGCGCCGTGCGCGACGTGGATCGACGTCGGCAAGCGCGGCTTCTGCGACTCGACGGCGCAGGCACGCATCGACGCGCTGCTGGTGCAGCACGCGCGCCGCGGTGCGCGCGTCGTGCGGCTGAAGGGCGGGGCGTTGTCCCGCAACCTGTTGAACCGTAGCCTGGCAGCGACTCCAATTCGGTGA
>JBBION010000247.1:0-4901 GCA_037443345.1 Rubrivivax sp. | reverse complement strand
GGCAGCGGGTAGGTGTGCGCGTCGGCGCGCAGCGGGAAGTCGCCGTTGCCGTAGAAGTGCGTCCACGCGATGCCGCCGTGCTCGGTGGCCCAGTACGAGTTGATGTACCAGGGCGTCATCAGCGCCATGCCGAACTGCTGCACCGCCGGCGACGTCGGCTCGGCGCAGAACGTGGCCACGCGCAGCGTGGCCATGTCGTGGCGCTTCACGTCCTCGACGTTCTGCGGGTCCGTCATCACCGTTTTCAGGAACGTGACGCCGGCCTTGAAGATCGACACGCGGTAGCGCTCGATGATCGACGCGAAGCGCCCGGCGTGCGGGAACACCGGCGCGCCTTCCGTCATCACGCTGACGGTGCGCGTCAGCAGCGCCGCCGAGATCATGTAGCTCTGGCCGGTGATCCAGCCGGGGTCGGCGACGACGTACATCACGTCGCCGGGGCGCGCGTCGAAGGCGACTTTCATCGTGTGCGCGATGCCGGCGCAGTAGCCGCCGTGCACGTGCACGACGCCCTTGGGCTTGCCGGTCGAGCCCGAGGTGTAGATGAAGAACATCGGGTACTCGGCGTCGAGCTTCGCGGGCGGCACCGCGGCCCAGATCGCGCGCACGAACTGCGGCGCCGGCAGCGCGAGCAGGGCGGCTTCGCTGTCGACGCCGGCGGCGCGCAGCAGCTCGGGCATCGCGGCGTCGGTCAGCTCGTGGCTCCAGCGGTCGCGCTCGGGGCGCCAGACGAGATCGGGCTGCGCCGTGTGGCGCACGACGACGACGGCCTGCACGCGCGGCGGCGTGTGCACCAACGCCTCGGCCAGCGCCATGCGCACCTGCGCCGCGTCGGCGGCCGTGAGCCCCGTGCGCGACAGCTCGGCCAGCGCCCGGCCGACGCCGCGCATCACGTCGCCGCGCAGCAGCGTCACCTCGCCGGCCAGCGTCTCGTCGAGCGTGGCCAGCACCTGCTGTGCCTGCGCGGGCGTCAGCGGCAGCGTCCTCAGCCGCTGCTCGACGACGGCGCGTGCGGCCGCGAGCGGCACGAAGTTGTCGAGCGCCGGGTCGGTGTACGCCGTCTTGTAGGGCACCACCTGCGCCATGCGGTAGCCGCCGTCGGCCGTGACGACGACCTTGGCGCCGGCGTCGTGGATGCGGTCGGACAGCGTCTTGTCGGAGAAGCCGCCGAACACCGGCGTGTAGACGATGCCCAGGCGCTTGGCGGCCTCGGTCCAGTACAGCTGCTGCGGGATGTTGGGCAGGTTCAGCGCGATGCGGTCGCCGGCCTGCAGGCCGAGCTGGCGCAGCGCGATCGCGCACTTGGCGGTCTCGAGCAGCAGTTGCCTGCGCGTGACGCCGTAGCCCTCGACCGGCGCGCCGCGGCCGCCGTCGGCGGCCATGTCCCAGCGGTCGCCTTCGAAGATGAACGCGTTCTCGTCACCGTGCCCCGACAGGACGTGGCGGTCGACCTCGTTGAAGCACGCGTTGGTCAGGCCGCCGGTGAACCAGCGCCAGTGCGGCGCCTGGCTGGCGTCGAAGGCCCGCTCCCAAGGCGCGAAGCCGTCGCCGAGCGCGGTGGCGACCGGTGCCGCGGTGGCGGCGCACCAGCCCTGCCAGCGACCGGCGTCGTCGTCGAAGGCGAGCCAGGCCCCGGCGGCGCCGATCGCCGGGTCGGCGCCGGCCGGCACCCACCAGTGGATCTCGCGCCGGGCGATCGCGCCGTGGAACGCGCCGGGATCGGCCAGGCAGGCGGCGCGCTGGCGCTCCCACGCGGCGCGGTCGCGCACCGGGTTGCGCTGCGAGGCCGGCACGGCCACGGCGGGGGGAACGGCGGCGCCGGATGGCAGTTCGGCCGAGAAGCCAGCGGACATCGTCCCCTCCGAGAACTCAAGGTGCACGCCGGTGCACCGCACAGCGGGCGTCGGCCCGCGCCGGCCGTCGTCGACGCCACCCGGCCCGCCGCGGCGCGGCGGTGCGAGGCCTGTCGATTCGGGTTCTTGTGACTAAGACTAAGGCCTAGTACAAAGGCGTGAGAACTAAGAGTTTCTTATTCAATACGCGGGACCTACCCCCCTCGGGATCAACCCTAGGTCGGGCGGCGCGATGGTCGCGGCCTCTCAGCCGCGTTGGGGCTCGAGGCCGAACTGCATCGCGGCCAGGCGCGCGTACAGCCCGCCGCGTGCGACGAGCTCGGCGTGCGTGCCGCTGTCGACGATGCGCCCGCCGTCCATCACGACGATGCGGTCGGCGCGCTGCACCGTGGCGAGCCGGTGCGCGATGACGATCGTCGTGCGGTCGGCCATCGCCGCCTCGAGCGCGGCCTGCACGACGCGCTCGCTCTCGGCGTCGAGCGCGCTGGTGGCCTCGTCGAGCAGCAGCAGCGGCGGGTTCTTCAGCATCGCGCGCGCGATCGCGATGCGCTGGCGCTGCCCGCCCGACAGGCGCACGCCGCGCTCGCCGAGGAAGCTGCGATAGCCGTCGGGCAGCGCGGTGATGAAGTCGTGCGCGAACGCGGCGCGGGCGGCGGCGACGACCTCGTCGTCGCTCGCGTCGGGGCAGCCGTAGCGGATGTTGTCCATCGCGTCGGCGCTGAAGATCACGCTGTCCTGCGGCACGATGCCGATGCGCCGGCGCAGGTCGTGCAGCGTGGCCGCACCGACCGGCACGCCGTCGATCGCCACCGTGCCGTGCTGCGCGTCGTAGAAGCGCAGCAGCAGCTGGAACACGGTGCTCTTGCCCGCCCCGCTGGGCCCCACCAGCGCGACCGTCTCGCCGGCGCGCACGTCGAGCGTGAAGTCGGCCAGCGCCGCGTGCTGCGGGCGCGACGGGTAGTGGAACGTGACGTGCGACAGCGTCACCGCGGCGCCGCCGCGCGCGGCCGGCAGCGGCACCGGCTGCGCTGGCTCGTTGACGGGCGAGCGCGTGGCCAGCAACTCCATGAGCCGCTCGGTGGCGCCGGCGGCGCGCAGCAGATCGCCGTAGACCTCCGACAGCACCGCGATCGAGCCGACGAGGATGATCACGTAGACCACGGTCTGCCCGAGGTGGCCGGCGCTGATGCGCCCGGCCAGCACGGCCTGCGTGCCCTGGTACAGCCCCCACAGCAGTGCGCCGAAGGTGGCGGTGATCATGAAGCCCACCAGCAGCGAGCGCACGCGCGTGCGCCGGCGCGCGGTGTCGAAGGCGGCCTCGGTCGCGCGGTCGAAGCGCTGCGCCTCGCGCGCCTCCTGCGTGTAGCTCTGCACGACGGGAATCGCGTTGAGCACCTCGGCGGCGATCGCGCTCGTGTCGGCGACGCGGTCCTGGCTCGCGCGGCTGAGCTTGCGCACGCGCCGGCCGACGTACAGGCTGGGCAGCACGACGAGCACGAGGATGCCCAGCACCTGCGACATGACCCACGGGTTGGTCACCACCAGCATGCCCAGCGCGCCGAGCCCCATCACCGTGTTGCGCAGCCCCAGGCTCAGGCTCGAGCCGACGACGGTCTGCACCAGCGTCGTGTCGGTGGTCAGGCGCGACAGCACCTCGCCGGTCTGCGTCGTCTCGAAGAACTCTGGGCTCTGGCGCACGACGTGGGCATAGACGGCGTTGCGCAGGTCGGCGGTGACGCGCTCGCCGAGCCAGCTGACCATGTAGAAGCGCGCCGCCGAGAACAGGCCCAGCGCCGCGCCGACGGCGAACAGCGCGACGAAGTGGCCGCGCAGCGCCATCAGCTGCGCGCCGGGCCCGCTGCCGATCAGGCCCTCGTCGATCAGCGACTTCAGCGCGACCGGCAGTGCCAGCGTCGCCGCGGCAGCCAGCAGCAGGAACAGCAGCGCCAGCGCGATGCGGCCGCGGTACGGACGCAGGAACGGCAGCAGCCCCGACAGCGACTTCACGCGCCGCGCCGGCGGCACGGCGTCGCCGGCGCCGGTGGTCGCGGCGCGCGCGACGGCCAGGGTCGACGACGACATGTCGGCAGTGTAGGGGCCTCGCCGGGGCGCGGCCCGGGTGCGGCACGGCGCCGCGCACCCCCGCCCGAACACGGGGGTGCGGTCGCCCGTGGCAGGCTCGTGGCGGCGGGGCCTTTGTGGTCGAATAGGTCGCAGGTGGGCGAGCGTCGTTGCCCGCCGCCCCCACGAGACGCCCCGCTGCCTGCCGCCTGATGCCGCCGTGAACGTTTCGCCTGCCGACCTCCGCTGGCTGACCTGGCTGCGCGGCGGCGTTCGCCGCTTCGGCCGCGCGCCGGTGGCGGCGCTGCTGGCCACGGTCGGCGTCGTGCTGACGCTGCCGCTGGTCGGCGCCGCCGCGGTGATGGGCGGTGGGGGAGCGGCCGCCGTCGTCGCGCTCGCGGCGCTGCTGGCGGCCATGCCGGCGTCGTGGGCCTTCGTGCTGGTGGCCGACCGCTTCGAGGACGCTCGGCGGCGCCTGGCGCTGGCCTCGACGCGCGACGAGCTGACGGGGCTGCTCAACCGCCGCCACTTCGCCGCCGTCGCCGAGAGCGAGCGTGCGCGCTGCCGCCGCTACGGGCTCGACGCCGCGCTGCTGGTCGTCGACGCCGACCACTTCGCGAGCCTCGTCGACACCCACGGGCGCGAGTGCGGCGAGCGCTACCTGCGCGAGCTGGCGCGCGTCGTCGGGCAGGCGCTGCGCCAGCCCGACCTGCTGGCACGCTACGACGGCGACGCCTTCGCCGTGTTCCTGCCGCACACCGACCCGCTGGGCGCGCTCGACGTCGCCGAGCGCATCCGCGTGCACGCCGGCGACCTGCGCGTGCAGTGCGAGGGCCTGTCGGTGGGCACGTCGGTGTCGATCGGCGTGGCCTCGGTGGGCCCGGGCCACGGCTCGCTCGACGCGCTGCTGCTCGACGCCGACGCCGCGCTGCTCGCCGCCAAGCAGGCCGGGCGCAACTGCGTGCGCTCGGTCGGAGCCTCGCGCGG
>JBBION010000246.1:0-4917 GCA_037443345.1 Rubrivivax sp. | reverse complement strand
CGGCCGACTGGGTGCGCGCCGGCATCCTGTGCTACGGCAGCGCGCCCGACTTCCCGGCACACGACATCGCGCACTGGGACCTGCGCCCGACGATGACGCTGCGCACGACGCTGATCGCGTTGCAGCGCCTGCAGCCGGGCGACACGGTGGGCTACGGCAGCACCTTCACCGCCGACGCGCCGATGACGATCGGCATCGCCGCCTGCGGCTACGCCGACGGCTACCCGCGCCACGCGCCGACCGGCACGCCGGCGCTCGTCGACGGCGTGCGCACGCGCACCGTCGGGCGCGTGTCGATGGACATGCTCGCGGTCGACCTGTCGCCGGTGCCCGGCGCCGGCCCCGGCAGCGAGGTCACGCTGTGGGGCGAGGGCCCGCGGGGGACGCGGCTGCCGATCGACGAGGTCGCGCACGCCGCCGGCACGATCGGCTACGAGCTGATGTGCGCGCTGGCGCCGCGCGTGCCGGTCACGGTCGACGCATGAAGGCCGCCCCGTGAGGCCGCCGCGCGTCGACGAGCGCGAGGTCGAGTTCACCGCCGTGCGTGCGCAGGGCGCCGGCGGGCAGAACGTCAACAAGGTCTCGAACGCCGCGCACCTGCGCTTCGACATCCGCGGGTCGTCGCTGCCCGACGACATCAAGGCGCGGCTGCTCGCGCTGCCCGACCACCGCATCACCGAGGACGGCGTGGTCGTCATCAAGGCGCAGGACCACCGCAGCCTGCCGCGCAACCGCACCGAGGCGCTGGCGCGTCTGCAGGCGATGGTCGACGCCGTCGCGCTGCCGCCGGTGCAGCGCAAGGCCACGCAGCCGACACGGGCATCGAAGCAGCGCCGCCTGCAGGACAAGGCGCGGCGCGCGCGCCTCAAGGCGCTGCGCGGCGGGGTGGGCGGCAACTGACGCGGTTCGCCGCTGACACGTGGGGCGTGGCGGTCCGGTCACGGCCCGCTGCGGACATCGACGCCTTGCCAGGCCTCTGACCGCCGACGTCTGCGCGGCAAAGCGGCCTGCGCCCGCGCGGCGGCGCTTCAAGCCGGCGGGCGCAGGCCGCTTAGCGAGGGCGACGTGCACTGCCACGGTGAGCATCGGCACCCCTGTGCGGACCTCGACGCTGGCACTCGCGGCCGGCAGCACCCGCTGCGGGCGATCTGTGGGGCGGCGAGCCGCGCAGGACCGGGGTCGGCGCGCGACAGCGCGCTTCGTGGGCTGACTCGCGGCGCTTGTTCGAGCGCAGCGACCGCAGGGAGCGCAGCGAGTTGCGCCGCGCGACCCCGGCCCGAGCAGCGCAGTGGAGTCGTCGCGCAGCGACGACCGTCCCAGTGTGAGCCCGCAGCGGGTGCCGCCGGCCGCGACCTGCCAACCGAGGCAGTACGCCCGGACTGCAGCGGGCGTTCGTGATGGACCGCAACGGGCCGATTTCAGATCGTCGCCGTCTCGTACGTCGACGGGTGGAACAGCTCGTCGAGCGCGACGCGGCGCGCCGACAGCCCCTGCGCGTGGTGGTGGCGCAGGAAGGTTTCCAGCGTCGCGCGGTTGGCCTCGACGCCGAACGGCCACGGGTCGTCGCCGAACATCGCACGCGCGGCGTGCACCTGCTCCTCGAGGAAGGGCAGCGTGACCTTGGGCGCCGAGGGGTCGGCCAAGTGCGCGAACGCCAGTTCCTTCGCCTGCCCGAACGCCTTGCAGACGGCCACCGGCAGCCACGGGTGCTGCTGCACCAGCTCCTTGCGCACGCCCAGCAGGTGCATGATCGGGAAGACGCCGGTGCGGCGGTGGTAGTCCTTCGCGGCGGCCACGGTGTCGGGCCACAGCCAGCCGATGTCGGGGTGGCGGCCGAAGCCCAGCGGCGGGCGCGGCGCGATCATCGCGTCGATCTCGCCGCGCTCGAGCAGTGCCGAGATCGTCTGCCCCTCGGGCGCTGCTTCGATGCGGATCTCGGGCGCCAACGCGAGCGTGATCTTCTCCGGCCGGCCGGGTGTCGCGATGCCGCCGCGCACCCACGTGATGTCGCGCGGGTCGACGCCGAACTCGTCCTTCAGCAGCGCGCGCGCCCACACGTTGGCGGTGAGCTGGTACTCGGGCACGCCGACGCGCCTGCCCTTGAGATCCTCGCCGCGGCGGATGCGGTCGCGCCGCACGTAGATCGCGGTGTGGCGGAACGCACGCGACATGAACACCGGCACCGCGACGTACGGGCTCTCGCCGCGCGAGTGCTTGACGAGGAAGCTCGAGAACGACATCTCGGTGATGTCGAACTCGGCGTGGCGGAACGCGCGGAAGAACATCTCCTCCGGCTCGAGCAGCATGAACACGGGGTCGACGCCGTCGATCAACACCCGCCCGTCGACCAGCGGCCGGGTGCGGTCGTAGTCGCCCATCGCGATCGACAGTCGCAGCTTGGTCATCGTCGTCTCCGCGCCGCTGTGGCAAGGCCGCGCATTCTCGTCGATGCCGCGCCAGCGGCCACAATGCCGCGCATGGCGCGCGACAAGACGGTCTTCACCTGCCGCGAGTGCGGCGGCACGAGCCCCAAGTGGCTCGGCCAGTGCCCGCACTGCAAGGCGTGGAACTCGCTCGACGAGACGGTGGCCGAGCCCGCCGGCGCCGGCCGGCACCGCTTCCAGGCGCTGGCGTCGTCGCAGCCGGTGGCCACGTTGTCGGAGATCGCCGCCACCGAGGTCGAGCGCATGCCCACCGGGCAGGAGGAGCTCGACCGCGTGCTCGGCGGCGGCATCGTCGCCGGCGGCGTCGTGCTGATCGGCGGCGACCCCGGCATCGGCAAGAGCACGCTGCTGCTGCAGGCGCTCGACGCGATGTCGGCGCGCATGAAGGTGCTCTACGTCACCGGCGAGGAAAGCGGTGCGCAGGTCGCGCTGCGCGCGCGCCGGCTGGGGCTGTCGGGTGCGACGGTGCGCGTGCTGGCCGAGATCCAGCTCGAGCGCATCGCCGCGGCGATCGAGGCCGAAGCGCCGGCGCTGGTCGTGATCGACTCGATCCAGACGCTGTACTCCGACCAGCTCACCTCGGCGCCGGGGTCGGTGGCGCAGGTGCGCGAGTGCGCGGCGCAGCTCACGCGCATCGCCAAGACCAGCGGCTGCGCCGTCGTGCTGGTCGGCCACGTGACCAAGGAGGGCGCGCTCGCCGGCCCGCGCGTGCTCGAGCACATCGTCGACACCGTGCTGTACTTCGAGGGCGACACGCACTCGAGCTTCCGCCTCGTGCGCGCGATCAAGAACCGCTTCGGCGCCGTCAACGAGATCGGCGTGTTCGCGATGACGGAACGCGGCCTCAAGGGCGTGTCCAACCCGAGCGCGATCTTCCTGTCGACGCACGGCGAGCCGGTGCCGGGCTCGTGCGTGATGGTCACGCTCGAGGGCAGCCGTCCGCTGCTGGTCGAGATCCAGGCGCTGGTCGACAGCGGGGGCCCGAGCCCGCGGCGGCTGTCGGTCGGGCTGGACCGCGAGCGGCTGGCGATGCTGCTGGCGGTGCTGCACCGCCACGCCGGCGTCGCGTGCCTGGACCAGGACGTGTTCGTCAACGCGGTGGGCGGCGTGCGCATCGGCGAGCCGGCGGCCGACCTGGCGGTGCTGCTGGCGATCCAGAGCTCGCTGCGCGGCAAGCCGCTGCCGCGCGGTTTCGTGGCCTTCGGCGAGGTCGGGCTGGCCGGCGAGGTGCGCCCGGCGCCGCGCGGGCAGGAGCGGCTGCGCGAGGCGGCCAAGCTCGGCTTCGCGGTGGCGCTGGTGCCCAAGGCCAACGCGCCGAAGAAGCCGATCGAGGGCCTGACGCTGCACCCCGTCGAGCGCATCGAAGAGGCGATCGACGTCGTGCGGAGCCTGTGATGGACTCGCGCTTCGCCCCCCGTGCGCAGCCGCCCTACTGGGCCGTGATCTTCGCGAACCAGCGCACCGGCGACGATGCCGACGGCTACGCGGCGATGGCCGAACTGATGGCGGCACTGGCCGAGCGCCAGCCGGGCTACCTGGGCGCCGAGAGCACGCGCGACGCCAGCGGGCTGGGCATCACGGTGAGCTACTGGCGCAGCGAGGCCGACATCCACGCGTGGCGCCGCCACGTCGAGCACGCCGCCGCGCGCGACGACGGGAGGGCACGCTGGTACCGGCACTACGAGCTGCGCGTCGCGCGCGTCGAACGCGCGTACGGCTGGGACGCGGCCGACGGCGCGGCGCCGCCAGCCGGCACCGGCTGGGATCTCGGGTGATGCAGGGCGACGGCACGATGCGCCTGGCCATCGTCTCCGACATCCACGGCAACCTGCCCGCGCTCGAGGCCGTGATCGCCGCGATCGGCCGCGCCGGCGCCGACCGCGTCGTCAATCTCGGCGACCTCGCCAGCGGCCCGCTGTGGCCGCGCGAGACGGTTCGGCGGCTGATGGCACTCGGCTGGCCGACGATCCGCGGCAACCACGAGCGGCAGGTGCTCGCGCAGCCGCGCGAGCGCATGGGGCCGGCCGACGCGTTCGCGGCCGACGCGCTCGGCGACGCCGAACGCGCGTGGCTGACGTCGCTGCCGGCCACGCTCGACCTCGGCGGCGGCGTCTGGTGCTGCCACGGCACGCCCGACGACGACCTGACCTACTTCCTCGAGACCGTCACGCCCGACCTCGGCCGCGACGGCTCGCGCGGCATCCGCGCCGCCACCGACGCCGAAGTGCGCGCGCGCCTCGGCGCGCGGCGCGACGCCGTCGTGCTGTGCGGGCACACCCACACGCCGCGCCTCGCGCGCGTCGTGCACGGCGACGGCGGCGCCACGCTCGTCGTCAACCCCGGCAGCGTCGGCGTGCCGGCCTACGACGACGACCACCCGCACGCGCACCGCGTCGAGACCGGCAGCCCGCACGCGCGCTGGGCGCTGCTCGAGCGCGACGCCGCCGGCTGGAGCGTCGCGTTGCACGCCACG
>JBBION010000245.1:0-4929 GCA_037443345.1 Rubrivivax sp. | reverse complement strand
CCGCAGGCCAGCTCGGCGCGATCGTGCTCGGCGGCCTCGCCGGGCGCTGGGCGCTGCGGCTGGCGCCCCTCGAACCCGCGCAGCACCGCGACTACGGCATCGGCCGGCGCACCGGCGCGCTGCTGCTGGCGCTGTGCGCGGCGCTGCTGGTGCTGCTGCCGGCGCTCGCGACGATGCAGCCGTCGATGGGGCTCGACGCGGTGGCCGTCGTCTACCAGGCCGGGTCGCTCGTGTTCGGCGGCGGCCACGTCGTGCTGCCGCTGCTGCAGGCCGGTGTGGTGCCGCCGGGCTGGGTCGACAACGACGTGTTCCTCGCCGGCTACGGCGCCGCGCAGGCGGTGCCGGGGCCGCTGTTCACGTTCGCGGCCTACCTCGGCGCCGTGATGCCGGCGCCGCTGGGCGGTGCGTGGGGCGCGGCCGTGCTGCTGGTCGCGATCTTCGTGCCCGCGTTCCTGCTGGTGGCCGGCGCACTGCCGTTCTGGGAGGCACTGCGGCAGCGCGACGGCGTGCAGCGCGCGATGGGCGGCATCAACGCCGCGGTGGTCGGCGTGCTGGCCGCGGCGCTGTACGACCCGGTGTGGACGAGCGCGATCCACTCGCGCGCCGACTTCGGCCTCGCGTTGGCCGCCTTCGGGCTGCTCGTCGTCGCCCGCCTGTCGCCGGTGTGGGTCGTCGCGCTCGGCGCGCTGGCCGGCGCCGGGCTGCATCCGTAGCCGGCACGCCGACTGCGCACGGGGCGGGGCCGTCGGGCGCGACGCCCCTCGCGCCGCGGTGTCGCGTCAGCTGTAGAGCCAGACCACCAGCCCGAGGCTGATCGACGGGAACATCAGCACCAGGAACAGGCGCACGAAGTCGCTGGCCAGGAACGGGAACACGCCCTTGTACGTTTCCATCAGCGGCACGTCCTTCGTGATGCCGTTGACGACGTAGACGTTGAGCCCGACCGGCGGGCTGATCAGCCCGGTGCCCATCGTCATCAGGATCAGGATGCCGAACCACAGCGCCTTCGGCTCGGCGCCCAGGCCCCACAGGTCGAGGCCCATGATGGCTGGGAAGAGAACGGGGATGGTCAGCAGCACGAGCGACAGCTCGTCCATGATGCAGCCCATCAGCACGTAGAACAGCAGCACGCAGGTCAGGATCAGCAGCGGCGAGACATCGAGGTGCGACACCCAGTCGGCCAGGTGCATCGGCAGCTGCGTGACGGCCAGCGTCGAGTTCATCATGTCGGCGCCGAGGAAGATCATGAACACCATCGCCGACGTCTCGGCCGCGCCGAGGAAGCTGCGCCCGATCGCCGCCAGCGTCAGCTCGCGGCGCAGCACGCCGGCAACGAACGTGCTCACCGCGCCGACGGCGGCACCCTCCGTCGGCGAGAAGATGCCGCCGTAGATGCCGCCGAACACGATGACGAAGATCACCAGGATCGGCCACACGCCGGCGAACGCGCGCCAGCGCTGGCGCCACGGCAGCGCGTCGCTCGGCGACGCCAGGTGCGGCTGCAGCCGGCACATCAGCCAGATCACGCCGGCGTACATCAGCATCGCGAGCAGGCCGGGCACCATCGCGGCGGCGAACAACTTGGCGATGTTCTGCTCGGTCAGGATCGCGTAGACGACGAGCGGCACCGACGGCGGGATCAGGATGCCCAGCCCGCCGCCGACGGCCAGCGTGCCGGTCGACAGGCGCCCCGAGTAGCCGTGCTTGCGCATCTCGGGGTAGGCCACCTGCGTGATCGTCGCCGCGGTGGCCACGGCCGAGCCGCACACGGCGCCGAACGCGCCGGCGCTGAAGACGGAGGCCATGGCCAGCCCGCCGCGGATGTGGCCGATGAACGCGGCGGCGGCCTGGAACAGCGCGCGGCTGAGCCCGCCCTGCGTCGCGAACTGACCCATCAGCAGGAATAGCGGGATCACCGACAGGTCGTAGACCGTCAGCCGCGCCACCGCCGAGCCCTTGAGCAGGTTCAGCAGCGACAGCTCGCTGGTCAGCACCCAGTAGCCGATCGCGCCGGGAATGAACATCGCCGCCGCGATCGGCACGCGCAGCACGAGCAGCGCGATCATCGCGGCGAACATCAGCAGACCGACGGCGGTGGGGCTCATGACTGGAGGCGGGTGAGGTCACGGCCGGCCATCAGCAGGCCCGCCTGCACGAGGCCGATGAAGGCCGCGAGCGCGAGCCCGGGCGACAGCGACGCGTAGATCCACCACATCGGCAGGTCGAGGATCATCGTCGCCTCGAAGGTCTGCTTCGAGCCGATTGCGCCGACGGCGGCGCGCCACGACAGCAGCGCGCCCATCGCCGTGAGCATCAGCGCGCCGACGGCGTCGAGCCACGCGATCGCCCGGCGCGGCAGCCGCTGCGTGAAGTAGTCGACGACGATGTTGCCGCCGTGGATCTGGCACCACGGCAGGCTCAGCGAGATCGCCAGCGCGATCGCGAACTGCGTCAGCTCGACGTCGCCCTGGATCGGACGGGCCATCGTCGCGCGCCCGGCGATCGAGACGACGACCATCAGCGCGACCGCCAGCGCGATCACGCCGCCGATCACCGCGAACAGCCACGCCACGCGGTTGAGGACACGGAGCATCGGACATCCCGTCGAAAACGGGGCGAGCCTCCTCGTGCGGCGGCTCGCCCCAGATCTGGTCGGCGCGCCCGCGGCTCGTGCCGCCTGCGGGAGCGCCCGCGGCCGGGCCCTGCGACCCGGCCGCGGCTCGTCACTTCTTGTACTTCACCAGCAGCGCGCGCGCGTCGTCGAGCATCTGCTTGCCCGGCAGGTTGCGCTTGTTCATGTCGTCGACCCACTCGTCGTAGAGCTTGGCCGACGCGGCGATCCAGCGGTCGGTCTCGGCCTGCGACAGCTCGAGGACCACGTTGCCGCGGTCCTGCACCAGCTTGCGCGCCGCCGGGCGGCTCGCGTCCCACACCGCGCCGATCTGCTTGGACAGCGCCAGGCCGCTGTTGTCGTCGATGACCTTCTTCAGGTCGGCCGGCAGGCTGTCGTAGCGGGCCTGGTTCATGCCGAAGATGAACACCGCGCTGTACAGCGCCGGACGCGACGGGTGCGTCTCGGTGTGGTACTTGACCATCTCCTGCAGCTTCAGCGACGGCAGCGGCTCCCACGGCAGCGTGAAGCCGTCGATCGTGCCCTTGCTGATCGCGTCGGGGATCGCCGGCAGCGGCATGCCCACCGGCGCGGCGCCCAGCGACGCGAGCAGCTTGTTCGTCTGCCGCGTCGGCGCGCGCATCTTCAGGCCCTTGAAGTCCTCGAGCGCCTTGACCTGCCGGTCCTTCGTGTGCACCAGGCCTTCGTCGTGCGTCCACACCGCGAGGATCTTGGTGCCCGGGAACTCGCGCGTCGCGTACTTCTGCAGGTACTCCCACGACGCCTGCGCGGCCGCCTCGGCCGAGTTGGTCATGAACGGCAGCTCGAACACCTCCATCGCCGGGAAACGCCCCGCGGTGTAGCCCGGCAGCGTGATCGTCAGGTCGGTGACGCCGTCCTTGACCTGGTCGACGAGCTGCGGCGGCGTGCCGCCCAGCGACATGGCCGGGAAGATCTGGCACTTCAGGCGGTTGTTCGACTCCTTGGCGACCTTTTCGCACCAGGGGTTGATGACGTTCACCGAGGCCATCGCCTGCGTGTTCCAGATGTGGTGGAACTTCAGCGTGACGTCCTGCGCGGCGGCCGGCAGCGCCACCGCGACGGCGGCGGCGAGCAGGCCGATCTTGGTCTAGGCTTTCATGCGTGTGTCTCCAGAGGGTGGGAAGGAAAGTCGGGTCGCCCCGGCGGCGGGCCCGCGAGGTTAACGGGTCACGGGCCCGCGGCACCTACGCAGATTCACGCAGCGCGTGCGACGGCGTCGGCGCGTGCGGTCGAGCATTGTTGGCGCACGGAGTTCCCCACGCGCATGCCGCAGCCCGACTAGCAGGTATGCCCGTGCGGCATGGAGCGGGTCGGCAGCGCACCGCGTCAGCCCGCCACGGTGCCGGCGCACGCGCCGAAGCCGATGCGACGCGCGCCCGGCGCCTCGCAGTGCGCGCGCAGGATCACGGTGTCGCCGTCGGCGAGGAAGGTGCGCGTCTCGCCCGACGCGAGCTCGACCGGCCGGCGTCCGCCCTGGCTGAGTTCGAGCAGCGAGCCGCCCTGGTCGGGCCCCGGGCCGGACTGCGTGCCGGTGCCGAGCAGGTCACCGCTGTGCAGGTTGCAGCCGCCCACCGTCTGGTGAGCGAGCATCTGCGCGAGCGTCCAGTACGCGTCGCGGAAGTTCGACTGCATCAGCCGCTGCGGCGGCAGGCCGCGCTCGCGCATCGTCGCGCTCTGCAGCCAGACCTCGAGCGTGATGTCGATCGCCCCGGCCTCGCGGTTGAACGGCGAGTCGAGGTACGGCAGCGGCGCCGGGTCGCCGGCCGGGCGCACGAAGGGGCGCCGGAACGGCGCCAGCGCCTCCATCGTGACGACCCACGGCGAGACCGTCGTCGCGAAGTTCTTCGACAGGAACGGCCCGAGCGGCTGGTATTCCCAGGCCTGGATGTCGCGCGCCGACCAGTCGTTGAGCAGCACGACGCCGAACAGGTGCTCCTCCGCGCGCCCGATCGGCACCGGCTCGCCGAGCGCGTTGCCGCGGCCGACGAGGGCGCCGAGCTCCAGCTCGTAGTCGAGCCGCTGGCACGGCCCGAAGTCCGGCACGTCGGCGTCGGGGCGCTTGACCTGCCCGTGCGGCCGGCGGAACCGCTGGCCGCTGACGCCGATCGACGAAGCGCGGCCGTGGTAGCCGATCGGCACCCACTTGTAGTTCGGCAGCAGCGGGTGGTCGGGGCGAAACAGCTTGCCCACCGCGGTCGCGTGGTGGATGCCGGTGGAAAAGTCGGTGAAGTCGCCGATCGTGCCGAGGCCCGAGGCGACCCGCCAGCCGACAAAAC
>JBBION010000244.1:0-4932 GCA_037443345.1 Rubrivivax sp. | reverse complement strand
GGCCGCGCTGCGCCTGATCGTGCCGAGCCCGCCGGGTGGCGCGCCGGACCTGGTCGCGCGCGCGCTGGCCGACGCACTGCCCGCCGCCGGCCCGCGGCAGGTGACGGTGCTCAACGTCGACGGCGCCAACGGCGAGCTCGCGCTGAACCAGCTGGCGGCCGCGCCGGCCGACGGCGGCACGTGGCTGCTGTCGCAGGACAGCGTGATCGTCATCAACCCGAGCTTCTATCCGCGCTCCAGCGACGACCCGCTGCACGGCCTCGCTCCCGTGGCCTCGGTGGCCGTCAACGCGTTCTACCTGCTGGTGCGCAGCGACGACCCGATCGCGACCTTCGACGACTTCCTGCGCGAGGCCCGTGACGACGCCCCGACCCCGCTGCTGTACGGCAGCGGCGGCGTCGGCAGCCAGCACCACCTGCTGATGGAGGAGCTGGCGCTGCGCCGCCGCCTCGCGCTGACGCACGTGCCGTACCGTGGCAACGCCCCCGCCGCGCGCGCGCTGGTCGGCGGCGAGATCCGCGTGCTGATGGCCGGTGCCTCGGCCCTGCCGCTGGTGCAGGGCGGGCGGCTGCGCGTGATCGCCGTGACGTCGCCACGCCGCAGCCCGCTGTTCCCCGCCGCGCCGGCGCTGGCCGAGCACGTGAGCGGTTTCACCGGCGTCGCGTGGTTCGGCCTGTTCGGGCGCGCGGGCACGCCGCCGGCCGTGCTGGCCGAGATGGCCGCCGCGACGCAGGCCGCCGTCGGCAGCGAGGGCTACCGGCAGGTGCTGAAGGAGCGCGGCAACGTCGATGCCGACTTCGTCGGCGGCGCGCCCTTCGTCGCGCGCATCGCGGCCGACCGCCAGCGCTTCGCCGAGATGGCCTCCCGCGTGCTCGCGACCCGCGAGCGCCGCTGACGATGGCCCCGCCCGCCCACGACCCGATGGCCCCTCCCGACGAGCCGCTGCGTGCGTCCGCGGGACTCGCACTGCGCGAGTCGGCCTGCCGGTGCGCGCGCGCCGACGAGGCGACGTCGTGCCGCCCGTACCACGGCCTGTGGCAGATCCTGCGCCTGCTCGGCATCGGCAAGACGCTGTCAGGCCAGTCGGCGGCCTACCTCGCCGCGCTGGACGACTGGGCGCGCGCGTGGCGGGACCGTGCGCCGGGCCGGCCGCCGCGCGTGCTGATCTCGGGCTGCGCCGACTACTCCGCCCTCGCGCACGTGCGGCACGCACTGCGCCCGCACGGGTTGGCGGCCGACGTCGTCGCGCTCGACCTGTGCCAGACCCCGCTGTGGCTCAACCGGTGGTACGCCGCGCGCGAAGGTGTCGACGTACGCACCGTGTGCGCCGACGTGCTCGAGTGGACGGGCGACGAGACCTTCGACCTGATCCTGACCAGCAGCTTCCTCGGCTACTTCGACGCCGCCACGCGCCCGCGCCTGTTCGCGCGCTACGCGGCACTGCTCGAACCCGGCGGCCGGCTGGTGTTCGCCAACCGCCTGCGCGACGGCAGCGAGATGCAGGCCACGGGCTTCTCGGACGGCGCCGCGCACGCGCTCGCCGAGCAGGTCGCGCGGCGGATCGACGAACTGGCCGGCGTGTGCGAACTCGGCGCCGACGAGGCGCGCATGCTCGCGCGGGCCTACGCCACCCGGTTTCGCAGCTTTCCGCTCAACGGCGACGCGTCGGTGCGGCCACTGGCCCGGCAGGCCGGACTGGCGGTGGCCGACGCGCGCCGCATCGAGACCGCGCCGCTGCAGGCCGCCGTCGCCGGCCCGAGCGTCGGCGACGGGGCACCGTACCTGTTCTGCGTGCTCGTGAAGGACGCGGCGCGCTGACCGCCGGCACCGAACGTCCGCGACGCCCGCTGCCGCACCGCTACACTGCGCGGCGCGAGGCGTGCGCACCGTCGTGCCTTGCGTGCGCGCCGCGCCGCCGCAGACCCGCCGACATCCCGCCTGCCGAACCCCTGCCATGAGCCTCGACCGCTGGAGCGAGCGTGCCGCGCACTTCGGGGACTGGGGCCCGCCGTTGCGCCCGCCACCGCAGGCGATCGAGGCGTACCTGCGCGTCGTCGCGCGGTGGCCGTGGACCACGCACCGCCCGCTGTCGGCGCTGCTGCTCGGCGTGACGCCCGAGCTGGTGCTGGCCCCCTGGCCGGTGCCGCTCGCGCTGACGGCGATCGACGTGTCGCAGCCGATGCTGGACCTCGTGTGGCCCGGCGACGTGCCCGGGGTGCGCCGCGCGCTGCGCGCCGACTGGTTCTCGTACGAGCCGCCCGCCGCCGCCGACCTCGTGCTCACCGACGGCGCCCCGGTCTTCTTCGCCGACCCGGTGCCGCTGTTCGCACGCGTGCGCCGCTGGCTCGCCCCGCACGGCTGCTTCGTGTTCCGCGGCTTCTGCGCGCCGCCGCGGCGCGAGGCGGTCGCCGACGTGCTGGCCGACGCGCGCGCGGGCCGCATCGAGAACTTCCACGCCTTCAAGTGGCGCGTCGCGATGGCGCTGCAGCCCGACGCCGCCGCCGGGGTCTCGCAGCACGCCGTGTGGCAGGCGATCACCGACGCCGGCGTCGACTACGCGTCGCTGCCGCAGCCGGGCTTCGCCGCTGCGGCGGTGGCGACGCTGCGCTTCTACGAAGGCGAGGCGGCGACGCTGCACTTCCCGACCGTCGATCAGTACGTCGCGGCCCTGCGCCGCGTGTTCGCGGGCGTCGAGGTCGAGACGCCGGGCGGCCTGCTCGGCGAGCGATGCCCCGTCTTCGCGGCCGGCGGCCACGCGTAGCGCCACCCCAGCCCCTGTCGATCACCGGACCCCGCACCCCGTGGACATCCCCCTGCTCTCCGTCCTCAGTCACGTCGCCTGGCCCGCGCCGCTCGCGCCCCCGGCCGCGAACCGGCTCGCGACGCTGTTCCAGCTCGAGCACAGCCAGTGGTGGCCGGCCGACGAGCTGCAGCGAGCCCAGTTCCGGCAGCTGCGCGAGCTGGTGCCCTACGCGGTGCGCCACGTGCCGCACTACGCGCAGGCGCTTGCGCGCTTCGCCGACGCGGCGCTGGTCACGCCCGAGAACTGGTCGCAGGTGCCGCTGCTGACGCGGGCACAGCTCGGCGCCGATCCCAAGGGCATCGTGAGCCGCCAGGTGCCGCGCGACCACGGTCGCCAGGCGCCGATGCGCACGTCGGGGTCGACGGGCGTGGCGGTCGACATCGTCGCGACCGAGCTGACCGAGTTCTTCTGGGGCGTGTACACGCTGCGCGACCACTTCTGGCACCGGCGCGACTTCTCGCAGAAGCTGATGGCCATCCGCTACCCGCGCGGCCAGGACAAGCCGCTGCCCGGGCCCCAGCGCTCGCCGCAGTGGGGCACGGCCACCGACGCCGTCGTGCGCACCGGCGCGGCCGTGATGTACGACGTGCGGCTCGACATCTCGTACCTCGCCGACCAGCTGATCGCCGAGCGCCCGGGCTACCTGCTCGGCCACGCGAGCGTGCTCGGCGGCCTGATCGAGCACTGCGAGCGCCGCGGCATCAAGCCGCAGGGGCTGCTCGAACTGCGCCCGATGGGCGAGATGATGCCGTCCGACCTGCGCGAGCGCGCGCGCGACGCGTGGGGCGTGCCGGTCGTCGACATGTACACCTGCCAGGAGGCGGGCTACCTCGCGCTGCAGTGCCCCGAGCACGAGCACTACCACGTGCAGGCCGAGAACGTGCTGTTCGAGGTGCTCGACGAACACGGCGCGCCGTGCCGGCCCGGCGAGGTCGGCCGCGTCGTCGTCACGTCGCTGCACAACTTCGCGACGCCGCTGATCCGCTACGAGGTCGGCGACTACGCCGAGGTCGGCGAGCCGTGTCCGTGCGGGCGCGGGCTGCCGGTGCTCAAGCGCATCGTCGGGCGCCACCGCAACCTGCTGACGCTGCCCTCGGGCGAGAGGCGCTGGCCGAAGATGGGCTACGAGGGGCTGCGCAAGGTCGTGCCGGTGGACCTGATGCAGATCGTGCAGCACGCGCTCGACGACGTCGAGGTGCGCCTGGCGGTGCCGCAGCCGCTGACCGCCGAGCAGCAGCAGGCGCTGACCGAGTACATCCACCGCAACTTCGGGCATCCGTTCCCGCTGCGCTTCACGTACGGCGTCGAGCTGCGCAACCCGAAGAGCGGCAAGCTCGAGCAGTTCATCTCGATGCTGCCGTCCGGCACGACCCGACCGGCCTGACGTCACCGAAGCCGAGGCCCACGATGCACCGCATGCCGCTGTTCTGCACCCCCGTCTGGACCGAGCACCTGGGCGACCTCGAGCGCCATCGGGAGGGTTGGGTGCGGACGATCCGCGAGATGCGCCGCTCGGCGCCGGCGCTGCCGGCGGGATCCTCGGCGCACGGCGGCTGGCAGTCGGACAAGAGACTGCTCGACCGGCCGGAGTTCGCACCGCTGCAGCAGCGCCTGCTGCAGGCGGTGCGCTGGGTGCTCGGCGACTACGGCGTCAAGCCGGGCAGCCTCGTGCTCAACCTCAACGGCTGGGCCAACGTGCACGACCGCGGCGGCTACAACACGGCGCACGTGCACCCCGGCTGCCTCGTCAGCGGCACGGTGTACCTGCACGCGCCGCCGGGCGCCGGCTCGATCTACTTCGTCGACCCGCGGCCGGCGTCGCAGATGGAGTCGTTCCCGCGCGCCGACGTGCCGCTGCAGCAGGTGTCGTCGGCGCCCAACAGCATCTCGGTCGAGCCGGCCGACCTGAAGCTCGTGTTGTTCCCGAGCTGGCTGCTGCACGGCGTCGAGCCCTGCGGCGCCGACGAGCGCATCGGCGTCGCGTTCAACGTGGAGATGGTGCTCGCCAAGGCCGGGTAGACCGCGGGCCGCACGGGCCGCTGCAGCCAGGGCCTGGCCCTCGCTACCATCCTCCGCCATGCGCCCCCCCGGCATCCACCTGCAGTACAGCTTCGAGTCGCGCGGCCAGC
>JBBION010000243.1:0-4933 GCA_037443345.1 Rubrivivax sp. | reverse complement strand
GAGCCCGCGCAGGGCCCGCGCCTGGTCGACCTCGGCATGGTGCTCGAGGCCGCCGTCAGCGCGCAGGGCGTCGCACTCGGGCGCCCGACGCTGGCGCGCCGATGGCTGGCGGCCGGCGCGCTGGTGCCGCTGTTCGACGTCGACGCCGAGCCCGCGCACCAGTACCACGTGCGCTCCCACGGCGGCGGCGAGGCCGCGGCCGCCTTCGTGCACTGGCTCGCCGGCGTGTGCCGCGACGTCGAGGCCGAGGCCCGCCAGGCCTTGCACGCCGCGCTTTCCGCCCGCGGCTGAACATCTTTCCGTTGGCGCCGGCGGCGGTGTCGGTAGCATCGCGCCCGTTCGACGCCCGACAAGACCCGAGGAGACCCCGCGATGCCCGTCATCACGAACATCGAAGACCTGCGCGTGCTGGCGAAGAAGCGCGTGCCGCGCATGTTCTACGACTACGCCGACAGCGGCTCGTGGACCGAGAGCACCTACCGCGCCAACGAGGGCGACTTCCGGAAGATCAAGCTGCGCCAGCGCGTGGCGGTCAACATGGAGAACCGCACGACGGCGACGACGATGGTCGGCATCCCGGTGAAGATGCCGGTGACGATCGCGCCCACCGGCCTGACGGGCATGCAGCACGCCGACGGCGAGATCCTGGCGGCGAAGGCGGCCGAGAAGTTCGGCATCCGCTTCACGCTGTCGACGATGAGCATCTGCTCGATCGAGGACGTCGCCTCGCACACCACGCAGCCGTTCTGGTTCCAGCTCTACGTGATGCGCGACCGCGACTTCATCGAGCGCCTGATCGACCGCGCGAGAGCCGCGAAGTGCGACGCGCTGGTGCTGACGCTGGACCTGCAGATCCTCGGCCAGCGCCACAAGGACCTGAAGAACGGCCTGTCGGCGCCGCCCAAGCCGACGCTGGCCAACATCATCAACCTGATGACCAAGCCGCGCTGGTGCCTGGGCATGCTCGGCACGCCGCGCCGGCAGTTCGGCAACATCGTCGGCCACGTCAAGGGTGTCGGCGACATGAGCAGCCTGTCGTCGTGGACCGCCGAGCAGTTCGACCCGAAGCTCAACTGGGGCGACGTCGAGTGGATCAAGAAGCGCTGGGGCGGGCGGCTGATCCTCAAGGGCATCCAGGACGTCGAGGACGCGAAGCTCGCCGTCGACTCCGGTGCCGACGCGCTGATCGTCAGCAACCACGGTGGGCGGCAGCTCGACGGGGCGCAGAGCAGCATCGAGGCGCTGCCGGCGATCGTCGCCGCGGTCGGCTCGAAGATCGAGGTGCACATGGACGGCGGCATCCGCAGCGGTCAGGACGTGCTCAAGGCCTGGGCGCTGGGCGCGCGCGGCACCTACATCGGCCGCGCGTTCCTCTACGCGCTCGGCGCGATGGGCGAGGAAGGCGTGACCAAGTGCCTCGAGATCCTTCACAAGGAGCTCGACCTGACGATGGCGTTCTGCGGCCACACGGACATCGCCACCGTCGACCGCGGCATCCTGCTGCCGGGCACGTACCCCACCTGAGTCCGTGCGCCGCCGGCACGGAACCGGGCGCGCGCCGCCGGCTCCAACGTCGCCGTCGTCGTCACCCGCGCAAGCCATGCACCTGCTGATCTGGGGCCTCGCCCTCGCCCTCCTCGCCCTGTGGTCGCTGTTCGGCTGGGCCACCCACGCCGTGCTGACGGTCGACGCGGCCACGCTGGCCGACGCCGACGCCTGGATCACGCAGGTCGCGGCACAGCTGCCGGGCGCGGCGCTGCTCGACGCGTGGTGGCCGCAGTGGCGCGACGTGCTGCGGCTGACGCTCGACGGCACGCGCGCGCTGCTCGGCGGGCTGGCCGGCATCGCGCCGTGGCTCGTCGGCGTCGTGTGGGCGGTCGGCGCGATCGCGCTGCTCGGCGCGGCCGGGGTCGCGTCGCTGCTGTGGCGCTGGCTGCGCCCGCGCGCGCCGGTGCCGCCCGCCTCCGGGATGCCGGCTTGACGGCACGCGCTCAGTTCAGCAGCAGTTCGGGGATCAGCTCGCCCGCGACGATCCGGCGCAGGTAGCCGAGGCCCTCGGGCTGGTCGCGCCAGTGCCGGCAGGCCTCGACGCCGAAGCCCATCGGGTCGAAGGCGTACGTGATGTCGTTGAACTTGGACACGCTGTCGACCCCCTGCGCCGGCATCGCGGCGAGCACCTGCTCGCGGGTGGCGTCGTCCATCGTCGCGAACATCGTCACGTAGGCGACGTACTCATGCGCGGCGCTGGGCAGGCGCCGCTCGCCGAGCACGCAGCCGACGAGTGCGTGGGCGACCTCGTGGGCGACGATGCTGCGGTACAGCGCCCGTGTCGGCGAGATGCCGAACCAGCGCTCGCGCGCGAGGAAGTCGCGCGACGTCAGCACGCTGATGCGCCGTGTCTCGTGCGCGTAGCAGCCGATCGCGTCGGCGCGAAGGTTCGGCGGCAGCCGGTGCACGAGGTCGATCTGCAGGCGCGGCAGCGGCTCGGCGACGAGCGGGCGCAGAAAGGTCCATGCGTCGCGCGCGCCGTCGCAGGCGATCGCCACGTCGCCGGCGGCGTCGGCTGTCACGTCGGCGCGGACGCCGACGCACCCGCTCGTTCGGGGCTCGCCGCGCGCGGGCAGCGTCGACGCCGCCAGGATCGCCGCCGCGGCCACGGCACGCAGGACGCCGGCCGTGACGTCCGCCGGACTCCTCTTCGACTTGACGCAGCGCAACGGAGGCATCGAGGCGCGGAGCATAGTTCGCCCGTGGCGCAGAGGCCACTTCGTGGACATCCAAGGGAGACGACGATGCGATCGAGCAAGTCGGCAATGTGGTGGGGCGCGCTCGCCGTCGCGCTGCTGAGTGCGCCGGTGCTCGCGCAGCAGCAGCGCGTCGACGTGGGCAAGCGCGAGTACGACAACAACTGCGCGTCGTGCCACGGCAGGGACGGCAAGGGCGGCGGTCCCTTCGTCGAGTTGCTCAAGCGCAGCCCCGGAGACCTGACGACGTTGGCCAAGCGCAACGGCGGCGTGTTCCCGATGGCGCGCGTCTACGAGGTGATCGAGGGCGCCGGTGCCGGTCACGGCTCGCGCGACATGCCGGTGTGGGGCCAGGAGTACAGCGTCAAGGCGGCCGAGTACCACATGGACGCGCCGTACAACTCGGAAGCCTACGTGCGCGCGCGCATCCTCGCGCTCGCCGAGTACCTGAGCCGCCTGCAGGTCAAGTGAGCCGGCGCGGCCCTCGCCCGCCGAGGCTGGCGCTCAGCCGGCCTCGGCGTCGAAGGCCCGGTGCAGCTGCGCCATCCAGCGCTGCTTGTCGGCGTCGGGCGCGAAGCTCGCCTCGAAGCCGTTGGCCGCGAGCTGCCACGCCTGCCGCGGCCCGAGCCGCGGCAGCGCGGCGAAGGTCTGCAGGTAGTTCTCGTTGACGTAGCCGCCGAAGTACGCGGGGTCGTCGCTGTTGACCGTCACGCACAGCCCTGCGTCGAGCAGCGCCGGCAGGTTGTGCTGCGAAAGCCGCGGGAACACGCGCAGCTTGACGTTCGACAGCGGACACACCGTCAGTGGCACGCGCTCGCGCGCGAGGCGCTGCACCAGCGCCGGGTCGTCGATGCAGCGCACGCCGTGGTCGATGCGCTCGACCTTCAGCACGTCGAGCGCCTCGCGGATGTAGTCGGCCGGGCCTTCCTCGCCGGCGTGCGCGACGACGTGCAGGCCGAGTTCGCGCGCCTTCGCGAACACGCGCGCGAACTTGGCCGGCGGGTGACCGCGCTCGCTGCTGTCGAGGCCGACGCCGACGAAGTGCTCACGGTACGGCAGCGCCTGCTCGAGCGTCGCGAACGCGGCGTCCTCGCTCAGGTGGCGCAGGAAGCACAGGATCAGCTTCGCGCTCAGCCCCCACTCCTGGTGCGCACGCCGGCAGGCGTGGTGCAGGCCGACGATGACCACCTCGATCGGCACGCCGCGCTCGGTGTGCGTCTGCGGGTCGAAGAAGATCTCGGCGTGCACGACGTTGTCGGCCGCGGCGCGCTCGAGGTAGGCCCACGCGAGGTCGAAGAAGTCCTCTTCCTTGCGCAGCACGCTGGCGCCGGCGTAGTAGACGTCGAGGAAGCTCTGCAGGTCGGTGAAGGCGTAGGCCGCGCGCAGCGCCTCGACGCCGGGATACGCGAGCGCGACGCCGTTGCGCCCGGCGAGCTTGAAGATCAGCTCGGGCTCGAGCGTGCCCTCGATATGCACGTGCAGCTCGGCCTTGGGCATGCGGCGCAGCAGCGCGGGCAGGCGCTCGCGCGCGATCGCGTCCCAGCGCGGGTCGTAGGCGGGGGTCGTCATCGTCAGCAGACTCCGAAAGTGATGCCTTGCGCCTGCAGCCAGCGGCGGTAGGCGACGCTCAGGCGGTCGGCGGCGCAGTGCAGCTCGCCGCCCGAGACCGGCAGCAGGCGCGGGCGCTGCGACTCGAGCACCGGCCGGTCCTGGCGGAAGATCGTGTCCTGGAACGCGACGAGCGCGTCGGCGGCGAGCGCGTCGTCGCTGGTGAAGATCGTGAACCAGACGCGGCAGCCCTCGGGTGCGGTCGGGCAGGCCCACAGCGCGTAGGCCTCCTGCGGCGCGTCGCCTTCGGCCTTCTTGGTCAGCAGCGCGCTGTACGGCGACAGCACCTGGTAGCGGTAGTCGACCCACGCGCCACCGCCGGCCAGCGCGCTCGCGCGCGGCTGCCACGCGCGGTAGTCGGGCACGCCGGGGCGGCCGTGCGCGTCGGGCACGACCTGGTAGTCGGGCACCTGCAGGTGGTCGCGCGCGCCGAGCCAGCCCTCGTGCACGAGGCCGAAGTGCGCCGTGTCGAGGAAGTTCTCGACCACGCGCGGCGCGCTGGTGGCCACGTCGTAGGGGCCGCACAGCACGCGGCGCGCCGGCAGGTCGGCGAGCAGCGGCGGCGCGTGCGGCGGCTCGGC
>JBBION010000242.1:0-4947 GCA_037443345.1 Rubrivivax sp. | reverse complement strand
CCGCCGCCGCGAGCGAGGCGTCCGGCGTGCGCGTGCTGAAGAAGTACCCCAACCGGCGCCTGTACGACACGCGACACAGCACCTACATCACGCTGGCCGACGTCAAGCAGATGGTGCTGGCCGGCGAGGACTTCGAGGTGCGTGACGCGAAGACCGGCGAGGACCTGACGCGCAGCATCCTGCTGCAGATCATCCTCGAGGAAGAGACGGCCGGCGTGCCGATGTTCTCGTCGCAGACGCTGGCGCAGATCATCCGCTTCTACGGCCACGCGATGCAGGGCATGATGGGCGCGTTCCTCGAGAAGAACCTGCTGACCTTCGTCGAGCTGCAGAACCGGCTGGCCGAGCAGACCAAGGGCCTGTACGACCCGAAGAGCTTCACGCCCGAGATGTGGACGCAGCTCCTCAGCGGCCAGGCGCCGATGGTGCAGGGGCTGATGGGCAACTACCTCGAGCAGTCGAAGAACCTGTTCGTGCAGATGCAAAAGCAGATGCTCGACCAGTCGGCCGCGATGTTCCCCGGGTTCCCGTCCAAGAAGACCTGAGTTGCGCCGCTGCGGGACAATCCCCGCATGAGTGCATCCCCCCCCGAGGCGCGTCCCGCGCCGACCATCGGCTTCGTCAGCCTCGGCTGCCCGAAGGCGCTGACCGACTCCGAGCTGATCCTGACGCGGCTGGCGGCCGAGGGCTACGCGACGAGCAAGACCTACGCCGGCGCCGACTTGGTCATCGTCAACACCTGCGGCTTCATCGACGACGCCGTCAGGGAGAGCCTCGACGCGATCGGCGAGGCGCTGGCCGACAACGGCCGCGTCGTCGTCACCGGCTGCCTCGGCGCGCGCACCGGCGAGGGCGGCGAGAACCTCGTGCGGCAGGTGCACCCGAAGGTGCTCGCCGTCACCGGCCCGCACGCGACCGAGGAGGTGATGGACGCGGTGCACGCGCACGTGCCGAAGCCGCACGACCCGTTCGTCGATCTGGTTCCGCCACAGGGCGTCAAGCTCACGCCGAAGCACTACGCCTACCTGAAGATCAGCGAGGGCTGCAACCACCGCTGCACGTTCTGCATCATCCCGGGCATGCGCGGCGACCTCGTGTCGCGCCCGATCGGCGACGTGCTCGGCGAGGCGCAGCGGCTGTTCGAGGCGGGCGTCAAGGAGCTGCTCGTCGTCAGCCAGGACACGAGCGCCTACGGCGTCGACGTCAAGTACCGCACCGGCTTCTGGGACGGGCGGCCGGCGCGCACGCGATTGTTCGACCTGTGCGAGAAGCTCGGCGACCTGGCCGAGCCGCACGGTGCCTGGGTGCGGCTGCACTACGTCTATCCGTACCCGCACGTCGACGAGGTGCTGCCACTGATGGCCGCCGGGCGCATCCTGCCGTACCTCGACGTGCCGTTCCAGCACTCGCACCCCGACGTGCTGCGCCGCATGAAGCGCCCGGCCAGCGGCGAGCGCAACCTCGAGCGCATCGCGCGCTGGCGTGAGCTGTGCCCCGAGCTGGTGATCCGCAGCACCTTCATCGCCGGCTTCCCCGGCGAGACCGAGGCCGAGTTCGAGCACCTGCTGCAGTTCGTGCGCGAGGCGGGCATCGACCGCGCCGGCTGCTTCGCCTACTCGCCGGTGGCCGGTGCCGCGGCCAACGACCTGCCCGGCCAGCTGAGCGCCGAGCTGCGCGAGGAGCGCCGCGCGCGCTTCATGGCGGTGGCCGAGCAGGTGTCGGTCGAGCGGCTCGCGCGCCGCGTCGGCGCGACGATGCAGGTGCTCGTCGACCAGGCGCCGGCGCTCGGGCGGCGCGGCGGCGTCGGGCGCACCTATGCCGACGCGCCCGAGATCGACGGCACGGTGCGGCTGTTGCCGCCGGCCAAGGCGTCGACGGTCCTCAAGGTCGGCGAGTTCGCGCGCGCGCGCATCGTCGCCGTCGAGGGGCACGACCTGGTCGGCCAGCCGGTGTGAAGTGACCCCCCCGAAGCGCCTTCGGCGCCTCCCCCCAGGGCCACGAAGGGGCCCCTGCAGGGCCCAGGGGGCGCCGCCAACGGCCCGGCGAAGCCGGATCCGCGGCGGCTGCTCGGGGCGGTTGGAGCGGTGCACTCGTACTGGCGCCGGGCCCCCTGATCCACTCGACCGCGAAGGCACGCCGATGAGCGAACACATCACCGACCTGATCCACCACCCGTACCGCGCGCCCGACGGCTTCGAGGCCGTCGTGCCGGCGGTGCACAAGGCCTCGACGGTGATGTTTGCGAACGTCGCCGCGCTGCGCGCGCGCGACTGGCGCAGCAAGGCGGGCTACACCTACGGGCTGCACGGCACGCCCACCACGTTCACGCTCGAGGAGCGCATCGCCACGCTCGAAGGCGGCAAGCACTGCGTGCTTGCACCGAGCGGGCTGGCCGCGCTGGCGCTGGTCGACCTCGCGCTGCTGGGCGCCGGCGACGAGATGCTGCTGCCCGACAACGTCTACGGTCCGTCGAAGGACCTGGCGCGCTCGCTGCTCGAGGGCTTCGGCATCGCGCACCGGCTGTACGACCCGCTCGACGCCGCCGCGCTCGACGCGATGATCGGCCCGCGCACGAAGCTGCTGTGGATCGAGGCCGCCGGCTCGGTGACGATGGAGTTCCCCGACGTGCGCGGCCTCGTGCGCGTCGCGCGCCGTCACGGCCTGGCGGTCGCGCTCGACAACACCTGGGGCGCCGGGCTCGCGTTCGACCCCTTCGACCTCGGCGACGCTCTGGCGGTCGACCTCAGCATGCACGCGCTGACGAAGTACCCGTCGGGCGGCGCCGACGTGCTGATGGGCTCGGTCACCACCGTCGACGCCGCGCTGCACGAGCGCGTGCTGCTCGCGCACATGCGTCTGGGGCTGGGGGTGGGCGCCAACGACGCCGAGGCGATCCTGCGCGCGCTGCCGACCATCGCGGTGCGCTACGACGCGCAGGACGCCGCCGCGCGCGCGCTCGCGACCTGGTTGCAGCGCCAGCCGGGCATCGCGCGCGTGCTGCACCCGGCGCTGCCGGGCTCGCCCGGGCACGAGCACTGGGCCGCGCTGTGCACGCGGGCGGCGGGGCTGTTCTCGGTGCTGTTCGACCCTTCGATCGAGCCCGCGCGCGTCGACGCCTTCGTCGACGCGCTGACGCTGTTTCGCATCGGCTACTCGTGGGGCGGGCCGGTGAGCCTGGCGGTGCCGTACGACCTGGGCACGATGCGCCGCGACCGCTCGGCGCTGCCGGGCACGCTGGTGCGCTTCTCGATCGGCTTCGAGGCCGTCGCCGACCTCCAGGCCGACCTCGCGCAGGCGCTCGCCGCCATCGGCTGACGCGCGCGGCGCCGCTCAGCGGTGGCGCTGCTTCATCGCGCGCTCGACCTCGCGCTTGCCCTCGCGCTCCTTGATGGTGTCGCGCTTGTCGTGCTCGGCCTTGCCCTTGGCCAGCGCGAGATCGACCTTCACGCGCCCGCCCTTGTAGTGCAGGTTCAGCGGCACCAGCGTGTAGCCGCGCTGCTCGACCTTGCCGATCAGGCGGCGGATCTCGGCCTTGTGCATCAGCAGCTTCTTCGTGCGGTCGGCCTCGGGGTGCACGTGCGTCGACGCGGTGCGCAACGCGTTGATGCGGCAGCCGATCAGCGACAGCTCGCCGTCGCGGATCACGACGTAGCCGTCGGTCAGCTGCACCTGCCCGGCGCGGATGGCCTTGACCTCCCAGCCCTCGAGCACGATGCCGGCTTCGAACCGCTCTTCGATGTGGTAGTCGAACCGCGCACGGCGGTTCTCGGCGATGGCGCTCATGGGGGCAAGGTGGAGGCGCCGGCCGTGAACGCAAGCGGCGCCTAAAATTTGGGCATTCTATGAAGCACGTCAAGAAGTCCGTCTTGCTGTGGTACTCGCCGCGCGAGATGTACGAACTGGTCACCGGCGTCGAGCTGTACCCGCAGTTCCTGCCCTGGTGCGAGCGCGCCGAGGTGCTCGAGGCGCACGACGAGGGCATGACGGCGCGGCTGAGCCTGGTCTACGCGGGCGTGCGCCACGCGTTCACGACGCGCAACGTGCACAAGCCCGGCGAGCAGGTGCTGATGCAGCTCGTCGACGGCCCGTTCTCGCTGCTCGACGGCACCTGGATGTTCCAGCCGCTCGGGCGGCCCGGCGGCGAGTCGCAGGCGTGCAAGGTCGAGTTCGACCTGCGCTACGCGTTCTCGAGCCGGTCGCTCGAGGCGGTGCTGAGCCCCGTGTTCGACCGAGTGGCCAACACCTTCGTCGACTCGTTCGTCAAGCGCGCCGGGCAGGTCTACGGTGAGCGCTGAGCCGCTGCGCGTCGAGGTCGTCTACAGCCCGGCGCCGCGCACGGTGACACGCCGGCAGCTCGAACTGGCGCCGGGCGCGACCGTTGCCGACGCGGTGCGTGCCAGCGGCGTGCTCGCCGAGGACGCGCCGGCGGACCTGTCGTTCGCGGTGTGGGGTCGCGTCGCGGGCGCCGACCAGCCGCTGCGCGACCTCGACCGCGTCGAGGTGTGCCGCGCGCTGACGGTCGACCCGAAGGAGGCGCGCCGGCTGCGCTACAAGGGCAAGGAGCGGCGCCGGCCTGCGGGAGCCGGCTGACGCGACAAGGGCGCGCGGCGCCGCGTCAGCGGCAGTCGCTGGCCATCACCTGGCGCGCGCGCTGCATCTCGGAGGCGCGCTCCTTGTCGTCGATGACGATGCGTTCGCCCCTTTCGTTGACGCGCGCCATGCGCATGCCGCTCTCGAGCTGGCGCAGGTGCGCGCGGGCGCGGTCGCAGTTCTCGGCACGCTGCTGCGCCAGCTTCGTCTCTTCCTGTTTCTGCTGGGCCTGCTGCCGCGCCTGCTGTTCCTGCTCGGCGGCCTTGCGGCGCGCCTCGAGTTCGGCATCCACGCGCGGCTTGGCCTCGGCCGGCGGCGCGGCGGCCGGCGCCGCGTCGTCGCCGTCGGTCGTCGGGG
>JBBION010000241.1:0-4972 GCA_037443345.1 Rubrivivax sp. | reverse complement strand
CGCCGTGCCGGGCGCCGCCACCGTCGGTGCCGCGGGCGTCGGCGACACCGGCGTCGGCGCCGCCTCGCCACGCTGCGCCGGGCGCCCGCCCAGCGGTCCGTTCGGGTCCCAGCGCTTGAGGCGCTCGGCCTCGGCGGCGTCGTTCTGCGACGCGCGTGGCACCTTGTCGACGAAAGGCACCGGCACCTTGGTCACGTACAGCGCCACCCCGAGCGCCAGCGCCAGGCCGACCAGCAGCCCGACGATCAGGCCGAGCACGAACCCGCCACGCTGCGCCTTCATGCGCCCTCCAGCGCCTCTTCGGCGCGCACCATCGACTCCGGCGCCGACACGCCGATCAGCGCCAGCGCATTGCGCAGCACCTGCCGCACCGCCGCCAGCAGCGCGAGCCGCGCGCGCGCCAGCTCGCGGTCGTCGACGAGGAATCGCTCGGCGGTGTAGTAGCTGTGCAGCGCGGCCGCGAGCTCGCGCAGGTAGAACGCGACGTCGTGCGGCGCGAGATCGGCGGCCGCGCGCTCGACCATCCCCGGGTAGTCGGCGAGCTTGAGCATCAGCGCCACCTCGGTGGGGGCCGTCAGGCGGGACAGGTCGGCGCCGGCGAGCGCGGCCGGGTCGCCGCCGTGCTGCTGCACCCACTGCGCCGTCACGGAGCAGATGCGCGCGTGCGCGTACTGCACGTAGAAGACGGGGTTCTCGTCGTTGCGCTTGAGCGCGAGGTCGACGTCGAACACGAACTCGGTGTCGGCCTTGCGGCTGATCAGGAAGAAGCGCACCGCGTCGCGGCTGGTCCAGTCGATCAGGTCGCGCAGCGTCACGTAGCTGCCGGCGCGCTTGGAGATCTTGACCTCCTCGCCGCCACGCATCACGGTGACCATCTTGTGCAGCACGTAGTCGGGGTAGCCCGCGGGGATGCCGGCGCCCACCGCCTGCACCCCGGCGCGCACGCGCGCGATCGTGCCGTGATGGTCGCTGCCCTGGATGTTGACGGCCTTCGTGAAGCCGCGCTCGAACTTGGCCACGTGGTATGCGACGTCCGGCACGAAGTAGGTGTAGCTGCCGTCGGACTTGCGCATCACGCGGTCCTTGTCGTCGCCGTACTCGGTCGTGCGCAGCCACAGCGCGCCGCCGTCCTCGTAGGTCTTGCCGGCGGCCACCAGCGCGCGCACCGCCGCGTCGACGCGGCCGTCGGCGTACAGGCTCGACTCGAGGTAGTAGTGGTCGAAGCGCACGCCGAAGGCCTTGAGGTCCAGGTCCTGCTCGTGGCGCAGGTAAGCGACGGCGAACTGACGGATGCCGTCGAGGTCGCCGGCGTCGCCCGACGCCGTGAACACGCGGTCGTCGGCGCGCACCGTCTTGCGGGCGGCGAAGTCGGCCGCGATGTCGGCGATGTAGTCGCCGTTGTAGGCCGACTCGGGCCAGCCGGCGTCGCCGGGCTTCAGGCCCTGCAGCCGCGCCTGCACCGACAGCGCGAGGTTGCCGATCTGCACGCCGGCGTCGTTGTAATAGAACTCGCGCGTCACGTCCCAGCCCTGGGCGGCCAGCAGGTGGCATATCGCGTCGCCGAGCGCGCCCTGGCGACCGTGGCCGACGTGCAGCGGGCCGGTCGGGTTGGCCGAGACGAACTCGACGAGCACCCGACGCCCGTCGCCCTCGCGGCGGCCGAAGGCCTCGCCGGCGGCCAGCACCTCGGCGACGACGGCCTGGCGCGCGGCGTCGGCCAGCCGCAGGTTGACGAAGCCGGGGCCGGCGATCTCGAGCGCGGCGACCCAGCGCTGCACCTCGGGCTGGCGCCCGAGCCACTCGACCAGCGCCTGCGCGACCTCGCGCGGGTTCGTGCGCAGCGTGCGCGCGAGCGCCATCGCCGCCGTGATGGCGAGGTCGCCGTGCGCGGCCTGCTTCGGCGACTCGAACCCGAGCGTGGCCGGCGGCTCGACGCCGAGCTCGCCGACCGCCCGGCGCAGCGCTGCGAGCAGCTCGAGCTTGGCTTGGATCATGCAGTCGATTCTACGGGTGCCCCTCTCGCCGCCTGGCCCGCCGCGCACCGGCCGCCGCCCGAATAGCCGCGCCAACGCGACGCTGTTCGGCGCATCCCGCCGCGCCGGCGCCGCGACGATTGCGACCATCCGCGCCGCGCGAGCGCGCGCCTCGCGAAACCATGTCCACCGTCGCCCCTCCGTCCGCCGCCGCACCGGTCGCGCCCGTGCCCGCCACGCCGTTCATCACCGACCCCGCGCTGCCGGCGCGCATCGGCAAGTACCGCGTGCTCAAGCGCCTCGGCGAGGGCGCGACGAGCGAGGTGCTCCTCGCCCACGACGAGTTCAACGACCGCCCGGTGGCGATCAAGCGCGTGCGCGTGCCGGCCGCCGGGGAGGGCTCGGACCCGCAAATCTACCAGCGCTTCTTTGCCGCCGAGGCCGCCCTCGTCGGCCGGCTGCAGCACCCGAACGTGGTGCAGCTCTACGACGCCGTGGCCGACCCGCAGGCGCCGTACCTCGTGATGGAGTACGTGCAGGGCGTGACGCTGCGGCGCTTCTGCCGCCCCGACGCGCTGCTGTCGCTCGAGCAGATCGTCGAGATCGGCTTCAAGTGCGCGATGGCGCTGGGCTACATGGCGCGCCAGGGGCTGATCCACCGCGACGTCAAGCCGGCCAACCTGCTCGCCGTCGTCGAGAACGACCACGTCGTCGACGTCAAGGTCACCGACTTCGGCAGCGTGCTCAACCTGGCCTCGGAGCACACCCAGATCTTCCGCGTCGGCTCGCTGGCGTACATGTCGCCCGAGCAGCTCGACGGCGCGCCGCTCGACGCGCGCGCCGACATCTACTCGCTGGCCGCGGTGCTGTACCACCTGATCGCCGGGCGCCCGCCGTTCGAGGCGCCGACGCAGACGGCGATGATGAGCCAGATCTTCACCGTCGAGCCGCCGGCGCTGACCGAGCTGCGCGCCGGCGTGCCGCCCTCGCTCGACGCGCTGGTGCGCCGCGCGCTGGCCAAGACGGCCGACGAGCGTCCCGCCGACTGGGACGCGTTCGCGCAGGGGCTGTCGGCGCTGGTCGCCAACCGCGAGATCCCGCGCGGCAAGCTGCAGGGCGTGCTGGACTCGGAGCGCTTCAACCTGCTGCGCGGGCTGGAGTTCTTCGCCGGCTTCGGCGACGTCGAGCTGTGGGAAGTCGTGCACCGTGCCAAGTGGCAGCGGCTCAAGGTCGGCCACGCGATCTACCGCAAGGGCCAGCAGGGGCAGACGTTCCACATCATCGCGCAGGGCGAGGTCGAGGTGCTGCGCGACGGCGTCAAGGTCGCCACGCTCGGGCGCGGCACCTCGGTCGGCGAGATGGCGTACCTCGCGCCGAGCGAGGACCTGCGCACGCACCGCGCCGACGTCGTCGTCACCGCGCCGTGCGTGGCGATCTCGTTCACGCCGCACACCTACACGCAGCTCGCGCTGGGCACGCGCCACCTGTTCGACGAGGCCTTCATCGGCGTGCTCGTGCGTCGCCTGCACGCGGCGCACGAGGCGCTGCATCACCCGCGGCGCATCCTGTAGCGCGACGGCCGTCCGCCCGCGCGCACGCGCCTTGCCGCGCCACGGCGGCTCTGCTCCAATGCGTCGGCACCGTCGAGGTGCACGCACGAGGAGATCCCCTGATGACCCGAACCTGGCTCGCCGTCGCGCTGGTCGCCGTCGCGACCACCGCGCTGGCCGACGAGACCAAGCAGCTCAACCCCCAGCAGCGCCGCATGGCCGAGTGCAACCAGCAGGCCGGCGAGCGCAAGGGCGACGAGCGCAAGCAGTTCATGTCGCAGTGCCTGGCCGGCAAGACGAAGATGACGCCGCAGGAGCGCATGTCGTACTGCAACAAGCAGGCCGGCGACCGCAAGGGCGACGAGCGCAAGCAGTTCATCAGCCACTGCCTGAAGAACTGAGCCGCGCCCCGGCGGCCCGCGCTCAGGACGCGGACGCCGCCGTCCAGTACGCCGGGTCGCCGTACGTGTGCTTCAGGAAGTCGATCCACAGTCGCACGCGCAGCGGCAGGTGCTTGCGCTGCGGGAACACGGCGTAGATGCCGTTGGGCGGCGCGGCGAAGCCGTCGAGCACACTGACCAGCGTGCCGGCGGCGATCTCGTGCTCGACCTCCCACGTGCTGCGCCACGCGATGCCCAGCCCCTGCAGGCACCAGTCGTGCAGCACCTGGCCGTCGCTGCAGTCCAGCCGCCCGCTCGGACGCAGGTGCGTCACCTCGCCGTCGACCGTGAACGCCCAGCCGCGCGTCTGGCTCGCGTCGGACGACAGCGTCAGGCACTCGTGCTTGTGCAGGTCGTTCGGGTGCAGCGGCACGCCGGCGCGCTGCAGGTACGCCGGCGTCGCGACGCACAGCCGGCGGTTGTCGGCCAGCCGCACGCTGACCAGGCTCGAGTCGGGCAGGTCGCCGACGCGCACCGCGCAGTCGACGCCCTCGTTGACGATGTCGACGACGCGGTCGCTGAGGTTCAGCGACAGGTGCACGTCGGGATGCTGCGCGAGGAAGCGCGGCACCAGCGGCGCGACGTGGCGCCGCCCGAAGCCGGCCGGCGCCGTCACGCGCAGGTAGCCGCTGGCCTTGACGCCGCCGGCGCTGACGCTGGCTTCGGCGTTCGCGAGGTCGGCCAGGATGCGCTGGCAGTCCTCGAGGAAGGCGCTGCCCTCGTGCGTCAGCGTGATGCGCCGCGTCGTGCGCACCAGCAGCTTGACGCCCAGCCGCTCCTCGAGCGCGTCGATGCGCCGCCCGATCACGGCCGGCGCGACGCCCTCGGCGTGCGCCGCGGCCGTCAGGCTGCCCTTGGTCGCGACGCCGACGAACGACTCGATCTGCTTCAGCCGGTCCATCGACGAAGAATACCTGCGTCCGCGGTTCTGACCAAGCGCGCGTCGGGCCGGATAAGCTGCACGCAGGTTTGAAATCGGCCGTCCGCGCGTGCGGCGGCGCTGGCAACG
>JBBION010000240.1:0-5001 GCA_037443345.1 Rubrivivax sp. | reverse complement strand
CGAGGACCCGAACGAGGTCGCGACGCTGGCGATGCGCATGCGGGCCCGCGCCCGTCTCGGCGAGCGGCGCGTGGGCGAGGGCGCCGAGGGGGTCGAGTCGCCGGCGGTGTCGACGCCCGAGGAGCAGGCCTGGATCGAGCGCGTGCGCGAGCTGCCGATCGGCACCTGGTTCGCGCCCGGCAGCGGCGAGGGGCAGCGGATGAAGCTCGCCTGGCGCAGCGACGCGCTGGGCCAGGTGCTGCTGGTCAATCGTCGCGCGACCAGCGCCGAGGAGCGCAGCGTCACCCAGCTCGCCCGCGATCTGGCGCGCGGGACGTGGCGCATCGTCATGGCGACCCCGACCCCGCCGGTCGAGCGCGTGTTCCAGCGCATCCTCGGGCGCCAGCGGCCCTCGGCCGACGGCGCCTTCCACGCCTGAACGGGCCGGCCGTCGCGATGGCGGCCCCGCCGCCACGTTGGCAGACTCGCGGGTCCCGCCCCACGGAAGCCGACGCCCCATGAGCGAGCCCCGCATCGCCCTCGTCACCGGATCGACCAGCGGCATCGGCCTCGCGATCGCCCGCGCGCTCCACGCCGACGGCTGCCGCGTCGTGCTGAACGGCTTCGGCGAGCCGGCGGCGATCGACGCGATCCGCGCCGAGCTCGCGACCGGCGGCGTGCCGGCCGAGCACGACGGCGCCGACCTGTCGCAACCCGGGGCCGTCGAGGCCCTCGTCCAGGGCGTCGTCGCCCGCCACGGCCGCATCGACGTGCTGGTCAACAACGCCGGCATCCAGCACACCGCGCGGGTCGAGGATTTTCCGCCCGAGAAGTGGGACCAGATCCTCGCGATCAACCTCTCGGCCGTGTTCCACGCCACCCGCGCCGCACTGCCGTCGATGCGGGCCCGCGGCGCCGGGCGCATCGTCAACATCGCCTCGGTGCACGGCCTCGTGGCCTCGGTCGAGAAGTCCGCCTACGTCGCCGCGAAGCACGGCGTGGTCGGCCTGACCAAGGTGGTCGCGCTCGAGAACGCCGAATCCGGCATCACCTGCAACGCGATCTGCCCGGGCTGGGTGCTGACGCCGCTGGTCGAGAAGCAGATCGAGGCGCGGGCCGCCGCGCGTGGCTGCGACCGCGACGCCGCGGCCCGCGAGCTGCTGGCCGAGAAGGAGCCGACGCTGCGCTTCACGCGCGCCGAGGACATCGGCGCGATGGTGGTGTTCCTCGCGGGTCCGGCCGGCGCCAACATCACCGGCAGCGCCTACACCCTCGATGGCGGCTGGACCGCGCGCTGACGCGGCGCGCGAGGGCGTGCCGCGGGCGCTGCTGGCGCCGCGGCACTGGCCGGCGTGGATCGGCCTCGGTTGCCTCGTCGCCTTCGCCTGGCTGCCGTGGCCGCTGCAGCGCGCCACGGGTGTGGTGCTCGGGGCGCTCGGCTTCGCGCTCGCGCGTCGCCGTCGGCGCTGGGCCGCGACCAATCTCGCGCTGTGCTTCCCCGAACGCGACGACGACGCGCGCCGCCGCCTGCTGCGCGCCAGCTTCCGCTCGCTCGGGATCGGACTCGTCGAGTTCGCACGCGCCTGGTGGGGGCCGCTCGGTGGCCTCGCGTCGGCCTCGCGGATCGAGGGCGTCGAGCGGCTCGAGGCGGTGCTGGCTTCCGGCCGCGGCGTGATCCTGCTCTCGGGGCATTTCCACACGCTCGAGATCTGCGGCCGGATCCTGACCACGCGCGTGCCGGTCGCCGGGCTCTACCGGCGCCACCGCGATCCGGTGATGGAGTGGGCGGTGCGGCGCGGCCGGCTGCGCTACGCCACCGCCATGTTCGCGCGCGAGGAGCTGCGTCCGGCGGTGCGGCACCTCAAGTCCGGCGGCGTGCTGTGGTACGCGCCCGACCAGGACATGCTCGGCCGCGACGCGGTGTTCGCGCCGTTCTTCGGCATCCCGGCGCAGACCATCACGGCGACCCATCAGCTGGCCCGCCTCACCGGCGCCGCGGTGTTCGGCTTCTGCCATCGCCGCCACGACGACGGGCCCGGCTACGCGATCCGGATCGAGGGTCCGCTTCCGGATTTCCCCGGCGCGGATGCCGCTGCCGACGCCGCGCGCGTCAACGCGCTGATCGAGGCGATGGTCCGCGAGGCGCCGGCCGAGTACCTGTGGGTGCACCGGCGCTTCAAGCGCAGGCCCGAAGGCGAGGACACGCCCTACGACTGATGCGGGCCCGCGGCGCGGCGCGCGTTGGCTTCGACCAGCTTGGCGTACTTCAGGAACACGTAGAAGGCGTCGATCGCGCAGCCGATGAAGCCGGCCGTGCCGGCGAGGAACTTGCGCTTCAGCACGTAGCTGCGGAAGAAATGCCACGGCGGCTGCACCACCATCCGCAGCGCGGGCCACGCGTAACGGCGGCGCCCGAGCCGGTGCGCGACCATGCCGCTCGAGTAGCGGTTGACCTTGTCGACCTTGGTCGCGATGTCGGGCTCGCCCCAGTGCAGGAAGGTCGCGTCGAGCGCGACGACCTTGCCGTCGACCATGGGTGCGGCGTGGATCGGGTCCTCGCTGAAGCGCACGCGCTCGCGGTCGAAGAGCCGCAGCATCGGGTTGTGGCGCGCGTGCCGCGCCTGCAGGCGCCAGAACAGCTGCTCGCGCCGGTACAGCGTCCAGCCGTCGGCATCGGGGTGCTCGAGCGCGCGCTCGATCGCGCGGCGGGCCTCGTCGGTCAGGGCCTCGTCGGCATCGAGCAGCAGCACGTGGCGATGGGTGGCGAGCCGGATCGCCGCCAGCTTCTGCGGCCCGTAGCCGGCGAAGGGCTGGACCTCGACGCGGGCCCCGTGGCGTCGTGCGATCGCCACCGTCTCGTCGTGGCTGCCGGAGTCGAGCACGACGATCTCGTCGGCGAAGGCCGCCGAGGCGAGGCAGCGATCGAGGGTGGCGGCGTTGTCGAGCGTGGTGACGACCAGCGAGAACGGCGCGCGGTGCATCAGCCGTCGTCCCGCGCGCGCTCGGACAACCCCGCGCACCACAGCGCGACCAGCCACCAGAACAGGAGGCCCCAGAAGCTCGAATAGAACGCGAAGTGCGTGTTCAGCGGGAAGGTCATCGCCAGCAGGGCCAGCGCCGGGGCGAAGGCGCGGTCGCGCGCGCCGCTTGAGGCCCGCCACCACGCGCGAACCGCGATCGCGACGCCGAGCAGCCAGCCGAGGATCCCGATCGCCCCGGTCTCGGCGGCGACCTCGAGCACCAGATGATGCGGATGCAGCGCGCCCTGGCGGCCGTCCGGGTGCACCCAGGGATCGTCCGGCGCGGCGTACGCCGGGTAGGCGTGGCGGAAGCCGCGCACCCCGACGCCATTGACCGGGTTCGCGAGCGCCATCCGCGTCGCCGTCTCCCAGATCGGCAGGCGGCCCGCGAGCGCGTGGTCGAGCGCGGTCCGGGTACCGCCGCCGAGGGCCAGCGTGCGGTCGACCCGTTCCTCGAACAGCGGGCTGATCCGGTACGCGGCGACCCCGACCGCGGTCGCGGCGACGAGGCTGGCGACCACCCACGCGACGAAATGCGCAGGGCGCACCGCGACCCGCCACAGCATCACCACCGTCACCAGCGCGTACATGATCCAGCCCGCCCGCGCGCCGGCCAGCAGGATCGCGACCGCGAGCACCAGCCACGCGGCCGCGAACGCGGCGCGACCGTAGCGCCGGCGCGCCTCGTCGAGCGCGATCGGCGACAGCACGGCGAGCACCGGGCCGAGCTTCAGGTTGTCGTCGCCGAAGACGCCGCTGACGCGATCGCTCTCGAGCGCGCCGGCCAGCCCGAAGCCGGTGAGGCCCTGGACCCACGCGTCGATGGCCCACAGTCCGACGACCAGGGCGGAGGCGCCGAGCACCCGCCAGTAGAGCGCGGTCCGCTCGCGCAGCACCAGCACCGCCATCAGCGCGAACGGCAGGAAGCGCAGGTCGGCGATCGCCGAGATCGCGCTGCGCCGGGCCTCGACCGCACCGATGGCCGACAGCCAGGCCGGTACCGCGTAGCACGCGAACAGCGCGGCCAGCAACACCACGGCCGGTGCGCGCAGGGACTTCAAGCCGCCCTGGACGAACAGCGCGGCGGTGATGACGAGGCCCGCGAGCACCGCGGCCTCCGACAGCCGCCCGAGCGGCAGCAGGGCGATGGCCGCGACCATCGCGGCCGCGCCGGCGAGGGCGAGCCGCGGCGTCGGGGCGCCGGTGGTGGGCTGGACGGTTCCGCTCACAGCCGCGGCTCCGCGGGTGGGGCCGCGCACAGCGACTGGTAGAGATCGAGCGTGGCGTGTTGCATGGCGGACAGCGTATAGCGTGCCGGGATCGCGCCGTCGTGGCGCCGGCCGATCAGCCGGGCCGCGCACGCGGCGAGGGCCTCGACGTCGCCGGTCGCGACCGCACCCTCGGGCGCGAGCTCGGCGAGCAACTCGCCGACGCCACCGTGGGCGTAGCCGGCGACCGGCGTGCCGACGGCGAGCGCCTCGACCACGGTGCGGCCGAAGGACTCGGGCTTCGACGACACCTGCAGCACCAGGTCGGCGCCGCCGAGCAGTTCGCGCATGTCGGCGCGCGCCGGCGAAAACGCGACGCGGTCGGCGACGCCGGCCTCGCGGGTCAACCGCTCGAGCTCGGCGCGATAGGCCTCGCGGCCCGGCTCGACCACGCCGGCCAGCAGCAGGCCGGCATCGATGTCGTGGGCCTCGCGCAGTCGCGCGACCAGCCGGATCGCGTCGGCGTGGTTCTTGAGCCGCGTGCCGCGCGCCGGCAACAGCAGCAACCGGCGCCCGGCCAGCATCGGGTGGTCGGCGTCGAGCCGGCCGCGCCAGTCGGGTGAGGGCCGGAAGCCGGTCGGGAACTCGACCGGGTCGATGCCGCGCGGGATCACCACCAGGCGCTCCGCGGGCGTGGCCGGCCAGTGCGCGATCACGTGGCGGCGGCAGGTGTCGGAGACGCAGATCACGCGTTCGCCGCGCGCCATGATGCCGCTCCACCAGCCGGGCGAGTT
>JBBION010000239.1:0-5006 GCA_037443345.1 Rubrivivax sp. | reverse complement strand
CGCAGATCGAGCGGCTGTTCGCCCAGCTCGGGGAGGCCTGGCCGACGTTCGACGGCTTCGTGCACTCGATCGGGTTCGCGCCGCGCGAGGCGATTGCCGGCGACTTCCTCGACGGCCTGAGCCGCGAGGCGTTCCGCGTCGCGCACGACATCTCGGCCTACAGCTTCCCGGCGATGGCCAAGGCCGCGGCGTCGCGCCTGAACCCGAACGCGTCGCTGCTGACGCTGACCTACCTCGGCGCCGACCGCGTCGTGCCGAACTACAACACGATGGGGCTGGCCAAGGCCTCGCTCGAGGCCAGCGTGCGCTACCTCGCGTCCAGCCTCGGGCCGCGGGGCATCCGCGTCAACGGCATCTCGGCCGGGCCGATCAAGACGCTGGCCGCCAGCGGCATCAAGGGCTTCGGCAAGATCCTCGACATGGTCGAGCGCAACGCACCGCTGCGGCGCAACGTGACGATCGACGACGTCGGCAACGTCGCGGCGTTCCTGCTGTCGGACCTCGCCGCCGGCGTGACGGCCGAGATCACCTACGTCGACGCCGGCTTCAGCCAGGTGATGGGCGGTATCGCCGACGCCGGCGAGTCCTGACCCCGACGCGACGGCACCGCCACCGTCGCGCAGGCACCCGCGACCGCCCGATCGGCCCGCTCAGGGCTGACGCCAGCCGGCCGGGTGCTCGGGCAGCGCCAGGTGCGCCAGCGGCGCGCGCCCGCTGGCCGCGGTGATCGCGCCCAGCCGCTGCCCCGGCGTGGGGCCCACCATCGCCCAGTCGAAGCGCCAGCTCCAGTTGCCCTCCACCGTGCCCGGCAGGTTCATGCGGTGGCGTCCGTCGAGGCCGAGCACGTCCTGCAGCGGGAAGACGGCCCAGTTCGCCACCGAGGTGCTCGCCGCGCGGATCATCGCCCAGTGCACGTCGGCGCCGCCGTCGCACCCGAGGTAGGCGCCGGCGAAGGCGCGCTCGCGTGGCGAACAGGTCTGCCACCAGCCGAGCGTCGTGTCGTTGTCGTGCGTGCCGGTGTAGACGAACGTCGCCGGCTCGTAGTGGTGCGGCAGGAAGCGGTTGCCGGCGTCGTCGCCGAACGCGAACTGCAGGATGCGCATGCCCGGGAAACCGAAGCGCTCGCGCAGCGCGACGACGTCGGGCGTGATCACGCCGAGGTCCTCGGCGACGATCGGCAGCCGGCCGAGCGCGGCCTCGATCGCTTCGAACAGCGCGGCACCCGGCCCCGGCACCCATTGGCCGTCGACCGCGGTCGGGCAGCCGGCCGGGATCTCCCAGTAGCCGGCGAAGCCGCGGAAGTGGTCGATGCGGAACACGTCGGCCAGCGCCAGCGCGCGGCGGATGCGCGCCGTCCACCACGCGTAGCCGTCGGCCGCCATGCGCTCCCAGCGGTACAGCGGGTTGCCCCAGCGCTGGCCGGTGGCGCTGAAGTAGTCGGGCGGCACGCCGGCGACGACCGTGGGCTGGAAGCGGGCGTCGAGGAAGTACAGGGCGGGCCGCGCCCAGCAGTCGGCGCCGTGGTGCGCGACGAAGATCGGCAGGTCGCCCATCACGGCGACGCCGCGCGCGCGTGCGTAGGCGTGCAGCGCGGCCCACTGCGTGTCGAAGCACCACTGCGCGAAGCGCCAGAACGCCGTCTCGTCGGCCAGTTCGCGCGCCGCCGCGGCCAGCGCCGCCGGCTCGCGCGCGGCCAGCGGCGCGTCCCAGGCCCACCAGCCGCCGGCGCCACCGCGCGCGCGATGCGCCTGGTCGATCGCCATGAACAGCACGTAGTCGTCGAGCCAGCCGGCTTCGCGCGCGCACCAGGCGTCGAACGCGTCGCGCTCGGCCGGCGTCGCGCGCGCGAAGAAGCCCGCTGCGGCGGCACGCAGGCGCTGCATGCGCCACGGCACGATTTGCGCCCAGTCGACCTGGTGCGACGGAAACGGCGGCGCGGCCTGCGCCGGCAGCCACCCGCGCTCGACCAGCGGCTCGAGCGCCACCATCAGCTCGCTGCCGGCGAACGCCGACACGCTCTGGTACGGCGACTGGCCGGGGCCGATCGGGTTGGTCGGCAGCAGCTGCCACAGACGCTGGGCGGCGCCGGCCAGCCAGTCGACGAAGTGGTACGCCGCCGGGCCGAGGTCGCCGCAGCCGTGCGGCCCCGGCAGCGAGGTGGGGTGCAGCAGCACGCCGCTGGCGCGTTGGTTCAGGTCCATCGGGTCAGGCGGCGGGCGCCGCGTCGGGGGCCTCTTCGGCGCTCTCGTGGGCGAAGACGAGCAGCGCCGACGCCGGCGCGGCCAGCCGCGTGTGGCGCCCGAGGCGGTGCCCCGCGGCCAGTTCGCCGCTGGTGTCCAGGCGCAGCTGCCACGGGCCGTCGGGCAGCACGAAGGGCACCGCCACCGGCTCGGGGTTGAACAGCACGGCCAGCGGCACCGAGCGCTCGGCGGCCACCTGGCCCTCGGGCGTCGCGTCGCCGCGCAGGTTGATCACGCACGCGAACGCGTGATGGCCGCCGTCGTGCCAGTCGTCGACCTGCATCTCGCGGCCGTCGGGCCGGTACCAGACGATGCCGCGCTCGCCGTTGCGCGCCGCGTCGCCGAGGAACCACACGTCGTGGCGCAACGCCGCCTCGGCACGACGCAGCGCGAGCACGGCGGCGGTGAAGTCGACCAGCCCGGCGTCGGCGCGCCCCCAGTCGTACCAGCTGATCGCGTTGTCCTGGCAGTAGGCGTTGTTGTTGCCGTGCTGCGTGTGGCCGAGCTCGTCGCCGCCGTGCAGCATCGGCGTGCCCTGCGCGAGCAGCGTGGTGGCCAGCAGCGCGCGCTGCACGCGCGCGCGGCGCCGACGGATCGCCGGGTCGTCGCTCGGCCCCTCGTGGCCGAAGTTGCAGGCCGGCTCGCCGTGGCGCCCGTCGCGGTTGTCCTCGCCGTTGGCCTCGTTGTGCTTGTGCGCGTAGGTCACGAGGTCCGCCAGCGTGAAGCCGTCGTGCGAGGTCACGAAGTTGACCGACGCGCTCGGCCGCCGGTGGCCGTGGTGGAACAGGTCGCTGCTGGCGGTGAAGCGCCGTGCGAGCTCGCCGCGACCGACGCCGCGGTGCAGCCAGAAGCGGCGCACGCTGTCGCGGAACTTGTCGTTCCACTCGAGGAAGCGGCCCGGGAAGCGACCGAGCTGGTAGCCGTCGTAGCCCAGGTCCCACGGCTCGGCGATCAGGTGCGCGCGCGCCAGCGTCGGGTCCTGGCGCAGCGCGACCAGGAAGGGACTGTCGGGGTCGAAGCCGTGCCGCGTGCGGCCGAGCACCGGCGCGAGGTCGAAGCGGAAGCCGTCGACGCCCATCTCGAGCACCCAGTGGCGCAGCACGTCGAGCACGAACTGCGTCACGCGCGGGTGCGCGACGTTGACGGTGTTGCCGCAGCCGCTCAGGTTCTCGATGCGCCCCGGGTCGTCGGGGCGCGCGCGGTACCAGCTCGCGTTGTCCAGGCCGCGCCACGACAGCGTCGGGCCGTTCTCGTCGCCCTCGGGGGTGTGGTTGAAGACGACGTCGATCACGACCTCGAGGCCGGCGTCGTGCAGCGCGGCGACCATCGCGCGGAACTCGGCGGCGACCGCGGCCGGGTCGCCCCGCGCCGCGGCGGTGGCGAACCGGGGGTCGGGGCAGAAGAAGCCCAGCGTGTTGTAGCCCCAGTGGTTGACGGCGCCGCGCTCGACGAGCCCCATCTCGTCGAGGTGCCACTGCACCGGCAGCAGCGACAGCGTCGTCACGCCGAGCCGCCGCAGGTGTTCGACCGCCGCCGGGTGCGCCAGCGCGGCATAGGTGCCGCGCAGTTCCGGGGGCACGGCGTCGAGTCGCTGGCTGAAGTTCTTGACGTGCGTCTCGTACAGCACGACGTCGGCGATGCGGTGGCGCGGCGCGTTCAGCGACCCCGGAGCCACCGCCGGCGGCGGCGCGACGCGGGCCTTCAGCGCGTGCACCGCGTTGTCGCGCCGGTCGGGGCAGCGGTTGCCTTCGGGGTGTCCGACCTCGTGGCCGAAGTGCTCGGGGCGCCAGCGGAAGTGGCCGACGATCTCGCGCGCCCACGGGTCGATCAGCAGCTTGTGCGGGTTGAAGCGGTGCCCGCGCTCGGGCTGCCACGGCCCGTGCGCGCGCAGCCCGTAGACCAGCCCGGCCCCGGCACCTTCGAGGAAGCCGTGGAACACGCCGTCGCGCGGGCCGTACAGCTCGTAGCGGCGCACCTCGCGTGCGCCGGTGGCGTCGAACACGCACAGCTCGATGCGCTGCGCGTGGTCCGACCACACCGCGACGTTGACGCCGCCGTCGCGCGCGAGTGTGCCCAGCGGCTCGGTGCGGCCGCGCTGCAGGCGCTCGGGCAGGCGGAATCCGGGCATCGCGTCAGCCGGGGACGAGGAACACCGTGGCCAGTGGCGGCAGGTCGAGCACGATCGAGCGCGCGCGGCCGTGCGCCGGCACGTCGTGCACCGCGAGCGCGCGCCCGCCGTTGCCGAGGTTCGAGCCGCCGTAGTACGCCGAGTCGGTGTTGAGCGCCTCGCGCCACGCGGCGGGCCCGTCGGGCACGCCGAGGCGGTAGCCGTGGCGCGGCACCGGCGTGAAGTTGCACACGACGACGACGGCACGGCCGGCGTCGTCGCGCCGCACCCACGCGAACACGGAGTCGGCCGCCTCGTGCACCGCGATCCACTCGAAGCCGGCGCCCTCGCCGTCGAGCTGGTGCAGCGCGCTGTCGTGCCGGTACAGCGCGTTGAGGTCGCGCACCAGCCGCTGCACGCCGGCGTGGCGCTCGTGCTGCAGCAGGTGCCACGGCAGCTCGACGTCGTGGTTCCACTCGCCGGGCTGCGCGAACTCCTGGCCCATGAACAGCAGCTTCTTGCCCGGGTGGCCCCACATGAAGCCGTAGTAGGCGCGCAGGTTCGCGAAGCGCTGCCAGTCGTCGCCGGGCATGCGCCCGAGGATCGAGCCCTTGCCGTGCACGACCTCGTCGTGCGACAGCGGCAGCACGAAGTTCTCG
>JBBION010000238.1:0-5024 GCA_037443345.1 Rubrivivax sp. | reverse complement strand
GCGGCTTCTACCTGGCGATGCACGACCTCGAGATCCGCGGCGCCGGCGAGGTGCTCGGCGAGCACCAGAGCGGCAACATGCAGGAGGTCGGCTTCCAGCTGTTCAACGAGATGCTGTCGGAGGCCGTGCGTGCGCTCAAGGCCGGGCGCGAGCCCGACCTGCTCGGGCCGCTGTCGGGCGTGTTCGGCTCGACCGAGATCAACCTGCACGCACCGGCGCTGCTGCCCGACAGCTACTGCGGCGACGTGCACGTGCGCCTGAGCCTGTACAAGCGGCTGGCCACCGCCGACAAGGCCGAGGCGATCGACGCGATGCTCGAGGAGATCACCGACCGCTTCGGCAAGCTCCCCGCCCAGGGGCAGACGCTGTTCGACACGCACCGCCTGCGCGTGCTGGCCAAGAGCTACGGCGTCGTCAAGGTCGACGCCGGGCCGCAGGTCATCGTGATCACGTTCCGCCCGAACCCGCCGGTCGACGCGCTGAAGATCATCGAGCTGGTGCAGAAGAACCGCGCCGTTAAGCTGGCCGGCAACGAGAAGCTGCGCATCGAGCGCCCGATCACCGACCCTGCGGCTCGCGCGCAGATGGTGCGCGACGTGCTGCGCTCGCTGGGCACGCCGCGCGCCGAGAAGGCGGCAGCTTGACCCCCCCGAGGCGCCTTCGGCGCCACCCCCCAGGGGGCACCGCCGGCGGACCGGCGGAGCCGGATCCGCGGCGGTCGCTTGATGGGTCGCGGCTGGCACCGGCGTCGCGTCGGACCGCACCGGGTCCGCCGCGGTGGGGTTGGCCGTGCTCGCCCGGCCGCCAGGAGGTCCGGGATCAGCCGCGCACGCGCAGGATGCCGGCGAAGTACGCCGACAGTTCGTCGCGGGCCTGCAGCGGCAGCACGTGGCCCACGTGCTGGTCCGGGCGCACGACGACGACGCAGCCCTGCGCCCGGTCGATGCCGCGCATGTCGAAAACGTCGTCGCCTCGCTTCAGGTCGGCGCAGAAGACCTTCTCGTAGTCGGTGAGCCCGTGACGGCCCACGTGCGGGCGCAGCAGCGTGGGCATCGCGGCGAAGTCGAGCGCGCGAAAGCCCTGCTGGAACACGGCGCGCGTGTCGATCACGGCGTCGACGTCTTCGCACGGCGCGGTGTGGCGGGCGAGCGGCGAGGCCGGGTCGTGCTCGAGCCAGTCGCACAGCGTCGCGACGGGCCCGCCGGAGAGCCCCACGTCGCCCGCGGGGGCGAAGACGAACAGGCGGAAGCGCGCATCGGCCTCGACGCAGTGGCCCAGGTGCATCGGCTTCGCGTCGGCCAGGCGGATCACCGGCGCCGAGTGGAAGCGCATGCCGATGGGGTACCCGGTGGCCAGGTGCTGGTGGGTCGGCGCGCCGGTCAGCGCGCTGCGCTCGTACTGGATCGTCAGGCCGCAGGTGAACGGCAGGTTGGCGACGAACTCGCGCGCGACGCGCGGCAGGCCGTCGGTGGCGCTGCCTGCGAGGTCCTCGTCGGCGCGGGCACCGACGACGCGCGCCCACTTGTGGTCGAACTCCACGAGCCCCTTCGCGGCGGCGCGCCGCTCGCCCGAGTAGCTGTGCAGCAGCGCCGGGTCGGCGCGGCCGGTGAGCACCGAGATCAGCTTCCAGCCCAGGTTGAAGGTGTCGCCCATCGACACGTTCATGCCCTGCCCGGCCTTGGGGCTGTGCGTGTGGCAGGCGTCGCCGGCCAGCATCACGCGCGGCGCGCGCGTGGCGACCTGGTCGGCGGGCACGTCGTCGAACTTGTCGGTCAGTCGGTGGCCGATCTCGTAGATCGACCACCACACGACCTCCTTCACGTCGAGCGTGAAGGGCCGGAAGATGCGCTGCGCCTTGGCGACGATGTCGTCGGCCGTCATGCCGCGGTCGGCGGCGCGCTCGTGCTCGCCGAGCCGGTCGAGCTCGACGTACAGCCGCACGAGGTGCCCGCCCTCGCGCGGCAGCACCATCAGGATGCCCTCGTCCTGCGATCGCACGAACGACTTCATGCGCCAGTCGGGGAAGTCGGTGACGGCCAGCACGTCCATCACGCCCCAGGCCTGGTGCGCGGCGTCGCCGTGCAGCGCGCCGCCGATCGCGCCGCGCACGCTCGAGCGCGCGCCGTCGCAGCCGACCACGTAGTTCGCGCGCACCGTGGCGCGCTGGCCCTCGCGGCCCGGCGCGGTGTGCTCGAGCGTGACGGTGACGGGGTACTCGCTCGCCGCGGGGTCGACGCTCAGCGTGACCACCTTCAGGCCGTAGTCGGGCTCGAGCCGCGTCGGCGAGTGGCGCATCACGTCGAGGAACATGTCGTGCACGCGCGCCTGGTTGATCAGCACGTGCGGCATCTCGGAGATGCCGTCGGGCACGTCCTGCACGCGCGCGACGCGGGTCAATGGCTCGTCGCTGCCGGGCGCCCAGAACGTGGTCTCGTTGATCCACATCGACTCGCGCATCACCTTCTCGGCGAAGCCGAAGGCCTGGAACATCTCCATCGTGCGCACGCTGATGCCGTCGGCCTGGCCCTTCTCCATCGGCGCGAGCTTGGGTTCGACCAGCATCGTGCGGATCTGCGGCACCCGCGCCAGCTGCGCCGCGAGGCAAAGGCCTGCCGGGCCCGAGCCGGCGATCAGCACGTCGACCGTGTCGGGCAGCGGGTCGCCCGCGCGACGGTGGCCGGGCGCCGCCGGCAGCACGTCGGGATCGCCGGGCTTGAAGCCGTTGACGTGGTATTGCATGGCGTCTCCTTCGGGCGGTCGGCGGTGTCGCGTGCGCCCCGTGTCACGTTTGTCAGCTTGCATATGATATGTATACTTACCACTTGCGTCAACGGCATCGGCAGCACGTCGCATACAGCGTGCGGCACCTGCGACCGACGGAGGCCACGATGGACAGGATCGACATGCCCGGGCACCTGATCCGCCGGCTGCACCAGCAGTCGACCCAGGTCTTCCAGGCGCGGATGCAGGCGGCGGGCTACGACCTGACCTCGGTGCAGTTCGCCGCGCTCGACGCGATCGCCGAGCAGCCGGGCATCGACCAGGCGAGCCTGGCCGCGACGATCAGCTTCGACCGCGCGACGATCGGCGGCGTGATCGACCGCCTCGAGCACAAGGGCCTCGTGCGGCGCGTCGTCGGCGCGCACGACCGCCGCTCGCGCCAGCTGCACCTCACGCCCGAGGGGCAGCAGTGGCTGGCCGCGTGCCGCCCGGTGGTCGAAGACCTGCAGGCCGACATCCTCGCGCCGCTGTCGCGCGCCGAGCGCGCCGCCTTCGTCGCGCTGGCGCACAAGGCACTCGCGCTGGGCTGACGGCGCTGCCGACGGGCGGGCGCGAGGCACAACCTCATCGCATCCCTCCCACCCACAGGAACGACGATGAAGCTGCAACGCGGATGGATCGCGCCGCTGACGCTGGGCGCCGTCCTGGTGTCGGCCGCCACCGGCGCGCCGATGTTCTCCCACCTCGACGGCGGCCTGAACAAGGCGGCGCACGAATGGCTGAGCTGGGCGCTGCTCAGCGGCGTGGTGCTGCACGCGGCCGACGACGCCGACGCGAGCGTCGCGCAGCGCGTCGGCGGCGACACGCGCGTGCAGATCCGCGTGCTGGCCACCGTGATGGCGCCGGCCGGCGGTTAACATCCGCGCCCGCCGTCGCCCTCCCGGCGCCGCGCGCGCTGCGATGACGACCGAACGCGAACTCTCCCCCGGCCTCTTCGTGCGCGGCATCGCGCCGCCGCTGAAGCTCGCCGACTTCCGCCTGATCGCGTTCGACATGGACTCGACGCTGATCAACATCGAGTGCGTCGACGAGATCGCCGACGCCGCGGGCCGCAAGGCCGAGGTCGCGGCCATCACCGAGGCCGCGATGCGCGGCGAGATCGCCGACTACAAGGACAGCCTGCGCCGGCGCGTCGCGCTGCTGGCCGGCGTGCCGGTCGAGGCGCTCGAGCACGTGTACCGCCAACGCCTGCAGCTCAACCCCGGCGCCGACGAGCTGGTCGCCGCGTGCCGCGAGACCGGCCTGCACACGGTGCTGGTGTCGGGCGGCTTCACGTTCTTCACCGACCGCATCCGCCGGCGGCTGAACCTCGACACCTCGCGCGGCAACGTGCTCGAAGTGGCCGACGGCAGGCTCACCGGCCGCCTCGTCGACCAGCCCTGGGGCGACATCGTCGACGGCACGATGAAGCGCGCCACCGTGTTCGAGACCTGCTTTCGCATCGGCTGCGAGCCGTCGCAGGCGATCGCGGTCGGCGACGGCGCGAACGACCTCGAGATGATGGCCGCCGTGGGCCTGAGCGTGGCCTACCGTGCCAAGCCGAAGGTGCGCGCGCAGGCCCACGTGGCGATCGACATCGGCGGACTCGACCGGCTGCTCGAGGTGTTCGCGCCGCGCTGAGCGCGCGGCGCGCACCCGCCGATCGCGTTCACGCCGGCTCGGGCACGCTCGGCAGCCCGGCCAGCGCCATCGCCAGCTCCTTCTCGTCGTAGGCCTCGTCCTTCAGCTGGCCGGCGAAGTACTTCTCGTACGCCGCCATGTCGAAGTGGCCGTGGCCGCAGAGGTTGAACAGGATCGTGTCGGCCTTGCCCTCGCGCTTGCAGCGCAGCGCCTCCTCGATCGCGCCCTTGACGGCGTGGTTCGCCTCCGGTGCCGGCACGATGCCCTCGGCGCGCGCGAAGGCGACGCCGGCGGCGAAGCACTCGGTCTGCGTGTACGCGGTGGCCTCGAGCAGGCCGAGCTCCTTCAGGTGCGACACCAGCGGCGCCATGCCGTGGTAGCGCAGCCCGCCGGCGTGGAACGACGGCGGCGTGAACGTGCTGCCCAGCGTGTGCATCTTGGTCAGCGGCGTCATGTGGCCCGTGTCGCCGAAGTCGTAGGCGTACCTGCCGCGCGTCAGCGACGGGCACGCCGCCGGCTCCACCGCGACGATGCGCGGCTTCGCGCCGCCGCGCAGCCCGTGGCCGATGAACGGGAACGCGATGCCGGCGAAGTTGCTGCCGCCGCCGGTGCAGCCGACGACG
>JBBION010000237.1:0-5028 GCA_037443345.1 Rubrivivax sp. | reverse complement strand
GTGCTGCCGCGCATGGCCACGCGCTGCGGCGCGCGCGGCCGCCCGGCGCCAGTGCTCAGGTCGGCGTCGGCGTGCCGGCCATGCGGTCGTACTTCAGGAAGTACTGCCGCGCGAGCGCGACGAGCTGGCCGTCGCTCGGGTGGTCGACCGTCTCGTAGCCGACGATGTGCTTGGCCGTCTGCGGGCGGTGCTTCTCGACGTAGTGGCGGAAGTCGGCCATCGCGCTACGCCCGCCGACGACGAGCACCTCGGCGATTCCAGCCAGTGCGTCGCACACCTCGCCGAAGAACTCGTGCTCGGTGCGCACCTTGCTGCCGTGGTGGCGCGTCGGGTGGCTGTGCGCCTTGAGCTTGTGCGACTCGACGTGGTCGGGGTCGAACTGCAGCACCTGGGCGGTTTCGTGGTCGATGCGAAGGACAGCGTGGAACAGGGCCATGGGGGTCTCTCGGGGTCGGTACATCGGACGCGCGCGGCGCGCGGGGCGCTCGGCACCCTTCGCCGGGCAGGGGGTTGGCGTTCTGGGGGCGCGGCGGGCGGCGGCGCGCTCGCGCGCGGTCGCGCAGTCGACGCAGCGCAGCGCCCACGGCTCGGCCTTCAGGCGGTCGAACGGGACATCGACGCCGCAGTCGGCGCAGCGGCCGTAGTCGCCGCGCTCGAGCCGCTTGAGCGCGGCCGTCACGAGTTCGAGCTCGGCCTGCTCCTGGTTCGTCAGCGCCGCGGCGATGTCGCGCTCGGGCAGGCGCTGCGGCGCGTCGTCGCCGTCCTGCGTCAGCACGTCGTGCGCGCGCTCGGCGCGGGTCTGCCCGTGCAGATGCTCGGCGAGCTGGCGCTCAAGGGCCTGCCGCCGCGCGGTCAACTCGGCTTCGAGCTGGGCGCGCTGGCCCGGTGTCAGGGCGATCGTCATGTCGTCGGACTCCTCGTCGATGGCTGCATGTTGGCATGCCGCGGCCGCCATCCGGGTTGACATCGGTCAAGCACCGGCGGTGCGGGCCGCGCCGTGGCGCCTTTCTAGAATCGGGCGCTGCGCTGCCGATGAGGACCGACACCCTGCCCACCGCCTGCGACGTGCTCGTCGTCGGCGCCGGTCCGGCCGGCAGTGCCTGCGCCCGCGCGCTCGCCGGCGACGGCACCGACGTGCTGCTCGTCGACCAGCACCGCTTCCCGCGCGACAAGGTCTGCGGCGACGGCCTGATCCCCGACGCCCACGCGGCGTTGCGCCGCCTGGGCGTGCACGACGAGGTGATGGACCGCGCCCGCCTGGCGACGCACGTCGGCTGCATCGGCCCGCGTGGCGGGCGCGTCGACGTGCCGGGCACGCTGGCCGTGCTGCCGCGGCGCGACCTCGACCACCTGCTCGTGCAGGCCGCGACGCGTGCCGGCGCGACGCTGGCCACGCCGTGGCGTTTCGAGGCGCCGCTGGTCGACGGCGGGCGCGTCGTCGGCGCGCGGCTGCGTGCGCGCGACACGGTGCGCGAGGTGTGCGCGAGCTGGGTCGTGCTCGCCACCGGCGCGGTGCCGCAGGCATTGATCGCGGCCGGCGTGTGCCGGCGGCGCACGCCCAGCGCGGTCGCGCTGCGCGGCTACGTGCGCCACGACGGCCTGGCCGGGCGCCTGCGTGCGCTCGAGGTGGTGTGGCACCGCCGCCTCGCGCGCGGCTACGGCTGGATCTTTCCGGCGCCCGGCGGCGTCTTCAACGTCGGCGTCGGCCTGACGCACAGCCACGCCGCCGGCGCCGACGGACGCGCGTCGATGGCCGACGTCAACCTGCGCGCGATGTTCGCCGCGTTCACCGAGGTCTACGCGCCGGCGCACGAGCTGCTGGCCAGCGGCACGCTGCTCGGCGACCTCAAGGGCGCGCCGCTGCGCTGCTCGCTCGACGGCGCGCCGTGGAGCCGCCCCGGGCTGCTCGTCACCGGCGAGGCCGCCGGCAGCACCTACGCGTTCACCGGCGAGGGCATCGGCAAGGCGCTCGAGACCGGGCTGCTCGCCGCGCAGGCGATCGTGCGCGCGCGCCGCGCCGGCCTCGACGACGCCGGCGCGCGCGCCGCGTACGAGCAGTCGCTCGCGGCGCTGAAGCCGCGCTTCGACCTCTACGAGCGCGCCAACCGTGTCAACGCGCACCCGTGGCTCGCCGACCTCGTGATCTGGCGCGCTCGGCGCACGCCGGCGCTGGTGCGCCGCATGGCCGGCGTGCTCGACGAGACGGCCAACCCCGGTCACCTCGTCTCGCCGCGCGGCCTCGCGAAGCTGCTGCTGCCGATGCGCTGAGGCGACAGCGCTGTGGCGGCTCCCTCCTCAGGAGCAGCGCTGCGACGCGATCCAGCGGCCGCCGCGGATCCGGCTTCGCCGGTCCGCCGGCGGCGCCCCCTTGAGGGGGAGCGCCGAAGGCGCTTCGGGGGTGGGCCTACGTCCTCAGCTCGCGCCGCAGGATCTTGCCGACGTTGCTCTTGGGCAGGTCGTCGCGGAACTCGATGTACTTCGGCCGCTTGTAGGCCGTGAAGTTGTCGCGGCAGTAGCGCGCGACGTCATCCTCGGTCAGCGTCGGGTCGCGCTTGACGACGAACAGCTTGACCGCCTCGCCCGACTTGTCGTCGGGCACGCCGACCGCGGCGCACTCGAGCACGCCGGGCATCAGGCCGACGACCTGCTCGATCTCGTTCGGGTAGACGTTGAAGCCCGACACGAGAATCATGTCCTTCTTGCGGTCGACGATGCGGATGTAGCCGCGCTCGTCCATCACGCCGACGTCGCCGCTGCGAAAGAAGCCGTCGGCGGTCATCACCTTGGCCGTCTCGTCGGGGCGGTTCCAGTAGCCGGCCATCACCTGCGGGCCCTTGATGCAGATCTCGCCCGGCGTGCCGCGCGGCACGTCGCGCCCGTCGTCGTCGCGGATCGCGATGTCGGTCGACGGGATCGGCAGCCCGATCGTGCCGGTGAACTCGCGCCGGTCGAGCCGGTTGCTGGTGGCCACCGGGGACGTCTCCGACAGGCCGTAGCCCTCGACGATCGGGCAGCCGGTGACCTTGAGCCACTTCTCCGCCGTGGCCTGCTGCACCGCCATGCCCCCGCCGTTGGAGACGACGAGTTCGCTGAAGTCCAGCCGCGCGAAGTCGGCGTCGTTGGCCAGCGCGTTGAACAGCGTGTTGACCGCCGGGAACATGTTGACGCGGTACCTGGCCAGCGTCCTGACGAAGCCGGGGATGTCGCGCGGGTTCGGGATCAGCAGGTTCATCATCCCGAGCCGCGCGCCCATGAAGTAGCAGATCGTCAGCGCGAAGATGTGGTACAGCGGCAGTGCGCACACCACGGTCAGCGGCTTGCCGCCCAGGGTATCGAGCATCGGCTTGAACCACGCCTCGGTCTGCACGATGTTGGCCACCACGTTGCGGTGCAGCAGCGTCGCGCCCTTCGACACGCCGGTGGTGCCGCCGGTGTACTGCAGGAAGGCGACGTCGTCGGGGCCGACGTCGGCGCGCTTCAGGTGCAGCCGCGTGCCTTCGGCGATCGCCATGTTGAAGCGCACGACGCTGCGCCCGCCGTCCAGCGGCAGGCGGAACTCGGGCACCATCTTCTTCACGTGGCGCACGACGAAGTTGACGAGGTTGCCCTTCCAGAAGCCGAGCAGGTCGCCCATCGCGGCGAGCACGACGTGGCGCACCGGCGTGCGCTCGATGACCTCCTCGAGCGTGGTGGCGAAGTTCTCGAGCACGACGATGGCCTGCGCGCCCGAGTCCTTGAGCTGGTGTTCGAGTTCGCGCGGCGTGTACAGCGGATTGACGTTGACCACCGCGAAGCCGGCGCGCAGCACCGCGGCGATCGCGACCATGTACTGCGGCAGGTTGGGCATCATCAGCGCGACGCGCGCGCCGCGCTCGAGCCCGAGCGACTGCAGGTACGCGCCCAGCGCCTGCGACAGCTCGTCGACGTCGCGGTAGCGCAGCCGCACGTCCATGCACGCGCACGCGTCGCGCGCGGCGAACTGGCGGAACGACTGCTCGAGCACGTCGACCAGCGTCGCGCGCGGGTCGATCGCGACCTCGGCCGGCACGCCGCCCGGGTACTGCTTCAGCCACGGCCTGGCGCCGACGGCGTCACGCGCAGGGGGGTCGATCACGGCAGGCACGGAAGGCTCCCTCCAGGGATGGACAGGACGACGGCAAACCGGCGTATCGTCGCCGGCAACGGCGCCGGCGCGCTACGGTAATTGCCCGAGCGGGTCGTCGGCCGCCGCCGCCGCGGCGCCGGCCGCGGAGAACAGTCGCTCGGCGAGCAGCGTCTCGCGGCGCACGATCGTCGCGAGGAACGACTGCGCGCCGCGCATGGCGCGGAACGTGTCGAAGCCCGACTCGAGGAAGCGCTGCAGCGCGTCGAGCCCGGCCAGCCGCGCGGGCCCGCGCATCATGCGCAGGCTGTGGCGCAGCAGCGGGTTGCGCGTGTAGGCGTCGAGGTCGAGGCCGACGCGGTGCATCAACTCGATCTGCCGCTTGCGGTCGTGCGCGCGGCCGACGTGCTGCCACAGTTCGACGTAGGCGGCGCGGTCGGGCGCGCGCGTGCCGAGCGCGCGCGCCATCAGCGTGTCGAGCTCTTCCGACAACGCGTGCAGCGCCGCCAGGTGCGTCACGGTGTCGACGACTTCGCGCGGGAACAGGCGCACCATTCCCGGGACAATGCGCGCGAACTGCGCGTCGCGCTGCGTGAAGTCGTGCGGGCCGTACAACTCCTGCAGGAAGAAGCGCGCCGCGGCCGCATAGCGCGCGTCGGCCAGCAGGTCGGCATACGTCGTCTCGAAGCGCTTCTGCTGGTAGGCCTTGACGCGCACCACCGCGGCGGCGAGGCCGGCGTCGGCGGCGCGCGCGCGGCGCTCGTGCTCGACGCGCTTGAGGTCGTTCAGGATGGCGTCGGCGGCGGGGGACATCGATCGTCGCGGAACCACGCCGCGGGCAGGACGCCCGGGGCCGTGCGGGCTCAATGATGCAACATGCGACGTCATGACACGACGTCGTCGCCCCGAGACCGGCCGGCGGCGGC
>JBBION010000236.1:0-5037 GCA_037443345.1 Rubrivivax sp. | reverse complement strand
GGCGAGCCGGCGCTCGACTGCCTGCTGCACGACCTCGGCGTCGACCCGCGGCGCCCGCGCAGCGCGCTGGCGAGCATCCGCGCGACGCTGGTCGGCCTGAGCGACGCCGACGCCGCCGGCACCGCGCGGCCCGGCCCCTTCGGCGTCGACACGCGCGTGCGCCACCTCGTGGGCATCGACCCCGGCGAGCGCGCGATCGCGGTGGCCGACCGCGTCGAGCCGGGCATGCAGCTGGCGTTCTGTCGCCGCGACGTCGACGCCGCGCGGCGCGACCTGGTGCGCATCTGCGCCGAGATCCGCGAGGAACTCGGCGCCGACGCGGCGCTGCCGGTGGGCGCCGCGCCAGCGCCCGACGCCGCGGCGCCGTTCGACGCCACGGCGCGCATCCGCGGCGCGGTCTACGTCAGCTGCGCCGGCCGCGGCGGGCCGCACTTCGGCGGGCCGTCGGCCGAGCTGCAGATCGTGCGCCACGCGCTCGGCGACGTGCCGCTGGCCGGCTTCTTCGCCGGCGGCGAGATCGGCCACCGTCACCTGTACGGCTACACCGGCGTGCTGACGGTCTTCGTCGACCGTTGAAGACACGCCCATTGCCGCCGGCCGGCGCAAAGGCGTTTTGACCGCAGCCCGCGCCGGGCGCGGCCGCCGGCCACGCTACATTGCCGCATCCCGCCTGCGTGCACGGTGCCCGCGCCCGAGGATCCCGCGATGAACGCTCCCGAACCTGCCGCCCTGCTGTCCGGCGCCGAACGCGCCGCGCGCCAGACCGAGGTCGTCGCCGCGCTGCAGCGCGTGCTGCCGGCGCACGCGCTGCTGTGGCACGCCGAGGACACCGTGCCGTACGAGTGCGACGGCCTGACGGCCTACCGCGAGCGCCCGCTGGTGGTCGCGCTTCCCGAGACCGAGGCGCAGGTCGCCGCGGTGCTCAAGGCCTGCCACCGGCTGCAGGTGCCCGTCGTCGCGCGCGGCGCCGGCACCGGGCTGTCGGGCGGCGCGATGCCGCACGCGCTCGGCGTCACGCTGAGCCTGGCCAAGTTCAACAAGATCGTGAAGGTCGACCCCGCGAGCCGCACCGCCACCGTGCAGTGCGGCGTGCGCAACCTCGCGATCAGCGAGGCCGCCGCGCCGCACGGCCTGTACTACGCGCCCGACCCGTCGAGCCAGATCGCCTGCACGATCGGCGGCAACGTGGCCGAGAACTCCGGCGGCGTGCACTGCCTGAAGTACGGGCTGACGGTGCACAACGTGCTGAAGGTGCGCGGCTTCACCGTCGACGGCGAGCCGGTCGAGTTCGGCAGCGAGGCGCTCGACGCGCCGGGGCTCGACCTGCTGGCTGCCGTCGTCGGCAGCGAGGGCATGCTCGCCGTGACGACGGAGGTCGTCGTCAGGCTCGTGCCCAAGCCGCGGCTGGCGCGCTGCATCATGGCCAGCTTCGACGACATCCGCAAAGCCGGCGACGCCGTGGCCGCCGTGATCGCCGCCGGCATCATCCCCGCCGGCCTCGAGATGATGGACAAGCCGATGACGGCCGCCGTCGAGGACTTCGTGCACGCCGGCTACGACCTCGACGCGCAGGCGATCCTGCTGTGCGAGAGCGACGGCACGCCCGAGGAGGTGGCCGAGGAGATCGACCGCATGCAGGCCGTGCTGTCGGCCGCCGGCGCGACGCGGCTGCAGGTCAGCCGGAGCGAATCGGAGCGGCTGACGTTCTGGAGCGGGCGCAAGAACGCGTTCCCGGCCAGCGGGCGCATCAGCCCCGACTACATGTGCATGGACAGCACGATCCCGCGCAAGAAACTCGCCGACATCCTGCTCGCGATCGCCGAGATGGAGCGCAAGTACGGCCTGCGCTGCTGCAACGTGTTCCACGCCGGCGACGGCAACCTGCACCCGCTGATCCTGTTCGACGCCAACGACCCCGACCAGCTCGCGCGCTGCGAGCGCTTCGGCGCCGACATCCTCGAGACCAGCGTCGCGCTCGGCGGCACCGTGACCGGCGAGCACGGCGTGGGCGTCGAGAAGCTCAGCTCGATGTGCGTGCAGTTCAGCCCCGAGGAGCGCGAGCAGATGCTCGCGCTCAAGCGCGCGTTCGACCCCGCCGGGCTGCTGAACCCGGGCAAGGTGATCCCGACGCTGCACCGCTGCGCCGAGTACGGAAAGATGCACGTCAAGAAGGGCCTGCTGCCTTTCCCGGAACTGGAACGCTTCTGATGGCCGACTTCGATCCGGCGCTGGCGCGTCTTATCGACCGCGTGCGCGCGGCGCGCGCCGACCGCACCACGCTCGAGATCCGCGGCGGCGGCACGAAGGCGTTCTACGGCGGCACGCCGCAGGGCGAGCCGCTCGACGTGCGCGAGCTGGCCGGCATCAGCAGCTACGAGCCGACCGAGCTTGTCGTCACGGTGCGCGCCGGCACGCCGCTGGCCGAGCTCGAGGCGGCGCTGGCCGACAAGGGGCAGTGCCTGCCGTTCGAGCCGCCGCGCTTCGGCGAGGCAGGAACGGGCGGCGGCATGGTCGCCGCGGGCCTGGCCGGGCCGGCGCGCGCGGCGGTCGGCGGCGTGCGCGACTACGTGCTCGGCGCGACGATGCTCAACGGCCGCGCCGAGGTGCTGAGCTTCGGCGGCCAGGTGATGAAGAACGTCGCCGGCTACGACGTCTCGCGCCTGCTCGCCGGCTCGCTGGGCATCCTCGGCGTGATCTGCGAGGTGTCGCTCAAGGTGCTGCCCGCGCCGGTGGCGCGCGCGACGCTGCGCTTCGAGACGGACCCCGCGCAGGCGATCGCGCAGCTCAACGCGTGGGGCGGCCAGCCGCTGCCGCTCAATGCGAGCGCGTGGTGGCAGGGCACGCTGGCGGTGCGGCTCGCGGGCGCGCAAGCGGCGGTCGACGCCGCGTGCGAGCAGCTCGGCGGCGAACGCGTCGACGACGCGCTCGCCGCCGTGTTCTGGGACGGCCTGCGCGACCAGCGCGACGAGTTCTTCGCCGCCGCGCACGCCCAGGTGGCCGGCGGTGCGACGCTGTGGCGGCTGTCGCTGCCGCCGACGACGCCGCCGCTGGCGCTGAGCGGCGACACGCTCGTCGAGTGGGGCGGCGCGCAGCGCTGGCTGGTCAGCGACGACACGCCGGCGCGCATCCGCGACGCCGCGGCGGCCGCCGGCGGCCATGCGACGCTGTGGCGCGGCGGCGACCGCAGCGCCGGCGTGTTCGCGCCGCTGTCGCCGGCGCTGGCGCGCATCCACCGCGAGCTGAAGACCGCGTTCGACCCCGACCGCGTCTTCAACCCGGGCCGGCTCTACCCCGAGCTCTGAACGAGCGCCGATGGACGCGTTGCGAGGCCTCGCGGTGCTGCTGCTGTGCCAGTCGGCCGGCGAGGCGCTGGCGCGGCTGACGCACGCACCGCTGCCGGGGCCGGTGCTCGGGCTGCTGCTGCTGTGGGCGGCGCTCAACGTCGAGGTGCTGCGCCGCCCCGTCGCGGCCGCCGCCGACGTGCTGCTCGCCCACCTGTCGCTGCTGTTCGTGCCGGTGGGCGTCGGCGTCGTCGTGCACCTGGACCTGATCGCGCGCTTCGGCGTGCGCATGGCGGTGGTCGTCGTGCTGTCGACGTGGGTCGGCCTCGCGGTGACGGCGCTCGTGCTGCGCGCGCTGCTGCCCAGGTCGGCCGCAGCCTGAAGGAGCGCCGGTGCAGAGCTTCGTCGAGCTGTGGGTCTACCTGTCGGCCACGCCGCTGTTCGGGCTGACCGCGACGCTGTCGGTCTACGTCGCCGCGCAGTGGCTCGCGCTTCGGCTGGGCCAGCCGCCGTGGGCCAACCCGGTGCTGGCCACCGTCGTCGTGCTCGCCGCGCTGCTGTGGGCCACCTCGACGCCGTACCCGACGTACTTCTCGGGCGCGCAGTTCATCCACTTCCTGCTCGGGCCGGCGGTCGTCGCGCTCGCGTGGCCGCTGTGGCAGCGCCGCGCCGAGCTGCGCCGGCGCGTGGTGCCGATCGTGCTCGCCGCCCTGGCCGGCGGCGGCGCCGCGGCGTCGAGCGCGGTGGCGCTGGGCGTGGCGCTGGACCTGCCGCGCGACGTCGTGCTGTCGCTCGCGCCCAAGTCGGTCACCGCGCCGGTCGCGATGGGCATCGCCGAGCAGATCGGCGGCATCCCGGCGCTGGCCGCGGCGTTCGCGGTGCTGACCGGCATGGTCGGCGCGGTCAGCGCGAAGTACCTGTTCGACGCGCTGCGCGTCGCGCCGCACGCGGTGCGCGGCTTCGCGCTGGGCACCGCGTCGCACGGCCTGGGCGCGGCGCGCGCGCTGCAGGTCGACCCCGACGCCGGCGCCTATGCCGGGCTCGCGCTCGGGCTGCAGGTGGTGCTCGCCGCGCTGCTGCTGCCGCTGGCGTTCAAGCTGTTCTGAAGTCCCACCGAGGTTCCATGCAAACCGCGCTCGCCGACGAGTTCAAGCACACCCGCGAAGGCCAGGAGGCCGAGGCGATCCTGCGCAAGTGCGTGCACTGCGGCTTCTGCACCGCCACCTGCCCGACGTACCAGCTGCTCGGCGACGAGCTCGACGGCCCGCGCGGGCGCATCTACCTGATGAAGCAGGTGCTCGAGGGCGCGCCGGTGACGCGCAAGACGCAGCAGCACCTCGACCGCTGCCTGACCTGCCGCAACTGCGAGACGACGTGCCCGAGCGGCGTGCAGTACGGCCAGCTGGTCGACATCGGGCGCAAGATCGTCGAGGAGCGCGTCGAACGCCCCGCCGGCGAGAAGGCGGTGCGCTGGCTGCTCAAGGCGGGGCTCACGTCGCCGCTGTTCGGCCCGGCGATGAAGCTCGGCCAGCTCGCGCGGCCGCTGCTGCCGCAAACGCTCAAGAACAAGGTGCCGGCCCCGGCGCCGGAGCGCGCGCACCGCTGGCCGACGCAGCAGCACCCGCGCAAGGTCCTGCTGCTGCTGGGCTGCGTGCAGCCGGCGATGATGCCCAACGTCAACAGCGCGACGGCGCGCGTGCTCGACGCGGCCGGCATCCAGACGCTGGTGGCCGACGGCGCCGGCTGCTGCGGCGCG
>JBBION010000235.1:0-5049 GCA_037443345.1 Rubrivivax sp. | reverse complement strand
CGAACACCAGCGTGCGCATGCTGCGCAGCTTGGGCAGGTTGAACTCGAGCCCGATGACGAACATCAGGAACACGACGCCGAACTCGGCGAGGTAGCGCACGCCGGCCGAGTCCTTGGCCAGCGCGAGCGCGTTGGGGCCGATGACGACGCCGACCACCAGGTAGCCGAGCATCGGCGGCAGCTTCAGCGAGCGGCAGATCACGACCCCGGCCACGGCGGCGACGAGGTACAGCAGGGCGAGGTCGAGCGTGGTGGCCATGCGGTGCGGGCGCGGCGCCGCCGGCATGGGGCGACACCTAGAATGCCGCGATCGTAAGTGAGCGCGGCACGGTCCCTCTCGGGCCGCCGCCCCCTGCCCCATGACCACCGCCCCCGCCGTCGACGCCGCCCGCGTGCTCGAGCTGGCCGCGCGCACGCTCGACATCGAGGCCGCCGCGCTGGCCGGCGTCAAGGCGCGGCTGGGCCCGCCGTTCGCGCAGGCGGTGCAGGCGATGCTGGCCTGCCGCGGGCGCGTCGTCGTGATGGGCATGGGCAAGAGCGGCCACGTCGGGCGCAAGATCGCCGCGACGCTGGCCTCGACCGGCACGCCGGCGATGTTCGTGCACCCGGCCGAGGCCAGCCACGGCGACCTGGGCATGGTCACGCCGCACGACGTGGTGCTGGCGATCTCCAACTCGGGCGAGAGCGACGAGCTCAACGTCATCGTGCCGCTGCTGCACCGCCAGGGCGTGACGCTGGTCGCGATGACGGGGCGCGACGACTCGACGCTGGCCCGCCACGCGAGCGTCGTGCTGTCGAGCGCCGTCGAGCAGGAGGCCTGCCCGCTGAACCTGGCGCCCACCGCGAGCACGACGGCGCAGATCGCGCTCGGCGACGCGCTGGCGGTGGCGCTGCTCGACGCGCGCGGCTTCGAGGAGGACGACTTCGCGCGCTCGCACCCCGGCGGCGCGCTCGGCCGGCGGCTGCTGGTGCACGTCGGCGACCTGATGCGCACCGGCGACGCGCTGCCGCGCGTGCGCCCCGACACCGCGTTCGGCGACCTGCTGCACGAGATGTCGCGCAAGGGGCTGGGCTTCGCGGCGATCGTCGGCGACGGCGACCGCGTGCAGGGCATCTTCACCGACGGCGACCTGCGCCGCCTGATCGAGAAGGGCGACGACCTGCGCGGCCTGCGGGCCGGCGAGGTGATGCATGCGCGCCCGCGCACCGTGGGCGCCGACGCGCTGGCCGTCGACGCCGCGGCGCTGATGGAGCAGCACCGCATCACGAGCGTGCTGGTCGTGGACGGCGAGGGCCGGCTGGTCGGCGCGCTCAACACCAACGACCTGATGCGCGCCAAGGTGATCTGATGGCCGCGCTGCAGTTCCCGCCGGCACTGCTCCTGAAGGCCCAGGGCCCGGGGCTGGGCATGAAGGCCGCGATCTTCGACGTCGACGGCGTGCTGACCGACGGCACGCTCTACCTGAGCGAGGCCGGCGAGACGCTGAAGGCCTTCCACGTGCTCGACGGCCACGGGCTGAAGCTGCTCGCGCGCGCGGGCATCGAGCCCGTCGTCGTCACCGGGCGCGACTCGCCCGCGGTGCGCCGGCGCGTGGCCGACCTCGGGCTGCAGCACGCCGTGTTCGGTACCGCCGACAAGCTCGCCGCCGCCGACGAGGTGCGCGTGCGCCTCGCGCTCGACTGGGGCGAGGTCGCCGCGATCGGCGACGACTGGCCCGACCTGCCGCTGCTGGCGCACGCCGGCTTCTCGTGCGCGCCGCCGAACGCGCACGCCGAGGTGCGCGCCGCGGTGCATCACGTGACGGCCGCCGCCGGCGGCCACGGTGCGGCGCGCGAGTTCTGCGACCTGCTGCTGATGGCCGGCGGCCACTACGCGCGGCTGCTGCACGGCCACCTGACGACGCTCGACGCGCGTTGATGTTGCCGCCCCCGCAGCCCCGTCCCGCCGCGGCCGTGCCACGCCAGCCCTGGCACTGGCGGCTGCGCGAGCTCGTGGGCGCGTACCTGCCGCTGCTGCTGATGGCCGTGCTGGCGCTGGCCACGTGGTGGCTGGTGCGCGCCACGCCGGCGCCGGAGCCGCCGCGCGTCGTGACCCCCGCGGCCGGCGAGCCCGACTACACGATGGAGCGCTTCCTGCTGCAGCGCTTCGACGCCGACGGGCGGCTGCGCGTGCGCATCGAGGGTCAGATGCTGCGCCACTACGTGCCCGGCGACGCGATCGAGATCGACGACGTGCGCGTGCGCGCGCTGGCCGACGACGGCAGCCTGACACTGGCCAGCGCGACGCAGGCGGTGACCGACGGCAAGGGCAGCGAGGTGCAGCTGCGCGGCGGCGCGCACGTGACCTACACGTCGGCCGACGGCGGCGAGCCGATCGAGTTCCGCGGCGAGTTCCTGCATGCCTTCGTCGAGGCGCAGCAGCTGCGCTCGAACCAGCCGGTGACGCTGACGCAGGGGCGCAGCCGCATCGACGCCGCCGGGCTCGAGGTCGATCAGCGTGCGCAGACGGTGCGCCTGACCGGCCCGCTGCGCGCGACGCTCGAGCCGGGGCGGCTGCCGCGATGAAGGCCGCGCCGCTGGTCTTCATCACCGGTGCGTCGAGCGGCATCGGCCAGGCGCTGGCGCTGCGCTGCGCGCAGGCCGGCTGGCGCCTGGCGCTGGTCGCGCGCCGCGGCGCGCAGCTCGAGGCGTGGGCGCGCGAGCAGGGGCTCGACGCCGAACGCTGCGCCGTCTACGCGGCCGACGTGCAGCAGCTCGACGCGATCGAGCGTGCCGGGCGCGAGTGCATCGCGCGCCAGGGCCTGCCCGACGTCGTCATCGCCAACGCCGGCATCAGCGTCGGCATGGACACCGCCGAGCGCGAGGACCTCGACGTGATGCGCGACACGCTCGAGATCAACCTGCTGGGGGTGGCGGCCACGTTCCACCCCTTCCTCGCGCCGATGCGCGAGCGCCGCTCGGGCACGCTGGTGGGCATCGCCAGCGTGGCCGCGGTCCGCGGGCTGCCGGGCCACGGCGCGTACTGCGCGAGCAAGGCCGGCGTCGTCGCGTACTGCGAGAGCCTGCGCGGCGAGTGCCGAGCGTACGGCGTGCGCGTCGTGACGCTGCTGCCCGGCTTCGTCGCGACGCCGCTGACGGCGCGCAACCGCTACGCGATGCCGTTCCTGCTGTCGGCCTCGCAGTTCGCCGAGCGCGCGTTCCGGGCGATCGACGCGGGGGCGTCGTACCGCGTGATCCCGTGGCCGATGGCGATCGTGGCCAGGCTGCTGCGCGCGCTGCCGAATGCCTGGTTCGACCGCCTGATGCGCGGGCGCGGACGCAAGCGACGCCGCCACGAGTGACGGAGGCCCGAATGACCCGCGACCGGCACGGCGACTCGCGAGGCGGCATGCTCGCGCGCCATGGACACGCTGACCCATGCCCTGTCGGGGGCGCTGCTGGCGCGCGCGATCTGCGTGCGCACGCCGGCGCTGGTGCCCGTCGCGCCGCTGACGGCGCCGGCCGCGGGCCGCTTCAGCGCGCCTTGGGACGGGCGCGCCGGGGCGCTGGCGCCGTGGCAGGCGGTCGTCGCCGGCACGGTGGCGGCGGCGTTCCCGGACATCGACTTCGTCGTCGGCTGGGCCGGCGAGATGGCCTACCTGCGCCACCACCGCGGCGTGACGCACTCGCTGCTGCTCGCGCCGCTGTGGGCGGCGCTGCTGGCGTGGATCATGAGCCGCTGGTTCGCGCCGACGCGCGAGCAGACAGGCGGCTGGAAGAGCCTGTACGTGATCGCGCTGGCGGCGATCGCGATCCATATCGCCGGCGACTGGATCACGCAGTTCGGCACGATGATGCTCGCGCCGCTGTCGGACGCGCGCTTCGGGCTGGGCGCGATGTTCATCATCGACCTGGTGTTCAGCGGCGTGCTGGTGGCGGGCCTGGTGGCCGCGGCGGCGTTCCCGCGCCGGCGCTGGCCGGCGCTCGCGGGGCTCGTGCTGGCGTGCGGCTGGGTCGCGCTGGCGTGGGACGCGCGCGACGACGCGATCGCGGAGGGGCAGCGCTACGCGCAGCGGGCGGGCATCACGGCCGTCGAGGTCGAGGCGATGCCGCGGCCGGCGTCGCCGTTCAACTGGACGGTCACGGTGTTCGACGGCGAGCGCTACCACGTCGCGCACCTGAACACGCGGCGCACCGAGCCGCTGGTGGCCACGCCCGACGACCACTTCGTCCGCCGCTTCTCGGCGCCGTACCAGCCCGCCGCGCAGGCCGAGTGGCGGGCGATGCCGCGCTTCGGCAACGGCGCCGAGGCGGCCTGGGTGCGCGAGGCGTGGCAGCACGAGGCGCTGGCCACCTACCGCTGGTTCGCCGCCGCGCCGGTGCTGGTCAAGACGCTCGAGCGCACGAACGGCGACGGCAGCGTCGAGCGCTGCGCCGTGTTCGGCGACCTGCGCTTCGGCTTTCCCGGACGCGAGGAGGCGCCGTTCCGCTACGGCGTGTGCCTCAACGGCGGGCACGATGCGACGCTGGTGAAGCTGAACCTCGGCCGCCTGCTGCCGGTGTGAACGCGCCGGCCGGCGCGACCTACGCGCGGAGGGCGCGGCCATGATCGACGTCGTCGTGCTGTTCTTCCTGCTCGGCGTGTTCGCGCGCCTGGTCGGCAGCGACCTGCGGCTGCCGGAGGCGCTGTACGAGACGCTGTCGATCTACCTGCTGCTGGCCATCGGGCTGAAGGGCGGGCTGGAACTGAGTCGCCAGCCGCTGGCCGAACTGGCCCCGCAGGTGGCGGCGTGCATGGCGCTGGGCTTCGCGATCCCGTTCCTGCTGTTCCCGGTGCTGCGCGCACTGCGCCTGCCGGCCGTCGACGCGGCGGCGGTGGGCGCGCACTACGGCTCGGTCAGCGTCGTCACGTTCGCGGTGGCCAGTGCGGCGCTGGCGCGCGCCGGGCTCGAGGCCGAGAGCCATGCCGCGCTGTGGGTCGCGGTGATGGAGGCGCCGGGCATCGTCGCCGGCATCCTGCTGGCGCGCTGGGCGCAGGCGACGCCCGACAAGGTCGCGGCGCATTTCCCG
>JBBION010000234.1:0-5067 GCA_037443345.1 Rubrivivax sp. | reverse complement strand
GGCCGCCGGGGCTGCGGCCTGCGGGCGCGGCGCCGAGCGCATCACGGTGATCGGTGCGCCCTCGATCGTGCGGCAGCCCTTGGCCTTGGCCTCCTCGGGCGTCAGCGCGTCGGTGTACAGATCGGGCGGGCCCGGGCAGCGGTAGACGACGCCGCCGGACGACTGCGCCGCAGCGAGCGACGACAGTGCCCACAGCATCGCCAGCGTGGTGCCGCGCGCCACAGGTCCCAAGCGCATCATCAGTCGGTCTCCGTGCGGGGCACACGGTCCCCGGCCGGCGCATTGTCGCCCACGGGCCGCCGGGGCAACGGCCGAAAAGCCCAACGAAAAGGGACGGCCGTGGCCGTCCCTGCGCATCGCCGGAGCGGTGGCCGCGGACGCGGCCACCGGCTCAAAGGCTGTAGTACATGTCGAACTCGACCGGGTGCGTCGTCATGCGGAAGCGCGTGACCTCCTGCATCTTCAGGTCGATGTAGGCGTCGATGTAGGCGTCGGTGAACACGCCGCCCTTGGTCAGGAACGCCCGGTCCTTGTCGAGGTAGTCGAGCGCCTGCTCGAGGCTCGAGCACACGGTCGGGATCTTCGCGTCCTCTTCGGGCGGCAGGTGGTACAGGTCCTTGCTGGCCGCCTCGCCCGGGTGGATCTTGTTCTCGACGCCGTCGAGGCCGGCCATCAGCATCGCGCTGAACGCGAGGTACGGGTTGGCCGTCGGGTCCGGAAAGCGCGCCTCGATGCGGCGGCCCTTCGGGTTGGCGACGTACGGGATGCGGATCGACGCCGAGCGGTTGCGCGACGAGTAGGCCAGCTTGACCGGCGCCTCGAAGCCGGGCACCAGGCGCTTGTAGCTGTTGGTGCCGGGGTTCGTGATGGCGTTGAGCGCACGCGCGTGCTTGATGATGCCGCCGATGTAGTACAGCGCGAACTCGCTCAGGCCCGCGTAGCCGTCGCCGGCGAACAGGTTCTTGCCGTCCTTCCACACCGACTGGTGCACATGCATGCCGCTGCCGTTGTCGCCGACGATGGGCTTGGGCATGAAGGTCGCGGTCTTGCCGTAGGCGTGGGCGACGTTGTGCACGATGTACTTCTGCAACTGCAGCCAGTCGGCGCGCTGGACCAGCGTGCTGAACTTGGTGCCGATCTCCATCTGGCCGGCGGTGGCCACCTCGTGGTGGTGCACCTCGACCGGGATGCCCATCTGCTCGAGCAGCAGGCACATCTCGGAGCGCATGTCCTGGAAGCTGTCGATCGGGGGCACCGGGAAGTAGCCGCCCTTGACCGACGGACGGTGGCCGCGGTTGCCGCCTTCGTAGTCCTTGCCGGTGCTCCAGGCCGCCTCTTCCGACTCGATGCGCACGCCGCAGCCCGACATGTCGACGTGCCAGTGGATGCTGTCGAAGACGAAGAACTCGGGCTCGGGGCCGAAGTAGGCCGCGTCGCCCAGGCCCGAGGCCTTCATGTAGGCCTCGGCGCGCTTGGCCAGCGAGCGCGGGTCGCGCTCGTAGGGCTTGCCGTCGCCCGGCTCGATGACGTCGCAGGTGAGGAACAGCGTCGGCTCCTCGAAGAACGGGTCGATGTTGGCCGTGCACGGGTCGGGCATCAGCAGCATGTCCGACGCCTCGATGCCCTTCCAGCCGGCGATCGACGAGCCGTCGAACGCGTGGCCGTCGGTGAACTTGTCTTCGCCGAACGCCGACACGGGGACGGTGACGTGTTGTTCCTTGCCGCGGGTGTCGGTGAAGCGGAAGTCGACGAACTTGACTTCGTTGTCCTTCACCATCTTCATCACGTCGGCGACGGTCTTGGCCATCAGAAATCTCCTAGCGGGACGCTTGCAGGGGGGTTGGAATCGAAAAAGGCTTGTCGGCTCGTGGAGGGCCGGAACCGGCTGTCCAAGGCGCACCGGAATCTAGCAGAAACCATGCCCAATCCGAGGGCGCGGAGGAGTCGGCCGGCGCGTGTCCATCTCCGAGGAGGCAACACCAAATCAGTGCATTGCCTCGATCAGGTGCGCACCAGTTCAGGGCCCAGCGTCGCGCCGAGCGCCTGCACGCCGACGTGCAGCCGGGCGAACGCCGAATCGACCGCGGCGGCCGGGCCCTTGACGCCGAGCTCGATGTGCCGGCCGTACTGCGGATGGTCAACGCTGGGCAGGCTGAACACGCGCACGGACGGGTGCTCGCGCTCGACCGCCTCCATCAGCGGCGTCAGCGTCGCCTCCATCGAGCCCATCACGATGACGGAGCGTTCGGTCTGGCGGTGGCGGCCGTGCAGCGCGGCGTAGCAGCCGTCGAGCAGCCCTTCGATCATCGGCCACGCCATGACCGGGAAGCCGGGCAGGAAGTGCACGTCGCCGACCGAGAAGCCCGGGATCTTGTTGTAGGGGTTCGGCACGATCGTCGCGCCGCGCGGGAACACGCCCATGTTGAGGCGGTGCACGTTGTCGGCGCGGTCGGGCTCGAACGGCACGCCCTGCTCGCGCGCGACGTCGCGCATGCGCTCGACGATCAGCTCGCGCGCCTGCGGGTGCAGCTCGAGCGGCACGCCCAGCGCCGCGGCGGCGCACTGGCGCGTGTGGTCGTCGGGCGTCGCGCCGATGCCGCCGCAGCTGAAGACGAGGTCGCCGCCGGCGAACGCGTCGGCCAGCGCCGCGGTGATGCGCGGGCGGTCGTCGCCGACGTAGCGCGCCCACGACAGCGCCAGGCCGCGCGCGGCCAGCAGCGCGATCACCTTGGGCAGGTGCTTGTCCTCGCGCTTGCCGGAGAGGATTTCGTCGCCGACGATGATGAGGCCGATGTTCATGGCGTGGGGTCCTGTCGGGTCAGCGCCGACGATGGGAGCCGGTGGGGCGCGGCGGCCTCGGCCCCGACGGCGGGCGGCGGTTCCGGCGCGTCGCGCAGTGTCGCCAGCGCCGCCAGCGCGTAGTGGGCGAACCAGCAGGCGGCGAACGCGAAGACAAGCGTGTACAGCCACACCGAGGCCACCAGCAGCAGCGGGGCGAAGACCAGCGACAGCGCCCCGAAGGCCCACAGCAGCGACGGCAGCGCGCCGAGCAGGCCGCAGGCCAGGCCCATCGCCAGCAGCGGCCGGCGCCGGGTTCGCATCACGAAGCGGCGCTCGCCGGCGCTGGCGTGGGCGGCCAGCGCGTCGAAGGCGAGGATGCGGTAGGCGAGCCAGCCCCAGATCAATGGCGGCACCACCGCCGCCAGCGGCGGCACGAACCACAGCGGCACGCTGGCCGCCAGGGCCAGCAGGGCCCCCAGCGTGCACGCGATCGACCAAGCCGCCGACCGCAGCGGCCCGGCGCCTTCGCGGCGCCCCAGTCCGGGAAAGCGCGCCCGCGCGACGACGCCCACCACCGCCGGCATCATCAGCACGCCCACCAGCAGCAGCACGACCACCACCACCAGCGGCACCATCACCGCCACCACCAGCAGCGGCGCCAGCACCGCGCGCAGCTGGTTCGCGCCCTGGGCCGCCAGCCAGTCGAGCAGCGGCCCGGTGAGCTCGAAGCGCTCGAGCAGCGCGCGCGTGCCGGCCACCGCCGGCTCCCACCAGAGCCAGCCGAACACGCCGAGCCCGCCGCCGGCCAGCAGCACCGGCAGCAGCGACCACAGCACGAGCCGCGGGTGCAGGCAGGTCAGCACCGCGCGCCCGAAGGCGTCGAGGACGTCGCGCATGCGGACCTCAGCCCCCTGCCCGGCGGTCGACGAGTCGCCGCAGGCCGAGCCACTGCTGGGCCCAGAAGCCGCGTCCGTAGTCGCGGCCGCCCCAGGCCGGCAGCTGGTCGCGGATGCCGGTGGGCTCGATCGGGGCGTCGGGCGCTTCGAAGCGCGCGGTGCCGAAGAGGCGATCCCACAGCGGGAACAGCACCGCGAAGTTGTGCCCGCCGAGGCTGCCCGGCCCGGCCGACTCGTGGCCGAGGCCGATCGCATGGTGCAGCCGGTGGAAGCGCGGGCTCACGAGCAGCTGCCGGCCGGCGCGGCCGAAGTCGAGCCGCACGTTGGCGTGCGACAGGCTCTCGACGAGCTGCGTCAGCGCGACGATGGCGACGAACTGCCCTGGCGGCACGCCGACCGCCAGCGCCACGGCGACGAAGGCCGCATCGCGGATCACGTCGTCGAGCAGATGGTTGCGGTTGTCGGTCCACATCGTCATCTGCCGCTGGCTGTGGTGCAGCGCGTGCAGCTGCCACCACCAGTCGAAGCGGTGCTGGCCGCGATGCAGCCAGTAGTCGACGAAGTCGAACAGCACCAGGTAGAGCAGGAACGACACCAGCGCGACGTCGGTGACGCCGGGCCACAGGCCGTCGAGCGACCAGGTCGGCAGGCCGTGCAGCCGCAGCGTGCCGACGAGCGCCGTCCACAGCGGATCGAGCGTGAAGAACAAGGCCACGCGCACGAGGCCCAGGCGGTGGATCAGTGTGTAGATCACGTCGACGCGCACCGCGGCGCGGTCGACCAGCGCCTCGACCGGCCGCCAGCGCTCGAGCGCGCGGAACAGCGTCAGCATCACCGCCAGCTGCAGCAGGCCGACGAGCAGCCAGCCGGTGGCGCGGTAGCCGTCCTCGAGCAGGTTGGCCAGGCCGGCGCCGTACAGCCACGGCTGGACGGCGGCCTGGAACAGCCACTGCTGCGCGTCGTCGAACCAGTCGAGCGGGGTGCTCATCGCGGGGTGCACATCGCGGGCCGGCCGGGCGCGGTGGGTCGACGCGGCGTCAGCGGGACGGCGGCGCGGGGTCCGCGTCCCGGCGCGGCGTGCTCGCGGCGCGGGCATAGGCCGGATGCTCGCGCAGCGTCGCGAAGCAGAAGCCGCGCTGCTTGAGCCCCGCGATCAGCGGCTCGAGCGCCGCCGGCGCCCAGGGGTCACGGCGGCTCCAGATCCCGAGGTGGGCGAGCAGCACGTCGCCGGGACGGATGTCGCGCAGCGCCTGCGCGAGCAGAGCATCATTGGCGAAGCGCTCGCTCGGCAGCTCGTCACCGAGAAAGCCGGCCGGCGACCAGCCGACATGCGTCCAGCCGCAGGACGCCGCCGCGGCGAGCAGCGCCGGCGAGGTCCTGCCGCCCGGAG
>JBBION010000233.1:0-5077 GCA_037443345.1 Rubrivivax sp. | reverse complement strand
CGGCGACGCCGGCGTGTTCGCCGGCTGCAGCGTCGCGCGCGTGGTCGACGTGCTGCAGAAGCTGGCGCACGACCTGCTCGTCGTCGGCGCCGGCGCGGCGCCGCGCTTCTTCCCCGCCGGGAGCCTGCCGGGCGCGGCGTCGATGCCGGCGCTGGCCGCGTGGACGAAGTCGCTGGCGCGCGTTGCGCGCCACGCCGAGCATCCGTGGCACGCGCCGCTGCTGATCGAGTCGCTCGTCGCCGAAGGGCACGGGTGCTTCGCGCCGGTGCCCCGCGGGCGGGTCGCCGCCGCTACACTCGGCGCTCGATGAACGATCCCTCACCGACCCGCCCCGGCGGACTGCCCGTGTCGGGCTCGGCCGCGCGGCCGAGCGTGATCCAGCTCGTGTTCCGCGACAAGAGCGCGCTGTACGCCGCCTACATCCCGGTGATGACCGACGGCGGCCTGTTCGTGCCGACGACGCGCGAGTACCGCCTCGGCGAGGACGTGTACCTGCTCGTCACGCTGCCCGACGACCCGCAGCGCTATCCGGTGGCCGGCAAGGTCGGGTGGATCACGCCGGCCAACGCGTCGGGCGGCCGCACGCAGGGCGTCGGCGTGCGCTTTCCCAGCGACGAGAAGACGCGGCTGCTGAAGCTGAAGATCGAGGAACTCCTCGGCACGATGATCTCGTCGACCAAGCCGACGCAGACCCTCTGACGCCGGCACGCCCGGCGCCGCCCGCCGACCCGACACCGGGCGCCGCCGCGCCGGTGCCCTTGCCGATGTACGCCGACTCGCACTGCCACCTGAGCTTTCCCGAACTGCACGGGCGCATCGACGCGATCCGCGACGCGATGGCCGCCGCGCGCGTCGACCGCGCGCTCGTGATCTGCACGACGCTCGAGGAGTTCGACACCGTGCACGCGCTCGCGATGCGCTACGACAACTTCTGGGCCAGCGCCGGCGTGCACCCCGACAACGAGGGCGTGCGCGAGCCCAGCGTCGACGACCTGCGGGCGCTCGCGGCGCGAGCGCGCGTCGTCGCGATCGGCGAGACCGGGCTCGACTACTACCGCCTCGGCGGGCGCACGGTCGCCGACATGGCCTGGCAGCGCGAGCGCTTTGGCGTGCACATCCGCGCCGCGCGGGCGAGCGGCAAGCCGCTCGTGATCCACACGCGCAGCGCCAGCGCCGACACGCTGGCGATCCTGCGCGAGGAGGGCGGCGACGCCGCCGGCGGCGTCTTCCACTGCTTCACCGAGACGGCCGAGGTCGCGCGCGCGGCGCTCGACCTGGGCTTCTACATCTCGTTCTCGGGCATCGTGACGTTCCGCAACGCCGACGACCTGCGCGCCGTCGCGCGCTTCGTGCCCGACGACCGGCTGCTGATCGAGACCGACAGCCCCTACCTGGCACCGGCGCCGCACCGCGGCAAGGTCAACGACCCGTCGCTGGTGCCGCACGTGGCCGTGCGGCTGGCGGCCGAGCGGGGCGTCGGCGTCGAACACATCGCGGCCGTGACGAGCGCCAATTTCGAACGCCTGTTCCGGCTGCCGGCGCTCGTGGGGGCCGCCCAATGAATCTCAGAAATTACTTTCGGTATCTTTTACATACCATTCTGGCCATTGGATTTTCTGTGGCGCACGCCGGCGCTTACGAGGATTTCTTCGCGGCCCTCGAGCGTGACGACGCGCGCACCGTGGCGGCGCTGCTGCAGCGCGGCTTCGACCCCAACAGCCGCGACGCGGAAGGTCAGGTGGCGCTGTACCTGGCGTTGCGCCAGCCTGCGCCGGCAGTCGCCGAAGTGCTGTGGGCGCACCCGCAACTGCAGGTCGACGCCGTCAACGGCGCCGGCGAGACGCCGCTGATGATGGCCGCGCTGCGCGGCGAGGTGGGCTGGATGCGCCGCCTGCTCGAGCGTGGTGCGCGCCTGCACCAGGAAGGCTGGTCGCCGGTCCACTACGCCGCCACTGGGCCCGAGCCGCAGGCGCTCGAGCTGCTGCTCGACCGCGGCGCACCGCCGGATGCGCGCAGCCCCAACGGCACGACGCCGCTGATGATGGCCGCCCGCTACGGCAGCGAACGCAGCGTCGCGCTGCTGCTGCAGCGCGGCGCCGACCGCCGGCTGCGCAACCAGCGCGATCTCGACGCGGCCGACTTCGCCCGTCTGGCGGGGCGCGAGGCACTGGCGCGGCAGCTGGCTGCGCGCTGACGGGCCCACGCGCCGGCGTGTCGGAAGAAATCCGACACGAACTATGGGCCGCGACCGACTGCGGCCGCGGCCGCGTCACGCCTAGAGTGCGTTCACACCGTTGGTGACAACGCCGGAGGTCGTGATGCAAAGCCCGCGTGCCGTGAGCAACCCGTTTGCGCTGATGACCAACCCGCAGGCCGTCGTGGCCGCGATGGAGGCGTCCGACCGCCTGCGCGCGCTGCGCCGGCGCGTGTGCCGCCCGCTCGACCACGTCGGGCTCGACGATGCGCCCGCGGCGGCCGACGCCGGCTGGGCCGACGACGCCGAGCCAGTGGGCGACGACGCCGCCTCCTGACGGCCACCCGCCGCGCGCGTCGCTTCACGCGACGCGGAAGTTCGTGAACTGCCAGGGGTCGTCGCGGTCGACGTCCTCGTCGAACAGCCAGCCGCGGTCGACCAGCGGCGTCCAGTCGGTGTAGACGCCGAACACCTCGCCCAGGTACGGGCGGCACCACGCCAGGATCTCGTCGTGCGGCAGCTCGTCGGGCTCGACGACGCCGCGGTCGGGGTGCTTCATCGCCCACACGACGCCGGCCAGCACCGCCGCCGTCACCTGCAGGCTCGTGGCGCTGTTGTGCGGGCACGCCGCGCGCGCCTGCTCGATCGACAGCCGCGATCCGTACCAATAGGCGCCGCGCGCGTGGCCCATCAGCAGCACGCCGAGCACGTCGGCGCCGCCGGCGATGTCGTCCTTCAGGATGCGCTTGCGCGGCTGCACGCGCCAGTTGCGGCCGGCCAGCTCGTGCACCGACAGCACGGCGTCGTCGCACGGGTGGTAGGCGTAGTGCACCGTCGGACGGTACAGCGGCTGCGCCGGATCGCCCAGGGTGAGGTGGTCGGCGATCGAGATCGCCTCGGCATGCGTGATCAGGAAGGCGTGCTGCGGCCCCGCGGCCGGCGTCCAGCTGCGCACGCGCGTGCTGGCACCCGGGCGCTTCAGGTAGATCGCGGGGCGTGAGCCGCTGGCGTGGCGCTCGCCGTCGGGCGGGAAGTGGCGCTCGTGCGTGCCCCAGCCGAGCTCGGCCGGCTGCAGCCCTTCGCCGACGAAGCCGTCGACCGACCAGGTGTTGACGAACTCGCCGACCGCCTTCGCGCGGGTGCCGACCTGCGTGTCGCGCTCGGCGACGTGGATCACGCGCACGCCCAGCCGCTGCGCGAGCCGCGCCCAGTCCTCGCGTGAGCACGGCGCGGCCGCCTCGACGCCGGTGTCGCGCGCGATGTCCAGCAGCGCCTGCTTGACGAAGTGCGACACCAGCCCGGGGTTGGCGCCGTGCGTGATCAGCGCCGTCGGCGCGCCGGCGCGGCGCAGCGCGAGCGACTCCTCGCGCATCGCGTGGTTTGTGCGCTGCGCCGGCGGCAGGTCGCTGCTGTCGTAGGTGCCGGCCCACGGCTCGGAGACGGTGTCGAGGTACAGCACGCCGCGCGGCTGGCACCACGCGATCAGCGCGGCGCTGCTGACGTCGACCGAGAGGTTGAGCAGGAAGTCGCCGGCGTCCAGCAGCGGCGCCAGCACCTCGTGGTGGCTGGCCGGCGTCAGCGCCGCGTCGATCATCGCCACGCCGTGTTCGCGCGCGATGGCGTGCCCGTCGCCGCCGGGCGTCACGATCACGACCTGCGCCGGCGACATCTCAAGGTGCCGCAGCAGCAGCGGCAGCACGCCCTGGCCGATGCTGCCGAAGCCGACGATCACGAGCCGGCCGCCGAAGCGGTGGAGTCGTTCGAACGCCATCGTGCGGCGGCCCCCCGCTCAGCGCCGCATGCGGGACTCGCGCGTCTGCTCGGCCTCGATCGCGGCCACCGTGGCGCGCAGCTCCTCGGCGATCAGGCCCAGCAGGTCGTCGAGCGTGACCAGCCCCACCAGCAGGCCTTTCGCATCGACCACCGGCAGCCGGCGCAGGCCCTTGGTGCGCATCGTGCGCAGCAGGTCGATCACCGAGGCGTCGTCGGGCACGACGACCAGCTCGGCGCTCATCACGTCCTCGACGCGCAGCGCGCGCGGATCGACGTTCTTCGCGACGACGGCGGTCACGACGTCGCGGTCGGTGATGATCCCCGCCGGCACGCGCCCGGCGGCGGTCTCGTCGGTCACGACGAGGCAGCCGACGTGGTGGGCGCGCATCAGCTGCGCGGCCTCGTTGACCGGCATCGCCCGCTCGGCAACGGTCACCAGGCGCGTGCAGATCGCACCGGCATCGAGTCGTTCTCCCATCGTCGTGCTCCTCGGCCGTCGCATGCGGCCCGCAGCAGCACTGTAGGCGCCGCCGGCATCCGTCGGGATTGACGTCGCTCAAGCAGCAACGCGGCTGAAGGCAGCAGTGGGCGTCAGTCGGCTCCCGACGCGGCCCGGCAGTCGTCTTCGCGTCCGCGCACGACGCGCCGGCCGGCGTGCGCGCCGCCGGTGGCGGTGACGACGGTGTACTGGCGCTCGGCGTGGTCGCGGTCCTCGGCGTAGATCACGACCCAGTCGCGCGTGCGGCCCAGTTCGTGGGCGCGTGCCGTGTTCGAGAACAGCGCGGTGAAGTGCCAGTCGCCGCGCTGCGTGTGCAGCACCGGCAGCCACGCCTCGCCGCCGGGATTGAAGCGACGCGGCGCGACCTTCGGCAGGCGGTCGGCCGCCGCGGCGTCGCGGTACTCGCGGTCGACGTCGAGCAGCGCATCGACCGGCGGCTGCGCGCCGGCCACCGCGGCGCGCGGCGGGTGGAACAGCGTCGAGACCTTGGCGAACGCCAGGTAGGGGTTCGCGGAGCGGACGACCGTCCGGCCGGCGGAGACCGCCTCGCCCGGGTCCACGATCACCGCCGCCGCCCGGGTCGCCTCGAACGCGGCGCGGTACTTCCTGTT
>JBBION010000232.1:1852-5082 GCA_037443345.1 Rubrivivax sp. | reverse complement strand
TGCGCACCAGCCGCAGCACGGTCGGCACGATGACCGAGCTGAACGACCACCTGAAGCTGCTGTTCGCACGGGCGGCGCAGCTGTTCGACCAGGTGACCGCGCTGCCGGTGCGGCACGACACGGCGGAGACGATCTTCGAGGATCTGAGCCGTCGCGCGGTCGCCGCTGGCGACCCGCGCGTGGTGCTCACGTTCCCCGTCACCTTGCCCGCCGACACCACCGCGGAGCAACAGGAGCAGTGGCTCGCCGCCAGCGGCTTCACGCGCGTGCAGGCCGAGCGGGTGGAAGGCGGCAAGAAGGTGCTCGACGTCGTCGCCGACCGCTTCCGCCTCGCCGGCGCCGAGAAGGTGCGGGTGATGGAGGCCATCGAGCTGGCGCTGCGGCGCGGCGGCGGACGGCTCAACGTCTTCGTGCTGGCCGACGAGGGCGAGCCCACGGTCTGGCGCTGGTCGACCGGCCTGCACTGCCCCGAGAGCGACCGCCGCTACGCCGATCCGCAGCCGGGCCTGTTCAGCTTCAACTCCGCCTACGGCGCCTGCGAGGCCTGCCGCGGCTTCGGCCGCGTGATCGGCGTCGACTGGGGCCTCGTCATCCCCGACCACCGCAGGACGCTGCGCAACGGCGCGATCAAGCCCATCCAGACGCCGGCCTGGAGCGAGTGCCAGGACGACCTGCTGCGCCACGCCGGCGAGGCCGGCATCCCGCGCGACACCGCCTGGGCCCAGCTCACCGAGGCGCAGCGGCAATGGGTGATCGAGGGCTCGCCGCACTGGAAGGGCGACTGGAACAAGCAGTGGTACGGCATCCGCCGCTTCTTCGGCTACCTGGAGAGCAAGGCGTACAAGATGCACATCCGCGTGCTCTTGTCGAAGTACCGCAGCTATACGCCCTGCACGGCCTGCGGTGGTGCGCGACTCAAGACAGAGGCCTTGTTGTGGCGCCTCGGTTCGAAGGCGGATGCGGATGCCGGGCTGCCGGCAGCGAAGCGCTTCCTGCCCGTGGGCGTCGACTGGACGCGCGCCCAGCTCGAAGCCCTGCCCGGCCTCGCCCTGCACGACCTGATGCAGCTCTCCATCGAGCGCCTGCGCCGCTTCTTCGACGGCCTGACCCTGCCGTCGTCGATGCTCGACGAGGCCTTGGCGCTGCTGCTCGACGAGATCCGCACGCGGCTCAGGTACCTGTGCGACGTCGGTCTCGGGTATCTCACGCTCGACCGCCAGAGCCGCACGCTGAGCGGCGGCGAGGTGCAGCGCATCAACCTCACCACCGCGCTCGGCACCAGCCTCGTCAACACGATGTTCGTGCTCGACGAGCCCTCGATCGGCCTGCACCCGCGCGACATGAACCGCATCGTGCAGGCCATGCACCGGCTGCGCGACGCCGGCAACACGCTGGTCGTCGTCGAGCACGACCCGGCGGTGATGCTGGCCGCCGACCGCCTGATCGACCTGGGCCCGGGCCCCGGCGAGCGCGGCGGGCAGATCGTCTTCGACGGCACGCCCGAGGGCGTGCGCTCGGCGGCCACGCTGACCGGCGCCTACCTCGGCGCGAGGAAGCAGATCGGCCTCGGCTTCCGGCGCCTCGTCGACGCGGCGACGCCGAAGCTCATCCTGCAAGGCGCGCGCGAGCACAACCTGCAGGGCGTGACGGTGGAGCTGCCGCTGCAGCGGCTCGTCGCCGTCACCGGCGTCAGCGGCTCGGGCAAGAGCACGCTGATCCAGGACGTGCTGTACCCGGCGCTGGCCCGCCACTTCGGCAAGGCCACCGAGGCCCCGGGCGCGCACGAGGCCCTGCTCGGCGCCGAGCAGCTGGCCGACGCGGTGTTCGTCGACCAGAGCCCGATCGGCAAGACGGCGCGCAGCAACCCGGCCAGCTACGTCGGCGCCTTCGACGCGCTGCGCGAGATCTTCGCCGGCGTGTCGCTGGCGCGCGAACGCAGCTACACCGCCGGCACCTTCAGCTTCAACGCCGGCGACGGCCGCTGCCCCACCTGCGGCGGCAGCGGCTTCGAGCACGTGGAGATGCAGTTCCTCTCCGACGTCTACCTGCGCTGCCCCGACTGCGACGGCCGCCGCTACCGCGCCGAGGTGCTGGACGTGAAGGTGCTGCGCGGGCCGATGAGCTTCAGCATCGCCGACGTGCTCGAGCTGACCGTGGCCGAGGCCGCGCACTGGTTCCAGAACGACCGCGAGGTGGTGGCGCGGCTGCAGCCGCTGGTGGACGTGGGCCTCGACTACCTGCGCCTGGGCCAGCCGGTGCCGACGCTCAGCGGCGGCGAGGCGCAGCGCCTGAAGCTGGCCGGCTTCCTCGCCGAGGCCGCCGCGGCCCCGCCGCAGCGCGTGGCGCGGAAAGGCACGCTGTTCCTGTTCGACGAGCCCACCACGGGCCTGCACTTCGACGACATCGCCAAGCTGATGCGGGCGCTGCGCAAGCTGCTCGATGCCGGGCACTCGCTGGTGGTGATCGAGCACAACCTCGACGTCATCCGCGCCGCCGACTGGATCGTCGACCTCGGCCCCGAGGGCGGCGAGGCCGGCGGCCACGTCGTCTGCACCGGCACGCCCGACGACGTGAAGGCGCACGCCACGTCGCACACCGGCGCTGCGCTGCGCGAGTACGAGCAGGCGATGGGCTTCGCGTCGCCGCGCGCCGAAGAGGGCCGGCCGCTGCAGGCCGTTGTGCGCGAGCGGCGCGCGCAGGCGGAAGAGGCCATCCTCATCGTCAACGCCCACGAGCACAACCTCAAGGCGCTGAACGTCGCCATCCCGCGCGGCAAGTTCAACGTCATCACCGGCGTCAGCGGCTCGGGCAAGAGCACGCTGGCCTTCGACATCCTGTTCAACGAGGGCCAGCGGCGCTACCTCGAGAGCCTCAACGCCTACGCGCGCAGCATCGTGCAGCCGGCCGGGCGACCCGAGGTCGACGCGGTGTACGGCATCCCGCCCACGGTGGCGATCGAGCAGCGGCTGTCGCGCGGCGGGCGCAAAAGCACGGTGGCCACGACCACCGAGGTCTGGCACTTCCTGCGCCTGCTGTGGGTGAAGCTCGGCCTGCAGCACTGCGTGAAGGACGGCGCGCCAGTGAAGGCGCAGAGCGCCGAGAGCATCGCGGCGCAGCTGCTGCGGCCGCCGGCAGAGGGAGGTCAGGGCGGGCACCGCGGCGAGCATGTCGGGCTGCTGGCGCCGCTGGTCGTCAACCGCAAGGGCGTCTACACCGACCTCGCCAAGTGG
>JBBION010000232.1:0-1841 GCA_037443345.1 Rubrivivax sp. | reverse complement strand
AGGCGCGCGGCCACACGCACCTGCGCGTCGACGGCGAGTTCCTGCCGACGCAGCCCTTCCCGCGCATCGACCGCTTCAAGGAGCACACGATCGAGCTGCCGGTCGGCGACCTCGTGATCACGCCCGAGAACGAGGCCCAGCTGCGCGCGCTGCTGGCCAAGACGCTCGATCTCGGCAAGGGCGTGCTGCACCTGCTGCACCCGCTCGACGGCCTCGCGGAGACGATGGCCGACGACAGCGTCGTGCCCGGCAAGGGCATCGGCCAGGTCACCGTGTTCTCGACCAAGCGCGCCTGCCCGGTGTGCGGCACGAGCTACCCCGAGCTCGACCCGCGCATGTTCTCGTACAACAGCAAGCACGGCTGGTGCACCGGCTGCGTCGGCACGGGCCTCAAGCTCACGCGCGAGCAGCGACGCGCCTACGACGACAGCGTGCGCGACGACGACGACAAGGGGCGCGAGCAGAGCTTCCCGGCCGAGGAGCCCGAGGTCGAGGGCGTGGTCGACGAGCCCTGTCCCGACTGCCACGGCGCGCGGCTGAACCCGGCCTCGCTCGCCGTCACCTTCGACGGCCGCGACATCGGCTCGCTGGCGCGCGGCTCGGTGCGCGAGGTGAAGGCCTGGATCGACGGCCTGCAACTCACCGGCCGCGACGCCGACATCGCGCGCGACGTGGTGAGCGAGATCCGCAGCCGCCTGGCCTTCCTCGAGGAGGTGGGCCTCGGCTACCTGACGCTCGACCGCGCCGCGCCCACGCTCAGCGGCGGCGAGGCGCAGCGCATCCGCCTTGCGGCCCAGCTCGGCAGCAACCTGCAGGGCGTGTGCTACGTGCTCGACGAGCCGACGATCGGCCTGCACCCGCGCGACAACGGCATCCTGCTCAGGGCGCTCGGCCGCCTGAGCGAGGCCGGCAACACGCTGGTGGTCGTCGAGCACGACGAGGACACGATCCGCCGCGCCGAGCACCTGATCGACATCGGCCCCGGCGCCGGCAAGCGCGGCGGCACGCTGGTGGCCGAGGGCACGGCGGCCGATCTGGCCCAGGCGCCGGCTTCCGTCACCGGCCGGCTGCTCGCGCAGCCGATGCGGCATCCGCTGCAGGCGCGACGTGTCGTCGACCCGGCCGGCCCGGTGCTCGCGCTGCGCGGCGCCGACCTGCACAACCTGAAGCAGGTCGACCTCGACGTGCCGCTCGGCCGCCTGGTCGCCGTCACCGGCGTCAGCGGCTCGGGCAAGAGCACCCTGGCGCGCGACGTGCTGCTGGCCAATGTGCAGGCCGCGCTCGGCGGTTCACGCGCCTGGGCCGGCTGCGCGTCGCTGTCGGGCTTCGAGGCTCTCGATCGCGTGCTCGAGGTCGACCAGACGCCGATCGGCAAGACGCCGCGCTCCTGCCCGGCCACCTACATCGGCTTCTGGGACGCCATCCGCAAGCTGTTCGCCGAGACGCTCGAGGCCAGGGCGCGCGGCTACGGCACCGCCCGCTTCAGCTTCAACACCGGCGAGGGCCGCTGCCCCGGCTGCGAAGGCCAGGGCATGAAGACCATCGAGATGAGCTTCCTGCCCGACGTGAAGGTGCCCTGCGACACCTGCCACGGCGCGCGCTTCAACCCCGAGACGCTGGCCGTCAGCTGGCGCGGCCGCAGCATCGGCGACGTGCTGCGCATGGAAGTGGACGAGGCGGTGGCGTTCTTCGCCAGCATGCCGGCGATCGCGCATCCGCTGCAGCTGCTGAAGGACGTCGGCCTCGGCTACCTCACGCTGGGGCAGCCCTCGCCCACGCTCAGCGGCGGCGAGGCGCAGCGCATCAAGCTCGTCACCGAACTGAGCAAGGTGCGCGACGAC
>JBBION010000231.1:0-5088 GCA_037443345.1 Rubrivivax sp. | reverse complement strand
CGGGCGCTCGGCGTGACGATCGGCGTACCGGTCGGCGGGGCGCTCGCCGCGCCGGTCGTCGGAATCCTCGGGCACCTCGCGCTCCGCGCTGCGGCGCGGGCGGCGCGCGCGGCCATCGTCGAGCTCGAGCGGCTCGAGTTCGATCTTCTTCTTGATCAGCTTCTCGATCTCGGAAACCAGCCGGGCGTCGTCGCGCGCGACCAGCGTCACCGCGAGCCCCGACGCGCCGGCGCGCCCGGTGCGGCCGATGCGGTGCACGTAGTCCTCGGCGTTGAACGGCACGTCGAAGTTGAACACCGCCGGCAGGTCGGCGATGTCCAGGCCACGCGCCGCGACGTCGGTGGCCACCAGCACGTCGACCTCGCCCTTCTTGAACGCGTCGAGCGCCTTCAGGCGGTCGTCCTGACTCTTGTCGCCGTGCAGCGCGTTGGTGCGCAGGCCGTCGCGCTCGAACGAGCGCGCCAGCCGCGCGCAGCCGAGCTTGGAGTTGACGAACACGATCGCCTGCGCGAGCTCGCGGTCGCGCAGGATCTGGCGCACGGCGGCGCGCTTGTCGTCGTCGGCGACGCTGTAGAAGTGCTGCTCGACGGTCGACGCCGTCGCGTTGGGCCGCGCGACCTCGACCGTCACCGGATCCTGCAGGTAGCTCTGCGCCAGCCGCTTGATCTCGGGCGAGAACGTGGCCGAGAACAGAAGCGTCTGGCGCTGCTTGGGCAGGTAGCTCAGGATGCGCTGCAGGTCGGGCAGGAAGCCGATGTCGAGCATGCGGTCGGCCTCGTCGAGCACGACGTACTCGACCTGGTTGAGCACGCAGTTCTTGGCCTCGATGTGGTCGAGCAGCCGCCCGGGTGTGGCGATCAGCACCTCGACGCCGCGCTTGAGTTCGGCCGTCTGCGGCTTCATGTCGATGCCGCCGAACACCACCGTGCTGCGCAGCTGCGTGTACTTGGCGTAGGTCTTGACGTTGGCCGCGACCTGGTCGGCCAGCTCGCGCGTGGGCGCCAGCACCAGCGCGCGCACCGGGTGGCGCGCCGGCGACACCGACGACGTCTCGTGGCGCAGCATCTTCTGCAGCAGGGGCAGCGTGAACGCCGCCGTCTTGCCGGTGCCAGTCTGCGCCGCACCCATCACGTCGCGGCCGGCGAGCACGATGGGGATCGCCTTGGCCTGGATCGGCGTCATCGACGTGTAGCCGGCGTCGGCCACGGCGCGCAGCAGCTTGGGGTCGAGCGCGACGCTGGAAAACAGCGGGGCCGCGGGCGGGGCGCCCGCGGCGACATCCGGCGCGTCCGCGAGGGCTGGGGTCTCGGTCATCATGGGCAATTATCCCTCCACGCCAGGCGCGGCGCCCGGCGCCCCGCCGCGGTGGAAGAATGCGCAGCCGCGCCGCACCGGCATCGACCCAGTCAGCCCCACCCTTGCACCGCCACCGCACCATGTCCGACCTCGACGTCACGCTGCAGTCGCTGCACCTGTACCCGGTCAAGTCCTGTGCCGGCCTCGCCGTGCGCGAGGCGCTGCTGATCGAGACCGGGCTCGAGTTCGACCGCGCGTGGATGGTCGTCGACGAGCATGGCGAGTTCCTGTCGCAGCGCGAGCTGCCGCGGCTGGCGCTGGTGGCGCCGACGCTGCGCCTGAACGACCTCGTGCTGCGCGCGCCGGGCATGCTCGCGCTGCACCTGTCGCTCGACGCCGTCGAGGCGCCGTGCCGCGTGCGGGTGTGGGACGACGAGGTCAAGGCCTACGACATGGGCGACCTCGCGGCGCAGTGGTTCAGCGACCACCTCGGCCGGCGCGCGCGGCTGGTGCGCTTCGACCCCGACCAGACGCGCGCGTCGGACCCGCGCTGGAGCGGCGGCGTCGACGCGCAGGCGGCGTTCGCCGACGGCTTCGCGCTGCTCGTCGCCTCGACGGCGTCGCTCGCCGAGCTCAACCGCCGACTGGGCGAGCGCGGCCACGCGCCGGTCACGATGGAACGCTTCCGCCCCAATCTCGTGCTCGACGGCCTCGACGCGCACGGCGAGGACTTCGTCGACACGCTGACGCTCGACTCCCCCGACGGCCCCGTCGTGCTCAAGCTGACCAAGACCTGCGCGCGCTGCCCGATCCCCAACGTCGACCCCGCGACCGCCGAGGTCGGCACCGAGCCCGGCGACACGCTGGCGGGCTACCGCGCCGACGCGCGGCTCGCCGGCGCCGTCACGTTCGGCATGAACGCCGTCGTCGTCAGCGGCGTCGAGCACCGGCTGCGCTGCGGCGCGCGCGGCCGCGCGACGATCGCGTTCTAGGCGCGCCGCGGCGCCGCCCCCGTCGTGCAGGCCCTGCCGACCTGGCAGCTGTTCGCGCTGTGCGTGCTCACCTGGGGCACGACGTGGTATGCGATCACGTGGCAGATCGACGCGACGTCGCCCGAGGTCGGCGTCGCGTGGCGCTTCTCGCTCGCCGCCCTCGCCGTGCTCGCCGCGTGGGCCTGGCGCGGCGGGCGCATGCGCTTCGGTGCCGCGCAGCACCTGCGCCTGGCGCTGCAGGGCGCGTTCATGTTCTCGCTGTCGTACGTGGCGATCTACCACGCCGAGCGCCACGTGCCGTCGGGGCTGGTCGCGGTGGGCTACGCGGCGTCGCCGCTGGTCAGCGGGCTGGGCGCGCGGTGGCTGTTCGGCGCCGCGCTGACGGGGCGATTCGTCGCCGGCGGCGTGGCCGGCGTCACGGGCGTCGCGCTCGTCTTCGCGCCGCAGTTCCGCGCCGCCGACGCCGGCGGCGCGGTGGCGCTCGGCGCGGCGCTGACGGTGCTGGCGGTCGCGCTGTCGTCGGCCGGCAGCCTGATCGCGAGCCGCAACCGCGCGCACGAGATCCCGTTCTGGCCCGCGCTCGGCTACGGGATGGCCTGGAGCGCGCTGCTGACGTGGACGCTCGTGTTCGTCGGTGGCCACGACGCGCTGCCGCCGGCCACCGTGCGCTGGTGGGCCGCGCTGGCGTACCTGACCTTGGCCGGCACGGTGCTGACGTTCGCCGCCTACCTGAGCCTGCTCGACCGCCTCGGCCCCGGGCGCAGCGCGGCGATCGGCGTGATGACGCCGCTGCTCGCGCTGGCGGTGTCGGTCGCGTTCGAGGGCTACCGGCCCGACGCGCTGACCTTCGCCGGCGCGGCACTGGCGGTGGCCGGCAACGTGCTGATGCTTCGCGGCAAGTCCGGCGGCTGACGCGGCGCCGCGGGCGCCGGCGTCACGCGGTGGGCCGCCGCTCGGGCAGCGCGATGAACTCGGTCTCGCCCGGCACCGCGGCAAAGCGCCCGGCGGCCCAGTCGTCGGCCGCCTGCACGAGGCGCTCGCGCCGCGACGCGACGAAGTTCCACCACAGGTGGCGGTGCCCGAGCGGCTCGCCGCCGACCAGCACGACGCGTGCCGGCGCGTCGGCCGAGATCATCGGCTCGTCGCCGGCGGCGACCGTCACCATCGCGTGCGGCGGCACAACCTCGCCGTCGAGCCGGAACGCGCCGTCGGCGCCGTAGACCGCGCGCTCGGCGGCCAGCGGCAGCGGGAACGCGTCGCCGGCGTCGAGCGCGACGTCGAGGTACAGCGTCGGCGAACGCGTGGCCACCGGCGAGACGGCGCCGAACGCCTCGCCGACGAGAACGCGCACGCGCGCGCCGCCGACCTCGAGCGCCGGGATCGCGTCGGCCGCGACGTGCGCGAACGACGGCGCCGTCTCCTCGTCGGCCGCGGGCAGCGCCGCCCACAGCTGCAGCCCGTGCAGGCGGCGTGCGACGCCGCGCAGGTCGTCGGGCGTGCGCTCGGAGTGCACGATGCCGCGGCCGGCCGTCATCCAGTTGACCGCGCCGGGCTCGATGCGCTGCACCGCGCCGGTGGAGTCGCGGTGCATCATCGCGCCGTCGAACAGGTAGGTCACGGTCGCCAATCCGATGTGCGGGTGCGGCCGCACGTCGTGGTCGGCGCCGGCCGGCAGCTGCAGCGGGCCGAAGTGGTCGAAGAACACGAACGGTCCGACGGCCTGCCGCCGCGCGGCCGGCAGCAGGCGGCGCACGACGAAGCCGCCGCCGAGGTCCTTCGTCTGCGGCGTCAGGGTCTCGCGCTCGGTCATCGCCATCGGCGCGAGTGTAGGCGCCACCTACAATCCGGGCCCCTGCGAACGCCAGCGAAAGCCCTGCCCCCATGAGCCTCAAATGCGGCATCGTCGGCCTGCCCAACGTCGGCAAGTCGACCCTGTTCAACGCGCTGACGAAAGCCGGCATCGCGGCCGAGAACTACCCGTTCTGCACGATCGAGCCCAACGTCGGCGTCGTCGAGCTGCCCGACCCGCGCCTCGCGCAGCTGGCCGCCATCGTCAAGCCCGAGCGCGTCGTGCCGGCGATCGTCGAGTTCGTCGACATCGCCGGGCTGGTCGCCGGCGCGAGCAAGGGCGAGGGCCTGGGCAACCAGTTCCTGAGCCACATCCGCGAGACGGACGCCATCGTCAACGTCGTGCGCTGCTTCGACGACCCGAACGTGATCCACGTCGCCGGCCGCGTCGACCCGATCGCCGACATCGAGGTGATCCAGACCGAGCTGTGCCTGGCCGACCTGGCCACGGTCGAGAAGTCGCTGGCGCGCTACTCGAAGGTGGCCAAGGCCGGCGGCGACAAGGAGGCGCAGCGCCTCGTCGACGTGCTGAAGAAGTGCGAGGCGGCGCTGAACGAGGCGAAGCCGGTGCGCTCGATCGACTTCAGCAAGGAAGAGCTCGCGGTGCTCAAGCCGCTGTGCCTGATCACCGCCAAGCCGGCGATGTTCGTCGGCAACGTCGCCGAGGACGGCTTCGAGCACAACGCCTACCTCGACCGCCTGCGCGAGTACGCGGCCAAGCAGAACGCGCCGGTGGTCGCGATCTGCGCCAAGACCGAGGCCGAGCTCGCCGACATGAGCGAAGAGGACAAGGCGATGTTCCTCGCCGAGATGGGGCAGGACGAGCCGGGGCTCGACCGCCTGATCCGCGCCGCGTTCAAGCTGCTCGGCCTGCAGACCTACTTCACCGCCGGCGTCAAGGAGGTGCGCGCGTGGACGATCCACGTCGGCGACACCGCGCCGCAGGCCGCCG
>JBBION010000230.1:3995-5107 GCA_037443345.1 Rubrivivax sp. | reverse complement strand
CGCGGCCAGCGCTTCGACGCCTCGAAGGTGCTGCTCGACCCCTACGGCCGCGCGGTGGCCGTGCCGCGCGAGGCGCGACGCGCCGCCGCCCGCGGCCCCGGCCGCAACGACCGCCAGGCGGCGAAGAGCGTCGTCGCCGACGACCACGCCTACGACTGGCGCGGCGATCGACCGCTCGGCCGGCCGTTCGCGCAGACCGTGATCTACGAGCTGCACGTGCGCGGCTTCACGCGCCACCCGAGTTCGGGCGTGGCCGAGGCGCGTCGCGGCACCTTTGCCGGGCTGGCGGAGAAGATCCCCTACCTGCTCGACCTGGGCGTCACCGCGGTCGAGCTGATGCCGGTGTTCGCCTTCGACCCCGAGGACGCGCCGCCCGGCCAGCGCAACTACTGGGGCTACGCGCCGATCTCGTTCTTCGCGCCGCACCCGGGCTACGCCAGCCGCGCCACGGGAGGTGCGGAAGGCGCGCGCAACGTGGGCGAGGCGCTCGCCGTGCTCGACGAGTTCCGCGACATGGTGCGCGCCTTCCACCGCGCCGGGCTCGAGGTCATCCTCGACGTCGTCTTCAACCACACCGCCGAGGGCGACGAGAGCGGCCCCACCTACTCGCTGCGCGGTCTCGACAACCGCGCCTACTACCTGCTCGACGACGCCGGCCGCTACGCCAACCACAGCGGCTGCGGCAATACGCTCAACGCCAACCACGCGGTGGTGCGGCGGCTGATCCTCGACAGCCTGCGCTACTGGGTGCAGGTGATGCACGTCGACGGCTTCCGCTTCGACCTCGCGGCGATCCTGTCGCGCGACGAGTACGGCCACCCGGTGCCCAACCCGCCGGTGCTGTGGGACATCGAGAGCGACCCCGCGCTCGCCGGCACCAAGCTCATCGCCGAGGCCTGGGACGCCGCGGGCCTGTACCAGGTGGGCCGCTTCTTCGGCGAGCGCTGGAAGGAGTGGAACGGCCGGTTCCGCGACGACGTGCGCTCGTTCGTGCGCGGCGAGGACGGCGTCGTGCGGCGCCTGGCCGACCGGCTGCTCGGCAGCCCCGACCTCTACGGCGCGCGGCCGCGCGAGCCGGCGCAGAGCATCAACTTCGTCTCCAGCCACGACGG
>JBBION010000230.1:0-3985 GCA_037443345.1 Rubrivivax sp. | reverse complement strand
CGTCCGATCTGTATCAGGAGGACGGGCGGCGGCCGTACAACAGCATCAATTTCATCACCTGTCACGACGGCTTCACGCTCGAGGACCTGGTCTCCTACGACGCCAAGCACAACGAGGCCAACGGCGAGGGCAACCGCGACGGCAGCGACGACAACCGCAGCTGGAACTGCGGCGTCGAGGGGCCGACCGACGACCCGGCGGTGCTCGCGCTGCGGGCGCGCCAGGTGCGCAACCTGCTGGCGATCACGATCCTCTCGCTCGGCACGCCGATGCTGCTGATGGGCGACGAGATGCGGCGCAGCCAGCGCGGCAACAACAACGCCTACGCGCAGGACAACGAGACGAGCTGGCTCGACTGGACGCTGCTCGACCGTCACGCCGACCTGCACCGCTTCGTGCGCGGGCTGATCGCGCTGCGCAACCTGCGCGAGTCGGTGCGCGAGGACCACCACCTGACGCTGGCCGAGCTGATGGAGCGCGTCAACGTGCAGCTGCACGGCGTGCGCCTGCACGCGCCCGACGTCGGCCACACCTCGCACAGCCTGGCGATCACGGCGAGCAGCCTGTCGGGCGACCTGCTGATGCACTTCGCGCTCAACGCCTGGTGGGAGGCGCTCGACTTCGAGCTGCCGGCGCTGCCCGCCGGTGCGCGCACCGGCTGGCTGCGCATCGTCGACACCGCGCGGGCGTCGCCGCAGGATCTTTTGGCGATGACCGAGGCCGAAGGCGCGATCGGCCCTGTCCACCGCGTCGAGCCGCGCTCGTCGGTGGTGATGTTCGCGCGGCTGCGCTGACCCGGCGGACCCGCGATTGATCCTGCTCAGCGCGGCCCGGGCGTCGGCGCGCTAAGTTCCTTCGGGCGCGGGCCCTGCGGGTGCGGTCGCCGCTCGGCGGTCGGGTGCACGACACGTCCTGGGCACGTGGCCCGCGCGACGATCGGAGCGCGGCCATGACGAAGACCTCGATGACCTCGAAGATCCCGGCGGCTGCGCCGGTTGCGGCGGTCCCCGATGCGCGGCGCGACCTGCCGGCCGCCCTGCCCGCGTGGCCCGGTCTGCCCTCGGTGCCCTGGGAACTGACGACCCAGGCGCTGACGCTGCAGTCGGCACTGTGGATGGGCATCGCGACGCTGCAGGCGCAGTGGCTCGCCGAAAGCATCGCGACGCTGGGTCGGCTGCCGGGCTGGGCGGTCTGGCACAACGGGCTGGAACAGCTCGCCTGACCTACGGCGCCCGCGGCGGCGCGAGCCCTTCGCGTCCGCGCCGGCAGCTCAGCGCCGGCGCGCGAGCTTGGGGTCGAGCAGGTCGCGCAGCCCGTCGCCGATCAGGTTGAGGCCGAGCACGCTGGCCATGATCGCCAGCCCCGGCCACACCGCCAGCAGCGGCGCCTGGAACATCTGCGTCTGCGCCTCGTTGAGCATGCGGCCCCAGCTCGGCTGCGGCGGCTGGGTGCCGAGGCCGAGGTAGGACAGCGCCGCCTCGGCCAGGATCGCGGTGGCGAACGAGATGCTCGCCTGCACGATCAGCGGGCTGGCGATGTTGGGCAGCACGTGGTCGAGCGTGATGCGCCACGGCCCCTTGCCGGCGGCGCGCGCCGCGGTGACGAACTCGCGCGCCCACACCGCGCTGGCGCTGCCGCGCGCGATGCGCGCGAACACCGGCACGTTGAAGATGCCGATGGCGACGATGCTCATCACGAGTCCCGGGCCGTAGATCGCGGTCAGCATGATCGCGGTCAGCAGCGCCGGGAACGCGAACGTGAAGTCGGCGCCGCGCATCACCAGCTCCTCGACCCAGCCCCGGCCTGCGGCCTTCTGCGCCACCGCGAGACAGCCCAGCGCGACGCCGAGCACGAGCCCGATGCCGACCGCGACGACGCCGACGACGATGCTGTTCTGCGCCCCCACCAGCAGCTGCGAGGCGATGTCGCGGCCGAGGCTGTCGGTGCCGAGCCAGTGCTCGGCGCCCGGCCCCTGCAGCTTCTTCGGGATCGCGATCTCGGCCGGCGGATGCGGCGTCCAGACGAGCGACAGCAGCGCCGCGCCGACCAGCAGCGCCGTCAGCAGCGCGCCGACCGCGAAGCTCGGATGGCGCCAGGCGCGCGACCAGAAGCCCGGCATCGTCGTCGATCGTCGTCGGGGCCGCGTCAGCCGGCGCGCAGCCGCGGGTCGATCACCGCGTACAGCACGTCGACGACGAAGTTGACGACCACCACCACCGCGGCCAGCAGCATCACGACGTCGCGCACGACGACGAGGTCGCGGTTGGCGATGGCCTGGAACACGAGGCGGCCGATGCCCGGCAGCACGAACACGTTCTCGACCACGATGGTGCCGGTGATCAGGTTGGCGAACTGCAGCCCGGCCACCGTCAGCACCGGGATCATCGCGTTGCGCAGCACGTGGCGCCACAGCGCCTGGCGCTGCGTCAGGCCCTTGGCGCGCGCGGTGCGCACGAAGTCCTCGCGCATGACCTCGACGACGGCGCTGCGCGTGACGCGGGCGAGGATCGCCGCCTGCACGGTGGCCAGCGCGACGGCCGGCAGGATCAGCGCCTTCAGGCCTGCCCACAGCCCGCCGCCGTCGTCCTCGCGCCAGCCCGGGAAGCCGCCGGCGCCGACCCACTGCAGGTGCACCGCGAAGACGAGGATGAGCAGGATCGCGAACCAGAAGTTCGGGATCGCGATGCCGAGCTGGCTGGCCGCCATCACGCCGACGTCGCCGAACCGGCCGTGGCGCGACGCGGCGTACAGGCCGAGCGCGAGCGCGACGACGACGGTGAGCGCCATCGCCAGCAGCGCCAGCGGCAGCGAGACGGCGAGCCGCTCGGCGATCAGCTCGGCGGTCGGCGTGTCGTAGCCGATGCTCGTCGCGGTGCGGCCCTGCAGCAGGCCGCCGACCCAGTCGAGGTAGCGCTCGAGCGGCGGGCGATCGAGGCCGAGCTTCTTCTCCAGCGCCGCGATCGACTCCGGCGTGCCGCTCTCGCCGAGGATGACCTGCGCCGCGTTGCCCGGCAGCAGCTCGAGCACCGCGAACACGACGACGGAGGCCACCGCCAGCGTGGCGAGGAACGAGGCCAGGCGGCGCAGCAGGAAGGCGGACATCGGCGGCGATGATGCCCGAGGCGCCGGACACGCCCGTGCAAGGCGCCGGCGCCGCCGCAGCGCGCCGCGGCGGCGGGCAGCGGCAGGCGAAGAACGTGACGTGGCGCGCCGCGACGCCGAAGCCGACGCGCGTCACGTCCGACTCGAGCAGGTTGCGGTCGTGCGACGGCGAGTTCCGCCAGCCGGCGAGCACCGCCTCGGGGGTCGCGAAGTTGCGCGCCAGGTTTTCGACGCACAGCGCGCTGGCCGCACGCTCGAAGCGGTCGCGGAAGCCGGCGTGCGAGAACTCGCGCCGGGCGGCCATCGTGAGGCTGTGCTCGACGGCCAGCGTCGACAGGGGTTCCGATGGCGCCAGCGGCGGCAGGCCATGCTGGCGGCGGTAGTCGTTGACGAGCCGCGTCAGTTCGTGCTCGAAGCGGCCGGGAGCGGCAAAGGCGGTCGGTTCGACCGCCGCGACGACGGTCACCGCCATGTCGGCCGTGTCGACCCGGGCAGCGACCGTCGGCGTGGCCACCGGATGGAGCGTGACGGCCAGAGCGCCGAGCCCCCCCGCCAGACTTCGCCGCCACCGCGGCCTTCGCGTTGCCGAACCATCCACGCCGCACCCCGATGCCCGAAGGGCACCGGAGCGATCGGCCGCCAGGGCGGCGGCTTGAGGCGCGGTACGTGAAGGAAGACGCGGTCCGCGTCGTCCGCCTCGTCAGGCGTCGCCCTCGGTCAGCCGCGGCGGCGCCGTCGCGCCCACCAGGCCGCGGCAAAGGCCAGCAGCGCGAGCGCCCCGCTCCCCGGCTCCGGCACCGTATTCGACGGCGGCGGGAGCGGCGGCCAAGGAGACGGAGACGGAGACGGAGACGGAGACGGAGACGGAGACGGGGACGGAGAC
>JBBION010000229.1:0-5112 GCA_037443345.1 Rubrivivax sp. | reverse complement strand
CCGCGACGCCCCCGCCGCGCGTGCGGCCGCGCCGTCGGCGCCGCCGCGCAGCGCGCGCGAGCTGGCCGCCGAACTCGCGCAGTCGGCCAACGCCGAGCTCGACAGCGACGCCGGCGTCGTCTCCGAGTCCGACAACACGCTGGTGCGGCTGGTCAACCGCATGATCGCCGACGCGATCGAGCAGCGCGCCTCCGACATCCACATCGAGACCGCCGACGCGCCACGGCCGGTGCGCATCCGCCTGCGCGTCGACGGCGACCTCGTGCGCTACCTCGAGCTGCCGGCGCGCTACCGCTACGCGCTGGTGGCGCGGCTGAAGATCATGGCCAGCCTCGACATCTCGGAGCACCGCAAGCCGCAGGACGGCAAGATCGACTTCGCGCGCTTCGGCGGCCCGCACGTCGAGCTGCGCATGGTCACGGTGCCCACCGTGCACGGGCTCGAGGACGTCGTGCTGCGGCTGCTGTCGAGCCTCAAGCCGCTGCCGCTCGACGCGATCGGGCTGTCGGAGGGCAACCTCGCGGCGCTGCGCTCCGTGATGGCCAAGCCCTACGGGCTGATCCTGATCTGCGGGCCCACCGGCAGCGGCAAGACGACGACGCTGCACTCGGTGATGCGCGAGCTCAACACCGACCAGCGAAAGATCTGGACGGCCGAAGACCCGGTCGAGATCACGCAGGACGGCCTGCGCCAGGTGCAGGTCAACGCGCGCATCGGCTGGACCTTCGCCGCCGCGATGCGCACCTTCCTGCGCGCCGACCCCGACGTCATCATGATCGGCGAGATGCGCGACGAGGAGACCGCGCGCATCGCCGTCGAGGCGTCGCTGACCGGCCACCTCGTGATGAGCACGCTGCACACCAACAGCGCGCCCGAGAGCATCACGCGGCTGCTCGAGATCGGGCTGGACCCGTTCACGTTCTCCGACTCGCTGCTCGCGATCCTCGCGCAGCGCCTCGTGCGCCGGCTGTGCACCGCGTGCCGCGTGCGCGAGGCGCTCGACGACGACGGCGCGCAGCGCCTGGCGCGCCGGTACCTCGACAGCGGCAGCGCGACGGGGCTCGACGAGGCCGCGCTGGTGCAGCGCTGGCGCCGGCAGCACGGCGACGCGCAGGGCCGGCTGTACCAGCACCGCCGCCACGGCTGCACGCAGTGCGACGGCAGCGGCTACCACGGCCGCCTGGGGCTGCACGAGCTGATGCTGGCCGACGACGGCGCGCGCGAGCTGATCCGCCACCGCGCACCCGCGGCGCAGCTGCAGGCCGCCGCGCTCGCCGCCGGCATGGTCACGCTGCGCCAGGACGGCATCGAGAAGATGCTCGCCGGGCTGACCGACCTCGCCGAGGTGCTCGCCGCGAGCAACCAGTGACCCGCCGCGCGCGCCTGCGATGACGTTCGGCGGCGCGGACCGCGCCGCAGTGCCCTTCGTCGCGGCCTGCGCGAGCTGCCGCGCAGTCGGCACCTCGTCACGCCGACCCGAGCGGCCGCCGCGGCCGCGCTCAGGCCGTCGCCGTCGCGCGCAGCCGCGCGGCGAAGGCGGGCGCCGGCTCGGGGCGTCCGTGCAGCCAGCCCTGGTGGCACTCGCAGCCCATCGCGGCAAGGCAGTCGCGCTGTGCCTCGGTCTCGACGCCTTCGGCCACCGCGTCGATGCCCAGCGCGTGCGCCATGCCGACGATGGCCTGCACCAGCGCGAGGTCGTCGGCGTCGCCCGGGAGGTCGCGCACGAAGCCGCGGTCGATCTTCAGCGCGTCGGGGCGCAGCCGCTTGAGGTGCGACAGCGACGAGTAGCCGGTGCCGAAGTCGTCGAGCGCGAGGCCCACGCCGAGCGCGCGCAGCGGCGCCAAGCGCTTGAGCGCGGCGTCGATGTCGCCGCCGTCGCCGGCGAGCAGCGCGCTCTCGGTGAGTTCGAGCACGAGTTGCGACGCGGCGACGCGGTGGCGCGCCAGCGCGTCGCGCACGTCGCGCGCGAGCTGGTCGTCGCGCAGTTGCAGCGCCGAGACGTTGACCGCGACCTTGACCGGAGCGAGGCCGGCGTCGCGCCACGCGGCGATCTGCGCGCACGCCGCGTCGAGCGTCCAGCGCCCGAGCGCGCCGATCAGCCCGCCCTGCTCGGCGGCGGCGATGAACCGGTCCGGCGGCACGAGCCCACGCTCGGGATGCTGCCAGCGCACCAGCGCCTCGGCGCCGACGAGGTGCGTGTCGCGCACGTCGACCTGGGGCTGGTAGTGCAGCACGAGCTGGCCGTGATCGATCGCGTGCGCCAGCTCGCGCTCGAGCGCCAGCCGCTCGAGGTGCGCATGGTCGCGCGCAGGCTCGTAGAAGCCGCAGCCGGCGCGGCCGTCGCGTTTGACGCGAAACATCGCGACGTCGGCGTGCTGCACGAGCGCGTCGAAGTCGCCGCCGTCGACGGGGTACATCGCGATGCCGATGCTGGCCGAGACCTGCACCTGCCGGCCCGCACGCGGCAGAAAGGCCGGTGCGGCCAGCGCGTCGAGCAGCCGCTGCGCCGTCGACGCGACGGCGTCGGCGCCGTCGACGTTCGTCAGCACCGCGAGGAACTCGTCGCCGCCGAGGCGGCACAGCACGTCGGTCTCGCGCAGCGTCGTGCCCATGCGCCGCGCCAGCGCGAGTAGCAGCTCGTCGCCGGCGGCGTGGCCGAGCGTGTCGTTGACCTGCTTGAAGTGGTCGAGGTCGACGAACAGCATCGCCATCGCGGCGTGTTGCCGGCGCGCCGCGGCGAGGTGGTGCTGGAACAGTTCGCGAAACAGCGTGCGGTTCGGCAGCCCGGTGAGGTCGTCGAACATCGCGCGCATGTGCAGCTCGGCGTTCTTGCTCTCGAGCTCGCCGAACAGCGACAGCAGCTGCGAGCGCACCTCGTTGAGGTGCTGCCCGAGCTGGCCGAGTTCGTCGCGCTGGCGCCATTCGGGCGCGGGAGCGGCGTCGCGCGACAGCAGCGCGCTGGCCTGCGCCTTCAGGCGGTCGATTGGCCGCAGCAGCCGCTGCCAAAGCACGGCCAGCAGCACCAGGGCCCCGACGGCGACCTGCGCCGGCACCAGCCACCACATGATGGCCTGCCGCGCTGCCAGCAGCTGGTCGATCTCGGTGTCGTCGAAGCTCAGCCGCAGCCGCGCGATCGTCTGGCCTTCGTGGCGCACCGGCACCTCGCGCACGACGACCGGCACGTCGGCTGCGCAGCGGCGCTCGGCGACGACCATCGGCACCGCCGCCGGCTGAAGGTCGAGCACCTCGACGGCACACACCGACGGCTCCTGCAGCAGCTTGCGCGCCGCGGCCCTCAGCGCCGGCTCGCTCAGCGTCCAGGCGGGCTCGGTCATCATCGCCGCGCCGAGCACCTCGGCCGCGGCGCGGTTGCGCTGCACCAGCGGCTCGTTGGCGCTGCGCGTGAGCCGGTGGTCGAGCGCGACGACGACGAGCGCGGGCAGCAGGACGCCGAGCCCGATGGCCGCGACCACCGTGGCACGGATCGACAGCACCGGCCAGCGCATCGCTCCCCCTGCGGCTACGGCGCCGACGGCGCGAGCACGCGGTCGACGCGCACGAGCCACTCGGCCGGCACCGCGCGGTTGCAGTACAGGTGCCGGGTCGGCCCGGCGGGCACGTCGACCAGCTGCACGACACGCGGCGCGGGCAGCGCGCCCGGCAGCGCCGCGAGCAGCACCGGCACCTCCTCGGCGCTGGCGATCATCCAGTCGGCGCGCCCGGCGGCGACGATGCGCGCGACCGCGTCGACCTCGGCCGACGTGCGCAGCACCGGCGCCGGCGCGCGCGCGATCAGGGCGTCCAGGTAGGGCCCGTACGAGTAGCCTTCCTTGACGATCAGTCTTGCGGCCATCTGCGACAGCAGGTCGGCCGCGCGCGTGGCACCGGCGGCGTCGAGCGGCAGCAGCGCCGCCGGCGCGGCCAGGGCGACGAAGGGCTGGTCGCGGTACAGCGGTGCGCTGAACCGCCCGAGCGCCTCGCGCTCGGGATTGCGGAACCAGCCGACGCCGCAGTGCAGTCCGTCGCCTTGCTGGATCAGCGCGAGCTGGCGCTGCGCCGGCGTGCGCTGCCACGTGAAGGCGATGCCGGCGCGCTCGAGCGCGCGCGCCGCCGGCGTCGCGACGAGTCCGCCGACGCGCCCGTCGGCCTCGTGCACGGAGTAGGGGGCGCGCTGCTGGTAGTGCAGCGTGAGCACCGGCGGCGAGGCCGCGGCCGGGCCGGCGGCCACGACGGCCGCCACCCCCCACTGCACCACCACCTTGCGCACCATGCGGCCGATATCGGCAGTCGCCGCGCGCGCGTTAGGCTCGCGGCATGGACATCCTGCTCGCCGGCGACTTCGACGTCGCCGAACGTGACCGATGGCGCGCGGCGCTCGGCGCCGCGCTCGCGCCCCGGTGCCCCGACGCACGCTGGTGGTGCGAGGGCGAAGCCTTCGACCCTTCGGCGATCGGGGTCGCCGTCGTGGCCAACCCGCCGCCCGGCACGCTGCGCGCGCTGCCGAACCTCGCGCTCGTGCAGTCGCTGTGGGCCGGCGTCGACCGGCTGCTCGCCGATGCGACGCTGCCGGCGCAGGTGCCGCTCGTGCGCATGGTCGACCCGGCGATGAACGAGGCGATGGCGCAGACCGTGCTGTGGGCCGTGCTCGCGCTGCACCGCGGCTTCTTCGCCTACGCGCGCCGCCAGCGCGCCGGGCAATGGCGGCCGCACGCGCAGCGCCGCGCCGACGAGGTGACGGTCACGCTGCTCGGCCTCGGGCAGATGGGCCGGGCCGCCGCGCGTCGGCTGGTGCCGCTGGGCTACCGCGTGCAGGGCTGGACGCTGCACGCGCCGCCGGCGGCCGACGACGGCATCGTGCGTGCCACCGGCCGCGACGCGCTGGCGCCGCTGCTTGCGCGCACCGACGTCGTCGTCAACCTGCTGCCGCTGACGCCGGCCACGCGCGGGCTGATCGACGCGCGCTTCCTCGCCGCGCTGCCGCAGGGCGCGGCGCTGGTCAACGTCGCGCGCGGCGCGCACGTCGTCGAGGCCGACCTGCTCGCCGCGCTCGACGCCGGCCACCTGCGCGACGCCGTGCTCGACGTGTTCGCGACCGAGCCGCTGCCGCCCGGC
>JBBION010000228.1:0-5131 GCA_037443345.1 Rubrivivax sp. | reverse complement strand
GCCGGCTCGAACGCGCCGGCCGCGGCGAAGCCGCGCAGCGCCTCGAGCAGCTCGCGCGCGCGCGCCGCCAGCGCCTGCGCGTTCGCGGTGGGCACGACGCCGCGACCCGACTTGACGACCACGGCGTCGCCGACGATGGCGCGCAGCCGCTCGAGCCCGTGGCTGACGGCCGACTGCGTGACGCCCAGCCGCTCGGCCGCGCGCGTGATCGAGCGCTCCTCGACGACGGCCACCAGCAGCTGCAGCAGCCGGGCGTCGAGGTCCAAATGATCGAAACGGCTCATGCGAGTCATGAACGTGCGCGCGTTGACCGCCACCGGCCGGCTGCCGACACTGCGAGTGGGCGGCCCCCACGGGGGCCGCGGTGCGAGTTTGACCCAACACGACCCGAAGGAGACTGGCGATGGGCACGACGACGAGCGACGACGCCATCCCCGGCACCGTGCTGTTCGACGGCACGATGGCGCGCAAGGGCTATGCGCTGAACAAGATGTGCTACTCGTTCAACGACGCCGCCAACCGCGCCGCGTTCCTCGCCGACGAGGACGCCTACTGCGCGAGGTACGGCCTGAACGCCGAGCAGCGCGAAGCGGTCCGCAGCCGCAGCGTCCTCGCGCTGCTGGCCGCCGGCGGCAACGCGTACTACCTGGCCAAGTTCGCCGGCATCTTCGGTCTGGACATGCAGGACATCGGCGCGCAGCAGACCGGCATGACGAAGGACGCGTTCAAGGCCAGGCTGGTGGCCGCCGGGCGCGACTGAGACACACAGGAGACGACGATGGCCCGCATCCTCGGCAGCATCATGACCTCGCACGTGCCCGCCATCGGCGGCGCGATCGCCAAGCAACTGCAGCAGGACCCGTACTGGAAGCCGTTCTTCGACGGCTTCGGCCCGGTGCGCCAGTGGCTCGGCGAAGTGCGCCCCGACGTCGTCGTGCTGTTCTACAACGACCACGGACTGAACTTCTTCCTCGACAAGATGCCGACCTTCGCGATCGGCGCCGCCCCCGAGTACCGCAACGCCGACGAGGGCTGGGGCATCCCGCAGGTGGCGCCGTTCCGCGGCGACGAGGAGCTGTCGTGGAGGCTGGTCGAGTCGCTGGTGGCGGCCGAGTTCGACCCGGTGGTCTGCCAGGAGCTGCTCGTCGACCACGCGTTCACGCTGCCGATGGCGCTGCTGTGGCCCGACCAGCAGTGGCCGGTGACGGTGGTGCCGGTGTGCATCAACACCGTGCTGTTCCCGCTGCCGTCGGCCGCGCGCTGCATGAAGCTCGGGCAGACCATCGGCCGCGCGATCCAGGCCTGGCCGCGCGACGCCAACGTGCTCGTGCTCGGCACCGGCGGGCTGTCGCACCAACTCGAGGGCGAGCGTGCCGGCCACATCAACAAGGCGTTCGACCTGACGTTCATGGACAGCCTGACCGCCGACCCGGCGTGGGCCACGCAGTACTCGAACAAGGACCTCGTGCGCGAGGTCGGCACGCAGGGCATCGAGCTGCTGAACTGGCTGGCGGCGCGCGGCGCGCTGACCGGGCGCGTCAGCGAGTTGCACCGCAACTACCACATCCCGATCTCGAACACGGCCGCGGGCCTGCTGCTGCTCGAGAACCGGGGCTGAACGGCCGCTGTCCGTGGCGGTCGCCGCCGGCGGCCGTCACGGATCCCGATCCCGAACTAAGGGCGGGCCGCCCGGGCCCGCCTCCACACAGGCCACGCACCACCTCGCGGCCGCACCCGGCGCGACCGCCCGTCAGCTCGTGCAGGCGGCCGCGGCCTCGCCCTCGGCCAGCGCCGCGAGCGCCGCCGGGTCGAGCACGTGCACCGTGTAGCCGCTGACCTCGATCACACCCTGCTGCATGAAGCTGCGCATCAGGCGCGACAGCGTCTCGGGCGTGATCGCCAGCTGCGACGCGATGTCGCGCTTGCGTTCGTGCAACTGCACCACTGCCTGCCCGGGCACGCCGGGGCGCGGCACGCAGCGCTGGTGCAGCCACGCCGCCAGCCGCGCCGGCGCGTCCTTGTGCATCAGCTCGTGCGTGTTGAGCGCGAGGGCGCGCACCTGTCCGGCCAGCGCGTCGATCAGCGTGCGCGCCAGCGTCGGCCGGTGCTCGACGAGCGGGCCCAGGGCGTCGAGCGGCCACTCGGCCACTGCCACCGGGCTCAGCGCGCGGGCGTCGAGCGCATAGGTCGTCTCGAGCCAGGCCGACGCGAGGTCGAGCCAGGCCGGCGCGTGCACGAGCCGCTCGGGGCGGAACTGCGTGTCGGCCAGCGCGACGCCCAGCGCGACGTCGCCTTGCAGCAGCACGACGACGGTGTGCGCGATCTCGCTGCGCTGGAACACGGGCTGCCCCTGCGCGACGAGGCGCGTGCGCGCCTCGCGCTCCAGCGCCTGGGCGTCGGCCGCGCTGACGCCGAGCGCGGCCAGTGCCGGCGGCAACCGGCGTGCCAGCGTCATCCGCTCGATGCCGCCCGCGTACGCCAAGCCCGGCGCGGCAGGAAGCGCAGCCCGCGGCTGTGGCGCCGCACGCGGCATGCCGCGCGCGGCCGCCGCCGGGGAGAGTGTGCCGGTATCGGTGCTCATAGCGTGGTCTGTCCTTGTGTCACCCGCAACGGCCGATGGCCATGTCAGTGGCCGCATCGTCGCGCGTGCGCGCCGGGGCTGGATTGCGCCAGATCAACGCCACGCGCCGATACCCCCCGCGGCGACCGGCGCGCGCGTGCCGGCGCGGGGCGATCCGTGCGGCAGCGCCCGGGCGGGGCCGGCGATCGCGGTATAACGCGGGCCTTCCTCGCACCTGCGCGCCGCGCCCGCCGTCCATGCACACCACCTTGCACCCCCTGCTGGCCCAAGGCGCCGACGGCGCGACCTCGATCTCGGCCCCGGGCCGGTCGGCGCTGGACTTCGCCGGACTGCGCGCGCTGAGCGCCGACACGACGGCGCGCCTGAACGCGCTCGGCCTGGGGCGCAACGACCGCGTCGCGATCGTGCTGGCCAACGGGCCCGAGATGGCGACCTGCTTCGTCGCCTGCGCCAGCGCCTGCGCCAGCGCGCCGCTGAACCCGGCCTACCGTGCCGACGAGTTCGACTTCTACCTGTCGGACCTGGGGGCCAAGGCGCTGATCGTCGAGCGCGGCAGCACGTCGCCGGCGATCGAGGTCGCCGCCAGGCACGGCGTGCGCGTGCTCGACCTGGTGGTGGCCGACGGCGCGCCGGCGGGGCGCTTCACGCTCGAGCCGCGCGAGCCGTACGCCGGCGGCGGTGCGGCGCGGCCCGGCCCGGCGCAGCCCGACGACCTGTCGATGCTGCTGCACACGTCGGGCACGACGTCGCGCCCGAAGATCGTGCCGCTGGCGCAGAAGAACCTCGCCGCGTCGGCGCAGCACATCGCGCGCACGCTGCGGTTCGCGCCGGCCGACTGCGGGCTGAACATCATGCCGCTGTTCCACATCCACGGCCTGATTGCCGGCGTGCTCGCGCCGCTGTCGGCCGGCTCGCAGGTGTTCTGCACGCCGGGCTTCAACGCGCTGAAGTTCTTCGCGTGGATGGACGAGGCCAGGCCGACCTGGTACACGGCCGTGCCGACGATGCACCAGACGATCCTCGCGCGCGCCGTCAAGAGCCGCGACGTCATCGCGCGCCACCCGCTGCGCTTCATTCGCAGCAGTTCCAGCTCGATCCCGCCGCAGGTCATCGCCGAGATCGAGCAGGTGTTCGGCTGCCCGCTGGTCGAGAGCTACGGCATGACGGAGGCGACGCACCAGATGGCGTCCAACCCGCTGCCACCCGGCGTGCGCAAGCCCGGCACGGTGGGCGTGGCTGCCGGCCCCGAGGTCGCGATCATGGGCGAGGACGGCGCGCTGCTGCCGCGCGGCGCCACCGGCGAGATCGTGATCCGCGGCCCCAACGTGACGGCCGGCTACGAGAACAACCCGAAGGCCAACGCCGAGGCATTCCGCGACGGCTGGTTCCGCACCGGCGACCAGGGCGTCATGGACGCCGACGGCTACCTGAGCATCACCGGGCGGCTGAAGGAGATCATCAACCGCGGCGGCGAGAAGGTCAGCCCGCGCGAGGTCGACGAGATCCTGATGGACCACCCGGCCGTCGCGCAGGTCGTGTGCTTCGGCATGCCGCACCCCAAGCTCGGCGAGGAGGTGGCCGCCGTCGTCGTGCTGCGCGAGGGCCAGAGCGCCACCGAGCGCGAGCTGCAGCAGTTCGTCGCCGGCCGCGCCGCCGACTTCAAGGTGCCAAAGAAGATCCTCTTCATGGACGAGATCCCGAAGGGCGCCACCGGCAAGCTGCAGCGCATCGGGCTCGCAGCAAAGCTCGGCCTCACCGGGTAACTCCTTATCGGGCAAGCACTCAATACTAAGCGATCTCTTAGCGGTCGCGCACACAAACTCTAAGTTGCTGCCCGGCGGGGGGCGTCTCTACAGTCGGAGGTTCGATTCCGACCTCCGTGGAGACGCCATGATCCGCACGCTCGTCGCTGCCACCGCCTTCTTCGCCGCCGGCTGCGCGCTGGCCTGGGAACCGACGAAGCCCGTCGAGTTCGTCGTGCCCGCCGGCACCGGCGGCGGCGCCGACCAGATGGCGCGCTTCATCCAGGGCGTCGTCGCGAAGCACAACCTGACAAAGCAGCCCATCGTCGTCGTCAACCGCGGCGGCGGCGCCGGCGCCGAGGGCTTCCTCGACGTCAAGGGCGACAAGGGCAATCCGCACAAGATCGTCATCACGCTGTCCAACCTGTTCACGACGCCGCTGGGCACCGCGGTGCCGTTCAACTGGCGCGACCTGACGCCGGTGTCGATGCTGGCGCTGGACAACTTCGTGCTGTGGGTCAACGCCGAGTCGCCGTACCAGACGCCCAAGCAGTTCTTCGACGCGCTCAAGGCCGGCCCCGACCGCAGCCTGAAGATGGCCGGCACCGGCAGCAAGCAGGAAGACCAGATCATCACCGTCGCGCTCGAGAAGGCGGCCGGCAAGAAGATGAGCTACATCCCCTACCCCGGCGGCGGGCAGGTGGCCACGCAGCTGGTGGGCAAGCACGTCGATGCGACCGTCAACAACCCGATCGAGGCCGAGAGCCACTGGCGCGCCGGCAAGCTGCGCGCGCTGTGCGTGTTCGAC
>JBBION010000227.1:0-5154 GCA_037443345.1 Rubrivivax sp. | reverse complement strand
TGGCCGACAGCGCGATCGCCCCGGCGGGCAGCGCGCCGGGCGGCGCCGCGTCGACCTTGTTGAACACGTGCAGCACGCGCGCGCCGCTCGCCTCGGCGGCGGCCAGCCCGAGGCGCTGCGCGATCTCCGCGTCGGCCGCGTCGTAGTCGCGCTGGCCGCGGCGCGTCAGGTCGTGCAGGAACAGCACGGCGTCGGCGTCGCCGATCGCCTGCCAGCTGCGCGCGACGCCGATGCGCTCGACCTCGTCGGCCGCCTCGCGCAGCCCGGCGGTGTCGACGACGTGCAGCGGCACGCCTTCGATCTGGATCGTCTGGCTGACCATGTCGCGCGTCGTGCCGGGGATCGGCGTGACGATCGCCAGCTCGGCGCCGGCCAGCGCGTTGAGCAGCGAACTCTTGCCGACGTTGGGCTGGCCGGCGAGCACGACCTGGATGCCCTCGCGCAGCAGCGCGCCCTGGCGTGCGCGGTCCAGCGTCGCGTCCAGCGCGCGCACGATGGCGGCGAGCTGGCCGTCGGCGTCGGCCTGGCGCAGGAAGTCGATGTCTTCCTCGGGGAAGTCGAGCGTCGCCTCGACGAGCATGCGCAGCCTGACGATGCGCTCGCGCACCGCCTCGACCTCGCGCGAGAACACGCCCGACAGCGACTGCCCGGCCGAGCGCGCGGCGGCCTCGGTGCTGGCGTCGATCAGGTCGGCCACCGCCTCGGCCTGCGCGAGGTCCAGCTTGCCGTTGAGGAACGCGCGCTGCGTGAACTCGCCCGGCTCGGCCACGCGCAGGCCGGGCAGGCGCTCGCACCCGGTGGCGGGGTCGGTCTCGGCCGCCGCCTCGAGGCAGCGCGCGAGCAGCAGCTGCAGCACGACGGGCCCGCCGTGCGCCTGCAGCTCGAGCACGTCTTCACCGGTGTAGCTCGCCGGCGCCGGAAAGTGCAGCGCCAGGCCGTGGTCGATCGCGCGCCCGTGCGCGTCGACGAAGGCGCCGTAGACCGCCTGCCGCGGCGGCAGCGCCCGCGCGCACACGGCACCGATCAGCGCCGCGAGCCCCTGCCCCGAGACGCGCACGATGCCCACCGCGCCGCGCCCGGGGGCGGTCGCGATCGCGACGATGGGGTCCGACAGGCGCGGCAGCACGGCAGCGGATTGTCGCTGCCGGGCCGGGAGGTGTTGGCGCGGGGGGAGCGCGACGGGGTGGATGGCCCGTCGGCGCGACTCCCGAGCCGGCCGAGCATCTCGGTCCGGGTCTGCCCCGCGAAGCCATTGTCGGCACGCCGGGGCCGCGGTGCACCCCCCGGGCGCGGGAAAGAGGCCCGGAAGCGTCCCGCGCGCGCACTACGCCACGGCGACGCCGCCCCGGCAAGGTCGCCCGACAAGCACGAAGCCCCGCGGGCCGGCCCGGCGGGGCTTCGCGCGGCGCGACGCTCAGGCGCTCACTTGATGACGCCGAGCTGCTTGTTGATCCACCACTGCTGCGCGATCGACAGCACGTTGTTGGTCAGCCAGTACAGCACGAGGCCGGCCGGGAAGAAGAAGAACATGATGCTGAACACCAGCGGCATGATCCACATCAGCCTGGCCTGCACCGGGTCCGGCGGCGTCGGGTTCAGCCAGGTCTGCAACAGCGTCGAGGCCGTCATCAGCAGCGGCAGGATGAAGTACGGGTCGATCGACGACAGGTCGGTGATCCAGCCGATCCACGGCGCGTTGCGCATCTCGACGCTGGACAGCAGCACCCAGTACAGCGCGATGAAGAACGGCATCTGCACCAGGATCGGCAGGCACCCGCCGAGCGGGTTGACCTTCTCCTCGCGGTACAGCTTCATCATCTCCTGCTGCATCAGCTGCGGCTTGTCCTTGAGCCGCTCGCGCATCTCCGTCATGCGCGGGCCGATGGCCTTCATCTTCGCCATGCTGCGGTAGGCGCTGGCGTTGAGCCAGTAGAACGCGATCTTCAGCAGCACCACCAGCGCGACGATGGCCCAGCCCCAGTTGCCGATCAGCGCGTGCAGCTCGTACAGCAGCCAGAACAGCGGCTTGGCCAGGATCGTGAACCAGCCGTAGTCCTTGACCAGGTCGAGGCCGGGGGCCAGCGCGGCGAGCTTGCGCTCCTCCTGCGGGCCGACGAACAGCGTCGCCTCGTGCACGCGGCTCGCGCCGGGGGCCACCTCGCCGAGCGGCAGCACCATCGCCATCGAGTAAAGGTTGTCGCCGATCTTGGCGCTGCGGAACTCGCGCGCCTGCCCCGCCGGCACGAGCCAGGCCGACGCGAAGTAGTGCTGCACGATCGCGATCCAGCCGTTGTCGGCGGTGCGGTCGTGCTTGGCGCTGCCCTTGGCGATGTCCTTGAAGTCGACCTTCTGGAACTTGCTCGCGTCGGTGTAGACCGCCGGGCCGGTGAACGTGAAGTAGAACGACGACTCGCCCGGCGGCGGGTTGCCGTCGCGCACAAGCTGCAGATACAGCTGCGGCTCGATCGCCGCGTCGGCCGTCGTGTTGACCACCTCGTGCCGCACGCCGACCGTGTAGGCCCCGCGCTGCAGCGTGTACGTCTTGACGAGCTTGCTGCCGCCGACGTCGGGCGACTCGAAGCGCAGCTCGAGCGTGTCGCGGCCGGCGGCCAGCTCACGCTCGCCGGGCGCGACGCTCATCACCGTCAGGTGGTTCGGCAGCGCCGCACCGGCGCGCGCGCTGATCAGGCCGGTCTGCGCCAGGTACAGGCGCTCGGCGCTGCGGTCGAACAGCACGACGTTGCGGCCGCGGTCTTTCTGGTCGCGCTGCTGCAGCAGTTCGACGCGCACCAGGTCGCCGCCGCGGCTGTCGAAGGTCGCGCGCATCAGGTCGGTGGTCAGCGTGACCGGTTCGCCGGTCGCCGCCGCGGCGGTGCCGCCGGCCGGCGTCGGCGTGGCCGCCGTGCCCGCGGTGGCCGCCGGTGCGGGCAGCGCGGCCGACGCAGCCGGGGCCGGCACGGCGTTGGGCACCGCGCCGTCGGCAGGTGCAGTGGCAGCCGGCCGGGGCGAGCCGCCGAAGATCGACGGCTGGCCGGTGTGCTTGTTCCACGCGTCCCACAGCAGGACGAGCGACATCGTGAACACGACCCACAGCAGGGTGCGGCGGATATCCGTCATGGGATCTTTCGGTTCGGATCGGAAGGCAGGAAGCCGAACAGGCGCGGCGGCGCCTCGGGCACCGGGTCGCAGCCGCCGTCGCACCAGGGGTGGCAGCGCAGCACCCGCGCCGCGGTCAGGTAGGTGCCGACGAGCGCGCCGTGCCGCTCGAGCGCCTCGAGCGAGTACGCCGAGCAGGTCGGGTAGAAGCGGCACGAGCTGCCCAGCCAGGGACTGAGCAGCAGACGGTAGCCCCGTACGAGGCCGATCAGCAGCTGGCGGGGCCAGTGGCGCGGTGACATGGCAGGCGCTCGGCGCAGGTTCGGCGGCGCGGCTCAGCGGCGCAGGGTGGCTGCCGCCCTGTCGAGCAGCACGTCCAGTTCGGCACGTACGGCTTCCCGCAGCGCCGGCGAAGCCGCCGAGACGTGCTGCCGCGTGTCGAAGCCGCTGCGCAGCCGCAGCACCCAGAGCCCGTCCGGCAAGGCCGCCGCATGCCGCTGCATCGCGGCGCGCATCTGGCGCTTGAGCAGCTGCCGCGTCACGGCGCGGCGTGCCCAGCGCTTGGGCACGACGAGACCGACCCAGTGGCCGTCCGGGATCTTGTCCACAGGTGGCGCCAGTTGTTCAGCTGTCGCTGTGGACAACTCGGCGGCGCCAGTGGCCCTCGGCTGTCGCCGTGCCCGCGAAGGCACGTCGGCCACGTGATGAGCGGCGAAGTGAGCACTCCGCGCTTTCGGTGCCGTCGCGAGCACGCGCTGGAAGTCGATGCTGTGGACGACGCGGCCGGGCATGCGGCGCGCCGATGCACTCAGAGGGCCAGGCGCTTGCGGCCCTTGGCGCGGCGGGCGTTGAGGACCTTGCGGCCGCCGCGCGACTTCATGCGCACGAGGAAGCCGTGCGTGCGCGCACGGCGGATCTTCGAGGGCTGGTAGGTGCGTTTCATGGTGCTTCCTTCGCTGCGAATCGGTTCCCGAGAGCCCCACGGGCCCGGCCGCCTCCCGCTGCGCGAGCCCGGATGCAACGGCCATCCTCGCGGCCAGACCACACGAGCCTGCTCGCAGGCGTCGCCGCGGCCGAAAGGTGATCGTCAGCCGCGAAGTCGCCCCGGGGTGCAGCCCGAGGACGCGCGGCGAGCAGGCCCTCGCCGCATTGCCGCACCTTCGCGGCGGGCAAGGGGCGCGGCCAAACCCACCGCGATCGACTTCGGGAAACCGCGCATTACAGCAAAAACCCCGTTTTCGGTCAACGACTTGCACCACGCCACGTGAACCCGCAGGGCCTTGACGCCGGACGGCCGTCTGTGGATAACCGTGCCCGGCCAGCGCGGACGGCCCTACAATGCACGCCCGCCCGACCCCGGTTCTCCACAATTAGAACGACTTCCACGCGAGGGCTGCTTGGAACTCCCCCTTGATGCCGACCTGTGGCAGCGCGGTTGCGACCGTCTGGCCACCGAACTGCCCGAACAGCAGTTCAACACGTGGATCCGTCCGCTGCCGCCGGCGGCCGTCGCCGACCGTGGCGACGAGGCCGTCGTCAGCGTCAGCGTGCCCAACCGATTCAAGCTCGACTGGATCCGCGCGCAGTACGGCGCGCGCATCGAGGGCGTGCTCAGCGACCTCGCCGGCAAGCCGGTGCGGCTGGAACTGAACCTGGCCGCCCGCGCGAGCCACGGCGCGATGCCGGGCACGCCATCGCCCGTCGCCGTGCCGAACCCGGCCGCCGCGAGCGCCGCGACGCTCGCCACGGCCGCGCTGCAGGTACCGACGGCCGCCGCGATCAGCGTGCCGGCGCTGCCGCCGCACCGGCTGAACCCGGCACTGACCTTCGACACGCTCGTCGCCGGGCGCGCCAACCAGATGGCGCGCACCGCGGCGCTGCACGTCGCCGGCGCGCCGGGCCAGATGTACAACCCGCTGTTCATCTACGGCGGCGTCGGCCTCGGCAAGACGCACCTGATCCACGCCGTGGGCAACGCGCTGCTCAAGGACCGCCCGAACGCGCGCGTGCTGTACCTGCACGCCGAGCAGTTCATCAGCGACGTCGTCAAGAACTACC
>JBBION010000226.1:0-5192 GCA_037443345.1 Rubrivivax sp. | reverse complement strand
GTCCGGGGCGGTGCGCCGGCCGGCCACCCGGCCGGCGCACGGGTCAGGCGTAGCGCCGCTCCTTGAAGCTGATGGTGCGCTTCCAGTCGTCGACGCTGCCCACGCGCTTGACCGTGCCCCAGGTGCCCTTGTAGTACGGCACCACGTTGCGGTCCACCCACGACGTGACGACGTCGCCCGCGACACCCTTGATGTAGCCGAACAGCATGAACGTGTGGCCCGGCTTGATCGACTTCATCGGGTAGGCCATCGCTTAGGTGCTGCCGAAGTCGTTGAAGACCTCGACGATGTCGCCAGCCTGCACGCCGAGCGCCTGCGCGTCGCCCGGGTTCATCTCAAGGTAGGCCATCGGGTAGCGGTCGCGCACGAAGCTGTTGTACTGGTCGTGGTACGCGGTCTGCCAGACCTCGTTGGCGCGCCCCTGGTTGATCCAGAACTTGTGCTTGGCCTTCTGCTGGGCCACCATCTCGGGCAGGCCGTTCCACGGTGCCGGCTTGAAGTGCGCCTTGCCGTCGGCCGTGTCGAACTTGTAGTCGGCGTAGACCATCTCGGTGCCGACGAGCTGGTCGCCCTTGACCTCCTTGATCGGCAGCTGCACGCCGTTGTTGCCCGCCTTGCGCAGCAGCGCGTAGGTGGCAAGGTAGCCGGTGTCGCCGCCCTGGCTGTCGATCGGCGGCGCGCCCGGCCGGCCGGCACGGCGGAAACCGTCGTTGAACGCGTCCTCCTCGGTCTTCCAGTCGAAGCCCTCGAAGCGCCTTGCCATCGCCGCATTGCCTTCCTTGAGGTACATCGCCTTGAGCGTGTTGGCGATGTCCGCGGCGATCAGGCAGTCGGGCTTCGCGGTGCCCGGCGGGTCCATGAACTTCTCCGACAGGCGCAGCCGGCGCTCGCCGTTCATCGAGGTGAGGTTCATCTCGCCGGGGTGCGCAGCCGGGAACAACAGGTGCGCCTCCTCCGAGATCACCGTCGGGTACAGGTTCATCGCCGCGACGAACAGCCCGCCCTGGTATTTGCAGGCGTTGTAGATCACGTCCACCAACTGCTCGGGCGACGCGCCCTTGGCGCGCGAGATCGCCTCGTTGACGATGGCCGCACGCCGGTGCAGCGCCAGGCGGTGCTGCTCGGCGTTGAGCGTGGTCTGGAAGGGGTTGGTGCCCCACAGCGTGTACATCAGGCCGCGGCCACTGATGACCTCCTGGTCGATGTAGATCTTGCGGGCACCGGGGTAGGGCGGGCGGGTGTAACCCTCTTGATGCCCGCCCAGGCGGCACACGCCGGTGCCGCGGCGGCCGACGTTGTGCGTGGCGATCACCAGGCTCACCAGCGCGCTCTGGATCACGTAGTTGTCGTTGCCCCAGATGATGCCCTTCTCGTAGGGGTGGAAGGTGCGCTTGCGGTGGCCGCCCGGCTTCGGCGCGTAGGCCCACTCGGCGGCCTGCCTGATCTTGTCGACCGACAGTCCGGTCGCCTTGGCCCCGTCGGCGAGCGACATGCGGTTGGTCTTGACCGCGTCGTCGAAGCCCTTGGTGTGCTTGGCGATGAAGTCCTTGTCGTGCCAGCCGCGCTCGACGACGTAGGTGAACAGCGTGTTGAACAGCGCGGTGTCGCTGCCGGGCTCGATGTCCAGGTGCAGCACGTTGTCCTTGCCGGCGATCTGCTCGGCGATCACGACGGTGGCCGAGCGCCGCGGGTCGACGATCACGATCTTGGCCGCCGAAGCCGAGGCCGCCTCGGCGGGGAACCACTTCTTCTTCTTGTCCACGGTGCCGCCGGTCAGGTTGGGCACCCAGTGGTTGAGGAAGTAGTTGGTTTGCGTCTCGTAGGGGTTGGCGCCGGTGCACAGGATGCAGTCGGCGAGCTGCGCGTCCTCGTAGCTGTTGTTGAGTTCGCCGATGCCCATCTCGCGCGTGGCGTGGCACTCACTGTTGTAGGCCGGGCGGTTGTGGATGCGCACCATCGGCGTCTGGATCGCCGAGAACATCAGCTTGCCGGTGCCCCAGGTGTTCTCGAAGCCGCCGCCGGCGCCGCCGTGGTCGAAGCAGTCGAACAGGATGCCGCTCGGGCCGTCGTTGTCGAGGATCTTCTTCGTCAGCCCGGCGTAGATCGCCAGCGCGTTCTCCCAGCCGGTGTCGAGCCACTGGTCGCCGCGGAAGATGCGCGGGCTCTTCAGCCGCTCGCGGCCGATGCCGTCGTGGGCGTACATGTAGCTGGCCATCTTGCCGCCGCGCGTCGACGACAGCCCGCTGTTCACGACGCATTCCTTGTCGGGCACGATCATGATGTTCCAGCGCTTGCCGGCGCGGTCGGTGATCGTGTTGGTCATCGCGCGCGTCATCGTCAGCTGCAGCGGCGGCACCTGCTGGCGGAAGTCCACGCCGAGCGCGTTCTGGTTCGGCGCACGCCCGCCCTCGCGGTTGGCATCCCACTTGTAGACGTGGTAGCCGCAGCCGACGATGCAGAAGTGGCAGGTCATGTTCGTGCGCTGCGCGTCGGCGGGCGGCAGCGCGATGCGGTCCTTGATCTGGGTGCTCATGCGTCGCTCCTCCTCACAGCACGTTGGCCTGGCGGCCGTAGATCAGGCCGTCGAGACCGACGGCGGTGACGGTGTCGGTGGCTGCGTCGTAGCTCAGCAGCACGCGCGGCAGGTCCTCGGTGGCCTGGCCGCACACCATCTGGCCGCCGTTCTCGGGGTCGAAGATCGAGAAGTGGCAGCCGCACTTGAAGGTCTTGGTGCCGCCGTCGTAGGCCACCGGGCAGCCCATGTGCGTGCACAGCGAGCTGAAGGCGACGATGTCGCCGTTCGGTCCGACGCCGCCCTGCACCGGCGAGCCCATGCGGATCGCCACGCACGGCGACGACGCGTCGGGGTAGTTGAAGTTGACGACTTGGTTGACCGGCATGCCGCCGGCCTTGCCGACCGCCTGGCGCGGGTAGTTCAGCGTCGTCGCCGTGCCACCCGCGGCGGTCTGCGCCTGGGCGGGTGACGTGACGACCGCGGCGCCGGCGGCGCCCAACGCGGCCGCGGCGCCGCCGCTGGTCTTCAGAAAGATGCGTCGGCTCAGCTTCAGGTCTTCCATGGGGTCTCCTCGTGAACAGGGATCGGCCAACACCATGAGTGCAAGCCGCAGGCCAGTCCGCGAGCCTTGACGAATCAAGCACTTGGCACACCTTGGCTGCGGGCTTGTCTGGATGGCGTAACACGCCGCGGGTGCTAGCGTTACCTTTTCGTAACGTCACAGCCCCCCGCCCATGTCGCCCCGCCGCCGCCTGACCCGGCGCACGATGCTCGGAACGCTCGCCGCGTGGCCGTGGGTGACGCCGCGGGCGCGCGAGAGCGAGCCGCTGCGCATCGGCGTGACCGCGGTGATCCTGGCCGACCAGGCGGCCTTCCTCGCGCGCTGGGCCGAGTACCTGCGCGCGCGCACCGGCTCGGCGGTGCAGTTCGTCGTGCGCGAGGAGTACCAGCCGGTGCTCGAGAAGCTGCTCGTGCGCGAACTCGACGCCGCGTGGATCTGCGGCTTCCCGTACGTGCGCCACCGCGGCGAGCTGCAGCTGCTCGCCGCGCCCATGTTCCGCGGCCGTCCGCTGTACCAGGCGTACCTGATCCGCACGCGGGGCCAGGCGGCGGTCAACGGCTGGGCCGACCTGCGCGGACGCGTGCTCGCGATGTCGGACCCACTGTCCAACTCGGGCTGGCTCGTCGCACGCGCGCAGCTGTACGCCGCCGGGCTCGCGGAGCAGGACCTGCGGCGCGGCTTCTTCGCCCACGGCCACCGCAACGTCGCCGAAGCGGTGGCAGTGGGTCTGGCCGACGCTGGCTCGATCGACGGCTACGTGTGGGAGACGATGCACGCGCGTGGCCTCGACGCCGCGCGCGGCACCGAGGTCGTCTGGCGCTCGCCGTGGTTCGGCTTCCCGCCGATCGTCGCGCCCAGCGGCCGCGAGCCGACCGCGCTGCGCGACGCGCTGCTGGCGATGGGCAACGACGCCGCCGCGCGCCCGCTGCTCGACGCGCTCAACCTCGATGGCTTCACCGCCGCCACGCCGGCGCTGTACGACTCGATCCGCGAGCTCGCGCGCGGCGTGCCGGGCACCGGGGTCGCCTGATGTGGCGCCGCCTGCCTTACCGGCAGCAGGTGCCGCTGGGCCTGTCGCTGGCGGTGCTGGTCAGCGCCTCGCTCGTGACGCTGCTGGCCGCGCTGTTCGCCGCCGAGAGCGCACGCACCGACACGCTGGCGCGCGTCGGCCGCGCCGCCACGCTGCTCGACGCGCAGGGCCGGCCGCTGCTGGCCGCCGACGACACGTTCCGCGCCTTCACGCTGCTGCGCGACACGGCCGGACTGCTGCCCGGCGTCGAGGCCGGCGCCTCGCGCGCGGCGCTGCTCGACGCGGCCGGACGCGTGTTCGCGAGCTCGGCGCCGCAGCGGCTGCGCCTGGGCGACGCCGTGCTCGGCGCGCAGCGCGACGCCGCCGCCGCACTGCCGATGACGGTGGCGCAGCGCCGATGGTTCGACGCCGACGACGGCCGCGTGCGCCTCGTCGACCCGATCCGCAGCGAGGACGGGCAGCTGCTCGGCTACGGCTTCTTCGAGGTCGACGCATCGGTGTTCGCACCCGACTGGGCGGCGCTGGTGCGCCCGGCGCTGCTCGGCGCGGTGCTCGCGGTCACGCTGCTGGCGCCGATCGGGTGGACCGTCGGCCAGCGCATGGCGCGGCCGGTGACCGAGATCGCCCGTGCGATCGAGAACCTGAGCCAGGCGCGCACGGGCGAGGCACGCGCGCCGCTGCCCAGCCCCGGCGACGCCGAGCTCGGGCGCATCGCCGCGGCGGTGCAGCGCCTCGGCGAGGAGATCGACGAGCGACAGCGCGCGCAGCAGCGCGCGCTATCGGCCGAGCGGCTGGCCGCCGTCGGCCGGCTCACCGGCGCGATGGCGCACGAGATCAACAACCCGCTCGGCGGGCTGATCAACGCGGTGCAGACGCTGCGCCTGCGCGGCGCCGACGACGCTGTGCGCGAGCGCTCGCTCGACCTGCTCGCGCGCGGGCTGCAGCAGATCCGCACGACGGTGGCGGCACTGCTGCCGCAGGCGCGCGTCGAGGACCGCGCGCTCGCCGCGACCGACCTCGACGACGTGCTGCTGCTGGCGCAGTCGACCGCGCGCGCCGGCGTCGACGTCGCGGACGGGCCCGGA
>JBBION010000225.1:0-5224 GCA_037443345.1 Rubrivivax sp. | reverse complement strand
CGGCGCTCAGCCCGCCGCGCCGCTGCGCACACCGAGCTTGAACGCGATCATCGCGCGCAGCTTGTTCGGCAGCACCGGCTTGATCAGCAGGTGGAAGTCGTGCGTCGTGGCCTCGTCCTCGTGGCCGCCGAGGCTGCTGCCGGTGATCATGATCGCCGGCAGCGGGGTGCCGGCGAAACGCGCGCGCAGCACCTCGAGCGCCTCGAGGCCCGTCGTGCCGCCGGGAAGCCGGTAGTCGACGAGCAGCACGTCGGGACGCTCGGCGCCGGGGCCGGCGCACCACGCGTGCACCGCGTCGACGGTGTCGAGCGCGACGACGCGCGCGCCCCAGGCCTGCAGCAGCACGACGAGGCCGTCGCGCACCGCAGCCTCGTCCTCGACGACGACGAACAGCCGCCCGTCGAGGGTCAGCCCGATCGGCGTGGCCGCCTTGGGCATCTGCGCGTCGAGCGCACGCGGTGCCCGGCCTTCGGGCACGACGAGCGAGAAGACGGTGCCGTGGTTCGGCCGCGAGCGCACCGACAGCGGCGTGTCCATCAGCGCCGCCAGCCGCTTGACGATCGCCAGCCCGAGGCCGAGGCCCTTGCGGTGGTGCGGCTCGAGCGGGCGGTGGCTGTTGACCTGGTAGAACTCGTCGAAGATGCGCGGCAGGCTCGCCGGCGAGATGCCGATGCCGCTGTCCCAGACCTGCAGCAGCAGCTTGCCGTCGCGCCGGCGCGCGCTGACGAGCACGCCGCCGTCCTCGGTGTAGCGGATCGCGTTGCTGACCAGGTTGCGCAGCACGCGCTCGAGCAGCACCGGGTCGGCGTGCGCGACATGCGGCTCGCCGCGGAAGTGCAGCGCGAGCCCCTTCTCGAACGCCGCCGGCTCGAAGTGCAGCCGCAGCCGTGCGAACATCTCGCGCAGCCGCACCGGCTGCGGGTTGACGTCGACGCCGCCGGTGTCGATGCGCGTGATGTCGAGCAGCTCGCCGAACAGGCCCTCGAGCGCGTCGACGCTCTCGTTGATGCTGTTGACGAGGCGTGCCACCTCGGGGTCGTGCACGCGCTGGCGCAGCGCCTCGGCGAACAGCCCCATCGCGTGCAGCGGCTGGCGCAGGTCGTGGCTCGCCGCGGCGAAGAACTGCGTCTTCGCGCGGCTCGCGGCCTCGGCCTCGCGGCGCGCCGCGTCGGCTTCGGCCTTCTCGACCTGCAGCTGCGCGGCAAGCTGCTCGCTGTGGCGGCGCAGCTCGATCGCATCGGCCAGCGCGCCGCGGTAGGTGCGCGCCATCAGCAGCGTCGCGGCGAACAGCAGCAGCATCAGCCCGGCGAGCTCGAGGTGGTTCGGCGTCGCGGTGTCGAGCGCCACGCGCAAGATGCCGGGCACGAAGATGACGCCGACGAAGACGAGGAACAGCCGCCGCTGCGTGCCCAGCACCTGCACGGCGCCGAAGGTGTAGGTCACGACCATCAGGATCAGCGCCGTCTTCTGGAACACGCCGCCCTCGCCCCAGAACACCCACGACGCGACGCCCCACATCGCACCCTGCGCCACCGACAGCCACGCCAGCGGCGTGCGCTGCGCGAGGACGGTCTCGTCCGACAGACCGGCGCGGCGGCCGAACCACAGCCAGTGCGCCAGACGGACCAGCCACAGCACGACGACCGGCACGAACCAGACGACGAGCCGCCACGTCTCGGCCACCGGCGCGAAGATCAGCCCGACGAGCACCATGCCCACCAGGTTGCCGAACAGCGCCACCGGCGACTGGCGCAGGTGCGCGCGCACCGCCTCGGCGGCGATCGCCGTCGACGAGGTCGGCGACGCGGCGGCGCCCGGCGTCGGCGCGCTCAGGTCGGCGGACACGACGGCGCTCATCGGGAGCCGCTGCGTGCGTGCGTCAGCGCCCGCGCCAGCCGCCGAGCCCGCCGTCGCGCGTCATCTGGCCGACCGCGATCACGGCCTGCGTGCGCGAGCTCACGCCGAGCGCGCGCAGCACCGCCGCGACGTGGTCCTTCACCGTCTCGACCGACAGGTTCAGCTCGCGCGCGATGATCTTGTTCGGCTTGCCCTGCAACAGCTTGGCCAGCACCTCGGTCTGGCGCGGCGTCAGGCCGATCTGGTCCAGCGAGGGCATCGTCTGGTAGCCGGCCGCGGCGGCGTGGCCGCCGATCGGCACGTCGACCGGCGTCGACACGCGCATCACGTCGGGCACCGTGTCGCCGCCCTTCGGGCGCGGTGCCGGCTCCGAGCCGAGGCTGATCGGCGGCACGTAGATGCCGCCCGACATCACGAGCCGCAGCGCGTCGAACAGCGTCTCGTTCGACGCGCGCTTGGGCACGAAGCCCATCGCGCCGAGGTCGATCGCGCGGATCACGTCGCTCGCGCGGTCCGACGCCGAGACGACCACCACCGGCAGCGCCGGGTGCTTCTGGCGCATCTCGGCGAGCACGTCGAAGCCGTCGGCGTCGCCGAGCGCCAGGTCGAGCAGCACGAGGTCGAAGTCCTTCGCGTCGGCGAGCGCCTGGCGCGCCTCGTCGGCGCTGGCGGCGGTGACGACGGTGACGTCGTCGCCGAGGCCGCGCATCACGGTCTGCAGCGCCGTCAGGATCAGCGGATGGTCGTCGACCAGCAGCACTTTCATCGGCGCGCTCCCCGGGGTCCCGCGCGGGACGGTGGCGGATCGTAGCCCAGCCCCTGGCCCCGCCACACCCCCGACGGGGGGCCCGGCTCGCGTCGTCGCCGCTGCGCCCCGGAACGACGCGCGCCCCCGGGGCGCGGCGGCCTGCGCGCCGCCCGGCCGTGGGGGGCGATCAGGTGTAACGGCGCGTGACCGACTCGGCCACGCACACCGGCTTGGCGTGGCCCTCGCGCTCGACGGTGACTTCCGTCGTCAACTGCGCGCCGCCGTCCAGCGGCTCGAACGCGAGCAGCCGGAAGCGCCCGCGCAGCCGGCTGCCCACCGGCACCGGCGCCGGGAAGCGCACGCGGTTGAGGCCGTAGTTGACGCCCATGCGCTGGTCGCCGATCGTGAACGCGGCGTCGGCGAACTCGGCGATCAGCGACAGCGTCAGGAACCCGTGCGCGATCGTCGCACCGAACGGTCCGGCCGCCGCGCGCGCCGGGTCGACGTGGATCCACTGGCGGTCGCCGGTGGCCTCGGCGAAGAGGTCGATGCGGCGCTGGTCGACGACGACCCAGTCGCTCGCGCCGATCTCGTCGCCCACGCGCGTGCGCAGGTCGTCCAGCCGCGGGAACACCGTCACGCCGCGAGCCACGCCAGCAGTGCCTGCCACTGCGGCAGGTCGCGCTCGACGCGGCTGGGCGCCACGTCCCACAGCGTCAGCCCGCGCGCGGCCAGCTGCACGTAGTTCTGCGTGTCGCGCAGGAAGCCGAGCACCGGCACGCCCAGCGCCTGGAGGTAGCGGTGCAGCTGCTCGTTGCTGATCGTGCCCTCGCGCACGCGCATGCCGACGACGCCGAACGCGATGCGCTCGGCGCGCCTGTGCGCGCGCAGCGCGGCAACGAAGGCGTGCGTCGCGTTGATGTCGAACAGGCTGGGCTGCAGCGGGATCACGACCTTGTCGGCGACCTTCATCACCTCGTCCAGCCGCTTGCCGTGCAGGCCCGCCGGCGTGTCGAGGACGGCGTGCGTCGTGCCCTTGGGCGGGCGCAGCGCATCGCCGCCGGAGGTCTCCCAGCCGCGGATCGGCGGCAGCTGCGGCGGGCGCAGCGCGAGCCAGCCGCGCGCCGACTGCTGGCGATCGACGTCGCCGAGCATCACGGCGTGGCCCTGGCGCGCCAGCGCGCCGGCGATGTTGGTCGCCAGCGTGCTCTTGCCGACCCCGCCCTTGGGGTTGGCGACGACGATCACCGGCATGCGCTGTCCTCCCCGCCCGTCACGGCGTGCATCGTAACGGGCGGCCGGTGCGGCACCGCCACGGGCAAACCCAAACGTCAGCCGCCGCTCACTTCAGCTGTCCACGCCGTGTCCGAGGCACCTACGACCGACGAGCCGCGAGGCTTCAAGCGATCGCCGCGGATCCGGCTTCGCCGGTCCGCTGGCGATGCCCCCTGCCCGGGAGGGGGCGCGCGAAGCGCGCAGGGGGAGGCTCACTTCAACCCGTCCCACAGCAGCTTGACGCCGGTCAGGCCCATGCCGGCGTAGGCGATGCGGTAGAACCAGGTCGAGTCGATGCGGCGCAGCGCCCACACGCCCAGCCACACGCCCACCGGCGCCAGCGGCAGCAGCACCAGCGACGTCGTCATGTTGCGCAGGTCGATCAGGCCCAGCCACGCGTACGGGATCCACTTCGACAGGTTGATCGCGGCGAAGAACACCGCCATCGTCGCGCTGAACACCACCGGGTTCAGCCGCAGCGGCAGCACGTAGGCCGAGATCGGCGGGCTGCCGGCGTGGGCGACGAAGCTCGTGAAGCCCGACGCCGTCGCCGCCAGCCAGCCGACCCAGCGCGGCGGACGCGGACGGTCGGCGCGCGGCGGGAACACGAAGCGCTGCACGAGGAACCCCAGCGTCAGGCCGCCGACGATGGCGGCCACCGTGTTCGCCGGCAGCAGCCCGAAGACCACGGTGCCGACGACGGTGCCGACCAGCCCTGCTGGCAACAGGTGGGCGATCAGCGCGCGGTCGCGATCGCGCCACAGCTGCTGCAATCCGGTGGCGTCCATCACGAGCAGCAGCGGCAGCATGATCGCCGCCGCCTGCGGCACCGGCACCGCGAGCGCCATCAGCGGCGTGGCCAGCGCGCCGAAGCCGCCGAGGAAGCCGCTCTTGCCCAGCCCCATCAGCAGCACCGCCGGCACGGCGACGGCGTAGAACCAGGGGTCGGTGATCATCGGTCGGGGCGCGGGCGGTCCGGTCGGGGCCGCGCATTGTCGGCGCGCGCGTCCATCGCCGCTGAACGCCGCGTGCGAAGCCATCCAACCCGGCCGGGCGCCGACGGTGCTTCAATGACGGCATGGACCGCCCCGTGCCCCCGCTGTTCGTCTCGCACGGCTCGCCGATGACGGCGCTCGACCCCGGTGCCGCCGGCGCGTTCTGGCAGCGCCTCGGCGCAGCGATCGACGCCACGTTCGGCCGCCCGCGCGCCATCGTCGCGCTGTCGGCGCACTCGCTGACGCGCGAGCCGGTGCTGCTGGCCGCCGCCAGGCACGCGACGGTGCACGACTTCGGCGGCTTCCCCGACGACCTGTACCGCCTGCGCTACGACGCGCCCGGCGCCCC
>JBBION010000224.1:0-5242 GCA_037443345.1 Rubrivivax sp. | reverse complement strand
GCCGGCTGGAGCGTCGCGTTGCACGCCACGGCGTACGACGCCGAGGCCGCCGCGCGCCGCGCCGAGGCGAACGGCCGCGGCGACTGGGCCGACGCGCTGCGCACCGGACGCGTCGGGCGGCTCGAGCGCGACGTCGTCGGCGGGGGTGCGGCATGAACCCGTGGCTCGGCTGGACACTGGCCGCGCTGGCGATCGCGATCGGCTACGTGCAGTACGGCTGGCCCGGCGCGTTCCTCGGCATCACGATGGTCGTGTTCTGGCTGCTGCTGCAGTTCAGCCGCGCGATGCGCGTGATGCGCAAGGCAGGCGCGGCGCCGGTGGGCGAGGTGGCCAGCGCCGTGATGCTGCACGCGAAACTGCACGCGGGGATGCGCCTGCTCGACGTGCTGCCGCTGGCCGGGGCGCTCGGGCGCAAGGTGGCCGAGCAACCCGAGACGTTCGAGTGGCGCGACGCCTCTGGCGCGCGCGTGCGTGTCGAGTTCGAGCGCGGGCGCTGCGTGCGCTGGACGCTGAGCCGGCCCGACGGCACCCCCGACGACGGCCCCGAAGGCGCCCCGGCCGGCCCCGCGCCGCCCGGCGCCTGAGCGTCGCCCGCGGCCGCGTCGCGCGGCCCCGCGCCCGTAGAATTCGTCGTTCGGCGCCGCCTGCCGCGACGCCCGCGAAAGGAGATCCCATGTCCCTGGCCGACCGCGACGGCAAGATCTGGATGGACGGCGAGCTCGTCGACTGGCGCGATGCCAAGATCCACGTGCTCACGCACACGCTGCACTACGGTTGCGGCGCTTTCGAGGGCGTGCGCGCCTACCACACCGTCCACGGCACGGCGATCTTCCGCCTGCGCGAACACACCGAGCGCCTGTTCAACAGCGCCAAGATCCTGCGCATGACGATCCCGTTCAGCGTCGAGCAGGTGATGGAGGCGCAACGCGAGGTGGTGCGCGCGAACAAGCTCGACAGCTGCTACATCCGCCCGCTGACGTGGATCGGCTCGGAGAAGCTCGGCGTGAGCCCCAAGGGCAACAAGATCCACCTGATGGTCGCGGCCTGGGCCTGGGGCGCCTACCTCGGCGAGGAGGGCCTCAAGCGCGGCATCCGCGTCAAGACCAGCAGCTACACGCGCCACCACGTCAACATCACGATGACGCAGGCCAAGGCGGTGAGCAACTACACCAACTCGATCCTGGCCAACATGGAGGCCACCGACGAGGGCTACGACGAGGCGCTGCTGCTCGACAGCGCCGGCTTCGTCAGCGAGGGCGCGGGCGAGAACCTGTTCGTGATCCGCAAGGGCGTCGTCTACACGCCGGACCTGTCGGCCGGCGCGCTCAACGGCATCACGCGCGACACCATCTTCGCGATCTGCCACGACCTGGGGCTGAAGATCGTCGAGAAGCGCATCACGCGCGACGAGGTCTACATCGCCGACGAGGCCTTCTTCACCGGCACCGCTGCCGAGGTCACGCCGATCCGCGAGCTCGACCGCGTGACGATCGGCGCCGGCGCGCGCGGCCCGATCACCGAGAAGATCCAGTCGGCGTTCTTCGACATCGTCAACGGCCGCAACGCGAAGTACGCCGAGTGGCTGACGCGCGTCTGAGGGGGCGGCGATGAGCGAAGCGAAGGCCGTCGTCGAGCTGAGCGCCAAGGAGCTGGTGGGGCCGGGCGTCACGCACTGCCCGCACCCGAGGATGCCGCTGTGGAGCGGCCACCCGAAGGTCTTCATCGACGTCGCGACGACCGGCGAGGGCCGCTGCCCGTACTGCGGCACCGTCTACCGCCTGAAGGCCGGCGAGAAGGTCGCGGCCCACCACTGAGCCGGCCCGCCGGACCGGCCCCACGACGATGGCGCGCGAGCACGAATTCATCCTCACGCTGTCGTGCCCGGACACGAAGGGCGTGGTCTACGCCGTCTCGGGGCTGCTGTACCAGGCCGGCTGCAACATCCTCGACTCGCAGCAGTTCGGCGACCTCGAGGGCGACGACGCCACCGGCCTGTTCTTCATGCGCGTGCACTTCGAGTCGCCGCCGCACCTGTCCGACGTGCCGACGCTCGAGCGCCTGTTCGCGCACGTGCGCCAGCAGTTCTCGATGGACGCGCGCTTCCACGCGGTGGCGCGGCGCCCGCGCGTGATGCTGATGGTCAGCCAGCACGGCCACTGCCTGAACGACCTGCTGTTCCGCTGGCAGAGCGCGCAGCTGGCGGTCGACATTCCGGCCATCGTCAGCAACCACGACACGTTCGCGTCGCTGGCCGACGGCTACGGCATCGCGTTCCATCACCTGCCGATCGCGAAGGACGCGCCGGGCGGCGCCGCGGCGGCCAAGCAGGCGCAGGAGGCGCAGGTGATGGCGATCGTCGAGCGCGAGCGCGTCGACCTCGTCGTGCTCGCGCGCTACATGCAGATCCTCGGCTCCGCGTTCTGCGACGCACTCAAGGGCCGCGCGATCAACATCCACCACAGCTTCCTGCCCAGCTTCAAGGGCGCGAAGCCCTACTACCAGGCGCACGCCCGCGGCGTGAAGCTGATCGGCGCGACGGCGCACTACGTCACCGCCGACCTCGACGAGGGGCCGATCATCGAGCAGGACGTCGCGCGCGTGGACCACTCGCTGTCCGCCGAGGACCTGACCGCCGTCGGCCGCGACGTCGAGAGCGTCGTGCTCGCGCGCGCGGTGCGCTGGCACGTCGAGCAACGCGTGCTGCTCAACGGCCACAAGACCGTCGTCTTCCGCTGACCCGGCGATGCCGCGCTCGAAGGCCGAGACCGCCGCGCTGATGGCGTCGCCCGACGACATCGAGGCGCAGTTCTACGAGGCGATGCGCGAAGGCGACGTCGAGCGCATGATGGCGCTGTGGGCCGACGACGACGAGGTCTACTGCGTGCACCCGGGCGGCCCGCGCGTCGTCGGGCCGCAGGCGGTGCGCGCGACCTTCGAGGCGATCTTCGCCAACGGCGCCGTCGCGGTGCACGCCGAGCAGGTGCGCCGCGTGCACGTGGCCGGCGCCGCGGTGCACGGCGTCGTCGAGCGCGTCGAGGTGCCGGGCGACGAAGGGTCGCAGGTGGCGTGGGTGCTCGCGACCAACGTCTACGTGCACGCCGCGCAGGGCTGGCGCATCGTCGCGCACCACGCGAGCCCGGGCTCGCCGCGCGAGCCGCTCGAGGTGGCCGAGTCGCCGTCGATCCTGCACTGACATGGACCACCCCCGAAGCGCCTTCGGCGCTTCCCCCTCGAGGGGGCCGAGCCCGGACACGAGTGGTCCGTTGGACCTCTCGTGCCGGGCGAGGAGCCGGGCCGCAAGGCCCGGCGCGGCCTGCAAGGCCCGCCAGTGGACCGGCCAAGCCGGATCCGCGGCGGCCGCTTGAAGCCTTGCGGCTCATGGGTGGCGGGTCGCCCGACGAGCGGTCGAGCCGCTGAGATGCAGTACCGCGCGCCGCGCTGGCTGCCCGGCGGCCACCTGCAGACAATCTGGCCGGCGCTGTTCTCGCGCCACCACCACGGGCCGCCGCCGGCGTACCGGCGCGAGCGCTGGGCAACGCCCGACGGCGACTTCGTCGACGTCGACTTCCTCGACGCGGCCGACGCCGCGGCGCCGCTGCTGGTGCTGTTCCACGGCCTCGAGGGCTCGTCGCAGGGGGCCTACGCGCTCGCGTTCGCCGACTGGGCGCGGCGCGCCGGCTGGTCGTATGCGGTGCCGCATTTCCGTGGTTGCTCGGGCGAGCTGAACCTCGCGCCACGCGCCTACCACTCGGGCGACTTCGAGGAGATCGGCTGGATGCTCGCGCGGCTGCGCGAGTGGCACGGGCGGCCGCTGTACGCGGTGGGCATCTCGCTGGGCGGCAACGCGCTGCTGCGCTGGGCCGAGGAGACCGGCGCCGGCGCCGCCCGCACGGCGGTGGCGGTCGCCGCGGTGTCGTCGCCGGTCGACCTCGCGGCCGGCGGGCTGGCGATCGGCCGCGGCTTCAACCGCCTGTCGTACACGCCGTACTTCCTGCGCACGATGAAGCCGAGGGCGCTCGCGAAGTGGGCGCAGCACCCGGGGCTGTTCGACCGCGAGCGCGTCGCGCGCGCGCGCACGTTGCTCGAGTTCGACGACGCGTTCACGGCGCCGGTGCACGGCTTTCGCGACGCGCTCGACTACTGGACACGCGCGTCGGCCAAGCCGCACCTGCACCGCATCGGCATCCCGGCGCTCGTGCTCAACGCGCGCAACGACCCGTTCATCCCCGCCGCGAGCCTGCCGGCAGCGCACGAGGTCGGACGCTGCGTCACGCTGTGGCAGCCGGCGCACGGTGGCCATGTCGGCTTCGCGAGCGGGCGCCCGCCGGGGCACGTGCTGACGCTGCCCGAGGCCGTGATGGGCTGGATGCGGCAGCACGGCTGACCGACACTCGCGCGCATGGACGCGATCGTCGAGGCCGCGCTGCGCAAGTGGCCGCACGTGCCGCATGTGCGCGGCTGGCTCGGCCTCGATGCGCGCGGGCACTGGTGGCTGCGCGACGAGGCGGCGCAGGCCGCCGGGCCGTGGCCGGCCTCGCGCGGCAGCCGCATCGAGCACGGCGCGCTGATCGCTTTCGTCGGCCGCAACTACGCTGCCGACGGGCAGGGGGCGTGGTACTTCCAGAACGGCCCGCAGCGCGTCTACGTCGAGCTCGAGGCGGCGCCATGGGTCTGGCGGCTGCACGCCGACGACGACGGCGTGGCCGTGACGTCGCACACCGGAACTCCGGCGCACGTGCAGTCGGTGTGGCTGGACGAGGGCGGGCGCGTGTTCCTCGCCGCCGACCTCGGCTTCGGCCTCGTGCACTCGCTCGACACCGATGCCGCCGCCCTCGCGCTCGAGCACGGCCTCTGGCCCGCGCCGCAGACGCTACCGTTTGCCGCGATGCCGCCGCGCTTCGGCTACCGGCTGAGCCCGCAGCGCGGGGCCTGAAAGCGACACGGGCCTGCGTCGGCAGGCCCGTGGATGGGTCGCGCCGCCGCGGCGGCGTTACTTGACGCTGTCGACCATGTAGGCAACGACGGCCCGGATGTCGGCGTCGGATGCCGTCATCGCCCCGCCGCGCGGCGGCATCGCCCCCTTGCCCTTGATGACGCTGGTGGTCAGGCCGTCGACGCCGAGCGCCAGGCGCGGCGCCCACGCGGCCTTGTCGCCGAGCTTGGGCGCACCGGCCACGCCCGCGACGTGGCAGACTTGGCAGGCTTGGGCATACAGCACCGGCGCGGCGGCCACCGTGGTCGC
>JBBION010000223.1:0-5253 GCA_037443345.1 Rubrivivax sp. | reverse complement strand
GACGCTGCGCGCGAACAGCGTGCGCTCGCGCTCGGCCTTCGCCGCCGCCTCGCGCTCGCGCGCGGCGCGCGCCTGCGCCTCGCGGCGGTGCTCGGCGAGTGCGGTCTTCAGCGCGGCGAGGTCTTGCAGGCGGTGCACGGCCATCGTGGCTCGATTGTCCGCGGCCGCGGCACCGTGCGTGGGCCGAGGGGATGGCGCAGCGCGTCTCCAGCGTCTCCGCTCAGGCGACCGGCGCGGATCCGGCTTCGCCGGTCCGCTGGCGGTGCCCCCTCCTCGGGAGGGGGCGCGCGAAGCGCGCAGGGGGCGGCTCAGATCAAGCCGCGCTCGGCGAACGACACGACGTCGGCAGCGCCGACGACGAAGTGGTCGAGCACGCGCACGTCGACCAGCGCCAGCGCGCTCTTGAGCGACTGGGTCAGGAACTCGTCGGCGCGCGACGGCTCGGCGACGCCCGACGGGTGGTTGTGCGCGAGCACGACGGCGCCGGCGTTGAGCGCGAGCGCGCGCTTGACGACCTCGCGCGGGTAGACGCTGGTCTGCGACAGCGTGCCGCGGAACAGCTCCTCCATCGCCAGCAGCCGGTGCTGGTGGTCGAGGAACAGCACGGCGAAGACCTCGTGCGGCAGGTGCGCCAGCTGCAGCCGCAGGTAGTCCTTGACGCGCTGCGGGGCGTCGAACACGGGGCGCTGCGCGAGTTCGGCCACCAGCGCGCGGCGCGCCAGCTCGAGCACGGCCGACAGCTCGGCGCGCTTGGCCGGGCCCAGCCCCTTGACGCGCGCCAGCTCGCGGCCGTCGGCGCGCAGCAGCCCGCCGACGCCGCCGAACGTGGCCAGGAGCTGCTGCGCGAGCTGCAGCACGCCGGTGCCTGCCATGCCGGTGCGAAGCAGCAGCGCGAGCAGCTCGGCGTCGGCCAGCGCCGGCGCGCCGCGCGCGAGCAGCTTCTCGCGCGGGCGGGCGTCGGCGGGCAAGTCCTTGATCGACACGGGGTGCGCTCGCGGCAGCCGCCGGGGGCGGCTCCTAGAATCCAGTCTATGCAGGCCACCGGCGCGAGCGCGAACACCATTCGGAGGGACTCGTTCCTGACGCTGCACTACCGGCTCACGGGGCCCGACGGTGGCGACGTCGTCAGCACGTTCGACGGCGCGCCGGCGACGCTGTCGCTGGGCAGCGGCCAGCTCGCGCCGGCGATGGAGCAGCGCCTGCTCGGCCTGGCCGAAGGCGCGCGCGCCGCGTTCGACCTCGCCCCCGGCGAGGCCTTCGGCGAGCGCAACCCGGCGCTGCTGCAGCGCGTCAAGCTCGCGCTGCTGCACGAGCTCGGCGACCCCGACGCGACCTATGCCGTCGGCGACGTGGTGCAGTTCCCGACGCCCGACGGCGGCGCCAGCTATGCCGGCGTCGTGCGCGAGGTCGGCCCGGCCGACGAAGGCTGGCTGCTGTTCGACTTCAATCACCCGCTCGCCGGCCAGCCGGTGCGGTTCGAGGTGCACGTGATCGGGGTGCTGTGATGGGCCAGGCCAGCGTCGACGAAGTGCTGCTCGCCGAGCCGCGGGGCTTCTGCGCCGGGGTCGACCGCGCGATCGAGATCGTCGAGCGCGCGCTCGCGAAGTACGGCGCGCCGATCTACGTGCGCCACGAGATCGTGCACAACACCTACGTCGTCAACGACCTCAGGGCCAAGGGCGCGATCTTCATCGAGGACCTGGCCGACGTGCCGCCGGGCGCGACGCTGGTGTTCAGCGCGCACGGCGTCAGCAAGGTGGTGCGTGCCGAGGCCGCGGCGCGCGGCTTCAACGTGTTCGACGCCACCTGCCCGCTGGTGACCAAGGTCCACGTCGAGCTCGCCAAGCTGGCCAAGGAAGGCTACGAGTTCGTCATGATCGGCCACAAGGGCCACCCCGAGGTCGAAGGCACGATGGGGCAGCTCAGTGCGGGCATCTACCTCGTCGAGGATGTCGACGACGTCGAACGCGTGCAGCCCACGGGCGACAAGCTGGCGGTGGTCACGCAGACGACGCTGTCGGTCGACGACGCGGCCGAGATCCTCGCCGCGGTCAAGCGGCGCTTCCCGCACGTGCGCGAGCCCAAGCAGCAGGACATCTGCTACGCGACGCAGAACCGGCAGGACGCCGTCAAGCTGCTGGCGCCGGCGGTCGACGTCGTGATCGTCGTCGGCAGCCCGACCAGCAGCAACAGCAACCGGCTGCGCGAAGTGGCCGAGCGGCTGGGCACGCCGGCCTACATGGTCGACGCGGCCGAGGAGCTGAAGGCCTCGTGGCTCGAAGGCCGCCGCCGCGTGGGCCTGACCGCCGGCGCGTCGGCGCCCGAGATCCTCGTGCAGCAGGTCATCGCGCGGCTGCGCGAGCTCGGCGCCGTGAGCGTGCGCACGATGGACGGCGTGCGCGAGACGGTGCGCTTCCCGCTGCCGATGGGGCTGGGCGACAAGAGCATGGCGCAGGTGCCGGCCGCGCCGCCGTCGTCCTGATCGCCACCGTACCGACCGCCGCCGACGGCGCCTGCGGGCGCCGTCGCCGTTCATAGAATCCGTCGACTCCAAGGACCACCATGCTCGACATCAACCTGCTGCGCCGCGATCTGCCGGCCGTGATCGCCCGGCTCGAAGCGCGCAAGACGCCGCAGCCGTTCCTCGACGTCGAGCGCTTCACGGCGCTCGAGGCCGAGCGCAAGCGCCTGCAGACGCACACCGAGGAGCTGCAGGCCAGGCGCAACGCGCTGAGCAAGCAGATCGGCCAGCGCAAGGCCAAGGGCGAGGACACGGCGGCGCTGATGGCCGAGGTCGGCGGCCTGGGCGACGAGCTCAAGGCCTGCGCCGAGCGGCTCGACGCGCTGCAGGGCGAGCTGCACGCGCTGCTGATGCAGGTGCCCAACCTGCCGCAGGCCAGCGTGCCGGTGGGCGACGACGAGAGGGGCAACATCGAGGTGCGGCGCTGGGGCACCCCGCGCACGTTCGACTTCCCGGTCCGCGACCACGTCGACCTCGGTGCGCCGCTGGGGCTGGACTTCGACACCGCGGCCAAGCTCAGCGGCGCGCGCTTCTCGCTGCTGCGCGGGCCGGTGGCGCGGCTGCACCGCGCGCTCGCGCAGTTCATGCTCGACGTGCAGACCGGCGAGCACGGCTACACCGAGTGCTACACGCCGTACATCGTCAACCGCGAGGTGCTCGAGGGCACCGGGCAGCTGCCCAAGTTCCGCGAAGACATGTTCTGGGTGCTCCGAGGGGGCAGCGAGGAGCAGGCCGAGCAGTACCTCATCAGCACCAGCGAGATCAGCCTGACGAACACCGTGCGCGAGCAGATCCTCGACGCCGCGCAGCTGCCGATCAGACTCACGGCGCACAGCCCGTGCTTCCGCAGCGAGGCCGGCAGCGCCGGGCGCGACACGCGCGGCATGATCCGCCAGCACCAGTTCGACAAGGTCGAGATGGTGCAGGTCACGAAACCCGAAGACAGCGACGCCGCGCTCGAGCAGATGGTCGGCCACGCCGAGGCCATCCTGCGCAAGCTGGGGCTGCCGTACCGCGTCGTGCTGCTGTGCACCGGCGACATGGGCTTCGGCAGCGCGAAGACCTACGACCTCGAGGTGTGGCTGCCGGCGCAGAACACCTACCGCGAGATCAGCTCGTGCAGCAACTGCGAGGCGTTCCAGGCGCGGCGCATGCAGGCGCGCTACCGCAACGCCCAGGGCAAGACGGAGCTGGTGCACACGCTCAACGGCTCGGGGCTGGCGGTGGGCCGCGCGCTGGTGGCGGTGCTCGAGAACGGTCAGCAGGCCGACGGCTCGGTCGTGGTGCCCGAGGTGCTGCGGCCGTACATGGGTGGCGTCGACGTCTTGAGGCCCTGATGGACGCGCCGGCCGACCTGCCGACGGTGGCCGGCGAGGTGCTGGATGCGCACGACGCCGCGCGGCCGATGACGCGCCCGAGCGAGCGGCGCGCCGGCTTCACGCTCGACGACGCCTACGCCGTGGCCGACGAGGTGCACCGGCGGCGCGCCGCGCGCGGCGAACGGGTGCGCGGCTGGAAGATCGGTTTCACGAACCGCACGATCTGGGACCGCTACGGCGTGCACGCGCCAATCTGGGGGCCGGTGTGGGACACCACGCTGACGCTGCTCGACGGGGCGTCGGCACGCGTGTCGCTGGCCGGCCTCGTGCAGCCGCGCCTCGAGCCCGAGATCGTGTTCGGCTTCGCCCGCGCACCCGCGGCCGGCATGGACGAAGCGGCACTCGTCGGCTGCCTCGACTGGGTCGCCCACGGCGTGGAGATCGTCCACACGCATTGCGAGGGCTGGCGCTTCACGGCGGCCGACACGGTGGCCGACGGCGCGCTGCACGGCCGCCTGCTCGTCGGCCCGCGCGTGCCGGTGGCGGCGTGGCCGCGGCTCGGCGACGACCTCGCCGCGCTGACCATGGCGCTGGCGTGCGACGGGCGCGAGATCGACCGCGGCGTCGGCGCTCACGTGCTCGATGGGCCGCTGACGGCGCTGCGCGTGTGGCTCGACGCGATGGCGCACACGACGCCCGGCTGGCGCGTCGCGCCGGGCCACGTCGTGACGACGGGTACGCTGACCGATGCCTGGCCGCTGGCCGCGGGCCAGCGCTGGACGACCCTGCCCGGCGACGGCCGCCTGGCGGGGCTGACGCTGGACATCCTGCCCTGACGGGCTCGGCTAGAATCCAAGGCTTTCCCGCCGACCCCGGGATGCCGTATGCAGGAAAGGTGGCAGAGTGGTCGAATGCGCCGGACTCGAAATCCGGTATACGGGTTTCCCGTATCGAGGGTTCGAATCCCTCCCTTTCCGCCAGATCGCCGTGAAGCCCGCCACCGCGGGCTTCGTCGTTTCTGGCGCGCAGGCGGCGCGGCACAATCGACGGCATGCGGGCCGTGCGCGCGTCGTCGATCCTCGCCACCGTGCTGGCGCTGGCCGGCTGTGCCTCGGGGCCGCCCGTGACGCTCGGCGGCGACGACCCGGCGCACTACGGCCACTGGCGCTGCGACGCGATGCACGACGAAGCCGACCGCGTGCAGCAGCGCGCCGTGGACCTCGCACTGGCGGCCGACGTGCGGGCCGGCTACGGCGCTGTCGCGCTCGGCCAGGGCGTCGAGGTGTTCTGGCCCGCGCTGCGCGCGATGCGCCCCGACGGCCCCGACGCCGCCGAACTCGCGCGGCTCGAGCGCCAGCACGCCGCGCTGGGCGAGGCGATCGCCCAGCGCGGCTGCGGCCCGCTGCGCCACGC
>JBBION010000222.1:0-5267 GCA_037443345.1 Rubrivivax sp. | reverse complement strand
CTTCGGCACCGCCGGCTGCAACCTCGCGTGCAAGTTCTGCCAGAACTGGGACATCTCCAAGAGCCGCGAGATGGACCGCCTGATGGACCAGGCCAGCCCCGAGCGCATCGCGCAGGGGGCCCGGCAGTCGGGCTGCGCGAGCGTGGCCTTCACCTACAACGACCCCGTGATCTTCGCCGAGTACGCCATGGACACCGCCGACGCGTGCCACGCGCTCGGCGTCAGGACGGTGGCCGTGACGGCCGGCTACATCCACGCCGAGCCGCGGCGCGCGTTCTTCGACAAGATGGACGCGGCCAACGTCGACCTGAAGGGCTTCACCGACGACTTCTACTTCAGGCAGACCGGCGCGCACCTGGCGCCGGTGCTCGACACGCTGCAGCACATCGTGCACGAGACGCGCTGCTGGCTCGAGATCACGACGCTGCTGATCCCCGGCCACAACGACAGCGACGCCGAACTGCACGCGATGACGCGCTGGATCGCCGACCACCTCGGGCGCGACGTGCCGCTGCACTTCACGGCGTTCCACCCCGACTACAAGATGCCCGACGTGCAGCGCACGCCGGCCGCGACACTGGCGCGCGCGCGCCGCATCGCGCTCGACGCCGGGCTGCGCTACGTCTACACCGGCAACGTGCACGACACCGAAGGCGGCACGACGTCGTGCCCCGGCTGCGGCGAGCCGCTGATCGAGCGCGACTGGCACCGCATCCTGCGCTACGACGTCGACGACGCCGGGCGCTGCGTGCACTGCGACACCGCACTCGCCGGGCGCTACGGCCGCTTCGACGGCGCGTTCGGTCGCCGGCGCCTCCCCTTGCGCGTGGCCATGGCCTGACACTGGCGCTTCATGCCCTGGACCGTCGAGCGGCCGCCGGCGGCGATGGCGCATCTGCCGTGGCCGGTGCGCGAGAAGGCGGTAGCGATCGCCAACGCGCTGCTCGGACGTGGACGCGACGAAGGGCCGGCGATCCGCGTCGGGATCGCGGTGGCCTGGCGCTGGGCGCGCCGGCGCGGGCTGGCGTGACGCGCGACTTGTGCGCGGGCGTCGCCGGGGCGTCAGTGATCCTCGAGGCGCGTGTGCGTCTCTTCGGCGGGCGCGCCGGTCTCGGGGTCGATCCAGTCGGCGATGCCGATCTCGTCTTCGGCTTCCTGCAGCGTCTCGCCGGGCTCGACGCCTTCGTCGTCGGCCGCCGCGAGCATGTCGGCACGGGCCTCCTCGGCGGTGTCGAACGGGCCGAACTGGTCCTTGCCGTCGGGCGCGAGCCAGTACCAGCCGTCGGGGTGCTGCACCAGTCCCTCGGTGTCGGGCGGCGTCAGGTCGTCGGCCTGTGCCTCGGGGGCCGGTGCGGGCGGTGAGGTCTTGCGAGGCGAGGCCATGGTCGGTGCCGTCCTTTCGATGGTTCGATGCTATACGGCGGATCGGGCGGGCCCTTGTCCGAAGTCAACCGCTGGCGCCGAGCTTAAGCCGGTCGGGCCTTGCGGCCAACACCTGGCGAGCGGTTCAGTGCGGCAACGGCGGCAGGCCGTGGCGCGCGCGGGCGCGGTCGCAAGCATCGTCGCCGATGCCCAGCGGCGCGCGCAGGCCGAACTCGCGGCACGGCGACGGGCGCCATTCGTGGATCGCGCAGCGCACGCGCTCGCCGACGCGCCCCACCAGAGCGGCACAGCGCGGCGGCGCGTGGTCGGTGCCGCGCAGGCGGCAGGTGCTGCCGCCGAGGTCGACCGCGAGCGTGTCGGGCACCGTGCCGCCTTCGCTCAGCAACTCGGCGCGCGCGAAGTCGACGCGAAAGCTCGCGCAGCAGGCGCCGCAGCGGGTGCAGGGGTTGTCGGCGCTCGTCATCGTCGCCGATCATCGCCGATGCCGCAGCGGCGGGCTGTGGCGTCAGGCCGACGCAAGCGCCGGCCTCACAATCGATCGCCGAGCCCGACACGAAGATCCCGAGGAGACGCCGCATGTCGTACGCCGACTTCCACCGCCGCTCGATCGCCGACCGCGATGCGTTCTGGACCGAGCAGGCCCAGCTGATCGACTGGCACCGTCCGTTCACCCAGGTGTGCGACTACACGAACCCGCCGTTCGCGAAGTGGTTCGTCGGCGGCCAGACCAACCTGTGCCACAACGCGGTCGACCGCCACGTGGCCGCGCACGGCAGCCGCAACGCGTTGATCTGGGTCTCCACCGAGGTCGACAAGGAGGTCGTCTACACCTTCGCCGAGCTGCACGCCGAGGTGCAGCGCACCGCGGCCATGCTGCTCGAGCTCGGCGTCAAGGCCGGCGACCGCGTGCTGATCTACATGCCGATGGTGCCCGAGGCGGTGTTCGCGATGCTCGCGTGCACGCGCATCGGCGCGCTGCACTCGGTCGTGTTCGGCGGCTTCGCGAGCCACAGCCTGGCCAGCCGCATCGACGACGCGCAGCCGACGGTCGTCGTCAGCGCCGACGCCGGCAGCCGCGGCGGCAAGGTCGTGGCCTACAAGCCGCTGCTCGACGAAGCGATCCGTCTGGCCGCGCACAAGCCGTCCAAGGTGCTGCTGGTCGACCGGGGCCTGAGCCCGATGGAGCGCGTGGCCGGCCGCGACGTCGACTACGCCGTCCTGCACCGCAAGCACCTGGACGCGCAGGTGCCGTGCACCTGGGTCGACGCGACGCACCCGAGCTACACGCTCTACACCAGCGGCACCACCGGCAAGCCCAAGGGCGTTCAGCGCGACACCGGCGGCTACGCAGTCGCGCTCGCGGCGAGCATGAAGCACGTCTTCCTCGGCGAGCCGGGCGAGACGTACTTTTCCACCAGCGACATCGGCTGGGTGGTGGGCCACAGCTACATCGTCTACGGGCCCCTGATCGCCGGCATGGCGACGATCCTCTACGAGGGCCTGCCGATCCGTCCCGACGCCGGCATCTGGTGGAGCCTGGTCGAGAAGTACAAGGTCACGTCGATGTTCTCGGCGCCCACCGCGGTGCGCGTGCTGAAAAAACAGGATCCGGCGTTCCTGACGAAGTACGACCTCTCGAGCCTGAAGGCGCTGTTCCTCGCCGGCGAGCCGCTCGACGAGCCGACCGCGAAGTGGATCGCCGAGGCCATCGGTCGCCCGATCGTCGACAACTACTGGCAGACCGAGACCGGCTGGCCGATCCTGACGATCTGCAACGGCGTCGAGCCGGCGCCGAGCAAGTTCGGCTCGCCGGGCAAGGCGGTCTACGGCTACGACGTCAAGCTGATCGACGAGAACACCGGCGCCGAACTGACGGGCGCGAACCAGAAGGGCGTCGTCACGATCGAGGGGCCGCTGCCGCCCGGCTGCATGCAGACCGTGTGGCGCGACGACAAGCGTTTCGTCGACACGTACTGGAAGAGCATCCCCGGCAAGATGGTCTACAGCACCTTCGACTGGGGCATCCGCGACGACGACGGCTACTTCTTCATCCTCGGCCGCACCGACGACGTGATCAACGTCGCCGGCCACCGGCTGGGCACGCGCGAGATCGAGGAAAGCATCTCCAGCCACCCGACGGTGGCCGAGGTCGCGGTGGTCGGCGTCGCCGACCAGCTCAAGGGCCAGGTCGCGATGGCGTTCGCGGTGCTGAAGGATCCGACGAAGGCGGCCACGCCCGAAGCGGCACTGAAGCTCGAAGGCGAGATCATGAGGACGGTCGACGAGCAGCTCGGCGCGGTCGCGCGGCCGGCGCGCGTGCGCTTCGTGACCGTGCTGCCGAAGACGCGCTCGGGCAAGCTGCTGCGCCGCGCGATCCAGGCCGTGTGCGAGGGGCGCGACCCCGGCGACCTGACGACGATCGAGGACCCGAGCGCGCTGCAGCAGGTCAAGGACCTGGTCGCCGCGAAGTAGTCGGCGGCATCGAGGCGCCGAGCACGACGGGCCCCGCAGGGCCCGTCGTCGCATCCGCGGCCGTCGCGGTGCGTGCCTACAGCACGTCGCTCGCGTAGTCCGCCAGCCGCGAACGCTCGCCGCGCGCGAGCATCAGGTGGCCGCTGTGCGGCCAGCCCTTGAAGCGGTCGACGACGTAGGTCAGCCCCGAGCTGCCCTCGGTCAGGTACGGCGTGTCGATCTGCGCCAGGTTGCCCAGGCAGACGATCTTGGTGCCCGGGCCGGCGCGGGTGACGAGCGTCTTCATCTGCTTGGGCGTCAGGTTCTGCGCCTCGTCGATGATCAGGAACTTGCTCAGGAAAGTGCGCCCGCGCATGAAGTTCAGGCTCTTGATCTTGATCTTCGCGCGCACGAGGTCGTTGGTCGCGGCGCGGCCCCACTCGCCGGCGCTGCCGTCGCTGCGCGCGAGCACCTCGAGGTTGTCGTCGAGCGCGCCCATCCACGGGCCCATCTTCTCCTCCTCGGTGCCTGGCAGGAAGCCGATGTCCTCGCCCAGCGGCACCGTCACGCGCGTGACGATGATCTCGCTGTAGCGCCGCTCGTCGAGCACCTGGCTGAGGCCCGCGGCCAGCGTCATCAGCGTCTTGCCGGTGCCCGCGGTGCCGGTCAGCGTGATGAAGTCGACCTCGGGGTCCATCAGCAGGTTCAGCGCGAAGTTCTGCTCGCGGTTGCGTGCCGTGATGCCCCACACGGCGTTCTTCTGGTGCGTGTAGTCCTTCAGCGTCTTGAGCACCGCGCTCTTGCCGGTGATCTCGGTCACGCGCGCGTACAGCGGCGCCGCGCCGGGCGTCTCGAGGTAGACGAACTGGTTGACCAGCAGTGCCGGCACCAGCGGCCCGGCGATTCGGTAGAACGTGTGGCCGCCTTGCTGCCAGCTCTCCATCGTCTTGCCGTGCCGCTCCCAGAAGTCGGAGGGCAGCGGCAGCACGCCGGTGTAGAGCAGGTCGCCGTCTTCGAGCGTCTTGTCGTTGAAGTAGTCCTCGGCGGCCAGCCCGAGGGCGCGCGCCTTGACGCGCATGTTGATGTCCTTCGACACCAGCACGACGTCGCGCCCCGGGTGCGTCTCGCGCAGGCTCGCGACGACGCCGAGGATCTGGTTGTCGGCCTTGCCCTGCGGCAGCGCGGCGGGCAGCTTGCTGTCGAGCAACGTGGTCTGGAAGAACAGCTTGCCGCCGGCCTCGCGGTGGCCCGTCTTGGCCAGCGGAATGCCGTCGGCGGGTGCGAGGCCGGCGTCGGCGGCGAGCGCGTCGAGCTCGCGGCTGACCTGGCGCACGTTGCGCGCGACCTCGCTCATGCCCTTCTTGTGGCCGTCGAGTTCCTCGAGCGTGATCAGCGGCAGGTAGATGTCGTGTTCCTCGAAGCGGAACAGGCTC
>JBBION010000221.1:0-5274 GCA_037443345.1 Rubrivivax sp. | reverse complement strand
TCGAGGATCTGCGCCTGGATCGTCACGTCGAGCGCGGTCGTCGGCTCGTCGGCGATCAGCAGCTTGGGCCGGCAGGCCAGGGCCATCGCGATCATCGCGCGCTGGCGCTGCCCGCCCGACAGCTGGTGCGGGTAGGCGTCGATGCGGCGCTCGGGCTCGGGAATGCCGGTCTTGGCGAGCAGCTCCACCGCGCGCGCGCGCGCGGCGTTGGGCCGCAGCCCCTCGTGCAGCTCGAGCACCTCGCCGATCTGGTTGCCCACCGTGTACAGCGGGTTCAGCGCCGTCATCGGCTCCTGGAAGATCATCGCGATGTCGGCACCGCGCAGGCCGCGCATCTCGCGCTCGGACTTGGCCATCAGGTCCTGGCCGTCGAAGCGGATCGCCCCCGTCGTCGTCGCCATGTCGACCAGGCGCAGGATCGACAGCGCCGTGATCGACTTGCCCGAGCCCGACTCGCCCACCAGCGCGAACTTCTCGCCGGCGCGGATCGAGAACGACACGCCGTCGACGACGGTCGCGTCGCCGAAGCGCACCGTCAGGTGGTCGACCTCGAGCAGCGCAGCGTCGGCGGCGGGCATGGCGGCCATTGTCGTCAGAGATTGTCGTCAAGCCGCTGGCCCGCGCCGCCGTCGGCGCGGGCCAGCGGCGCCAGCCGGTCGAACCACGGCTGCGCCGCCTCGAGCTGCGTCGCCAGCTGCAGCAGCGTCGCCTCGCCGCCGAACGGCGCGACGAACTGCACGCCCAGCGGCAGGCCGTCGGCGCCCCAGTGCAGCGGCACGCTCATCGCCGGCACGCCCGTCAGGTTGGCGAGCTGCGTGAACGGCACGTGGGCGAGGTTCTCGTGGGCGATGCGGTCGATCGCCGCCTGCAGCACCCGCGTGCCGGCCAGCCGCCGCAGCACCCCCGCGCGCGCGAGCGCGAGCAGCACGGCGGTCTGCCACGCCGGCGGGTCGCCGGTGCCGTGCCGCACCGGTGGCGACGCGAGCGTCGGCGTCAGCCACAGGTCGTGGCGGGCGAAGAAGTCGCCGAGCGCGCGGGCGTGGGCGTTCCACTGCATCAGGTGCGTCGCGAGCGCGCCGGCCGACAGCCCCTCGCCGAGCGCGCCGAGCACGCGCGTCAGCGGCTCGAACGCGTCGTCGCGCGCGCCCTGGGCACGCGCCCAGGCGAGCGCGGCGGGCACGGCGCCGAAGTAGACGTGCAGGTAGTTGCGCGCCAGCAGCGCGCCGTCGACGGCCGGCGCCGCCTCGGCGACGTCGTGGCCGAGCCGCTGCAGCAGTGCCGCGGCGTGCCGCACCGCGGCCACCGCCTCGGGATGCACCGGCGTGCCGATCGGGCTTGCCGTCGAGCACGCGACGCGCAGCCGCGGCGGCTCGTGCCGTGCGAGCTCGACGTAGGGCGCCGGCGGGGGCGCGATCACGTAGGGGTCACCCGGCTCGGGCCCGGCGAGCACGTCGAGGGCGAGCGCGCTGTCGCGCACGCTGCGCGAGATCACGCCGTCGACGTTGGCGCCGAACCAGCCTTCGCCGAACGCCGGGCCGACCGACACGCGCCCGCGCGAGGGCTTCAGCGCGAACAGCCCGCAGCACGCGGCGGGAATGCGCAGCGAGCCGCCGCCGTCGTTGCCGGTGGCCATCGGCACGACGCCGGCGGCGACCGCCGCCGCCGCGCCGCCGCTCGAGCCGCCGGGCGTGCGCGCGAGGTCCCACGGGTTGCTGCAGCGCCCGTGCGCGAGCGGGTCGGTGACGCCCTTGAGGCCGAACTCGGGCAGGCTCGTCTTGCCGAAGATCACGGCGCCGGCGCCGAGCAGCCGGCGCACGATCGCCGAGTGCTCGCGCGGCACGACGCTCTGCAGCGCGCGGCTGCCGTAGCCTGTGGGCACGCCGGCGTAGTCCTGGATGCCGTCCTTGATCAGCAGCGGCACGCCGGCCAGCGGCCCGGCGAGCGGCTTCGCGAGCTGCGCGCGCGCCTGCGCCTCCATCGTCCGGCACACCGCGTTGACGCGCGGCTGCACGCGCGCGAGCTGGGCCAGCGCGAGGTCGAGCAGTTCGGCGGCGCTCACGTCGCCACGCGCGACGGCGGCGGCCAGCGCGGTGGCGTCGTGCGCGAGGTACTCGGCGTGGCGCATCCGCGCACTCAGGCCGCGGCCCGCGGCGCGGGCTGCCGGCGCAGCCACGCGAGCCAGCCGAGCGCGGCGGCCAGCAGCGCGAGCGGCACCAGGCTGCCGACGTTCATGAAGGTCCAGCCACCGGTCGTCACCAGCGCGCCCGAGCCGAACGAGGTCAGCGTCATCGTCGTGTAGACCCAGAAGTCGACGCCGGCCTGCGCCGTCGTGCGCTCCTCGGGGCGGTAGGCCTCGGTGGCCAGCGTCGTGCCGCCGATGAACAGGAAGTTCCAGCCCACGCCGAGCGCGAACAGCGCGGCGAGGAAGTGCATCAGGTCGACGCCCGACAGCGCGATGGCGACGCAGACGACGTTGAGCACCAGCCCGACCGTCATGACCGGCAGCGCGCCGAAGCGCCTGACCAGGCTGCCGGTGAAGAAGCTGGGCACGAACATGCACAGCACGTGCCACTCGAGCACCAGCGCGGCGGCCGAGAACGGGTGCGCGCACTGCGCCATCGCGATCGGCGTGGCCGCCATCAGCAGGTTCATCACGCCGTAGCCGAGCGCGCAGCCGGCCACCGCGACGACGAACACCGGCTGGCGTACGATCTCGCGCAGCGGCCGCCCCTGCGGCGCGCCGCTGCCGGCGCCCGGCAGAGACGGAAAGCGGATCACCGAGATCACGGCGAGCCCCAGCGCCGCGACACCCATCAGCGCGACGTAGACGCCGGCGAACGGCTGCACGAACCACTCGCGCGTCGCGCTCGCCAGGTTCGGGCCGACGACGGCGCCGAGGATGCCGCCGGCCAGCACCCACGAGATCGCCTTCTCCTTGTACGTCGGCGCGACGAGTTCGGCGGCCGCGAAGCGGTACAGCGAGCCGTTGGCGTTGTAGTAGCCGGCGAGCATCGTCGCCGCGGTGAGCAGCCAGAAGTTGCGCGTCATCGCCGCCCACGCGCACAGCCCGGCCGAGACGATCGCCACCGCCAGCCCGATCTGGAACGCGCCGCGCCGCCCGAAGCGGCGCTGGTGGCGCGCGACGAGCCCGGTGGCCAGTGCGCCGCCGGCGACATAGCCGGTGACGGGCAGCGTCGCCATCCACGCCACCGGCGCCAGCGCGAGGCCCACCAGCCCGTTGATCGCGATGAACGCGACGTTGTTCGTCAGGTACAGCCCTTGGGCCAGCGTCAGCAGCAGCAGGTGTCGGTTCATGAAGGGTCCTGGAGCGCCAGCCACGCCAGCGCCGCCAGCGGTGCCGTGTCGGCGCGCAGCACGCGCGCGCCGAGCGTGACCGGCACGAAGCCGCGCGCGCGCGCGGCGTGTTCTTCGTCCGGCCCCAGCCCGCCCTCGGGGCCGCTGAGCACCGTCACCGCGCATGCCCGGCCAACCGCGGCGGGCAGCGTGCGCGCGTCGGGCCCGAAGCTCAGCAGCACTCGGGCCTCGCCCTCGGCTGCCGCGGGCAGCGCGCGCAGCCAGTCGGCCAGGTCGCGCACCGGGGCCACCGCAGGCACACGGTTGCGCCCGCACTGCTCGCACGCCGCGACGGCGACCGCCTGCCAGTGCGCGCGCCGGCGCTCGGCGCGCTCGCCGACCAGGCGCAGCACCGAGCGCTGTGTCATCAGCGGCTGCACGGCGGCCGCGCCGAGCTCGGCCGCCTTCTCGACCAGCGCGTCCATGCGCTCGTTGGCCGGCATGCCCAGCGCCAGCGTCACCGAGCGCGGCAACTCGCGCTCGACGGCGCGATGCGCACCCACCTCGGCGTGCACGCGCTGCCGACCGACGTCGGCGACGCGCGCGGTCCACTCGCCGCCGTGGCCGTCGAAGAGGGTCAGCGCGTCGCCCGGCTGCAGCCGCAGCACCTGCACGTGCCTCGCGGCGGCCGCCGGCAACTCGACGACGGCGCCGGCCGCGAGCGTGACGTCGACGTGAACGCGCGGGGTGGGCATGGGGCCGCAGTGTGCCGCACCCGCGCGGCGGCCCCGCCGGCGCCACCGACGGCGGAACCCGGGCCAAGACCCCTCGACGCGATCAGACATTGACCGAACGCAATTCCAGGCCATTCGGTTTCCGTTCAGACTCTCGCGTTCACTTCACCACTCAGGGGTTCAATATGCTGCAACGACGTCACTTCCTCGGCGCGGCCGCCGCCACGGCGGCCTGGTCTGCGATGCCCTTCGTGCCCGTCTGGGCCCAGAACGCGCCCAACCTCGGCACGCCGACGCTGCCGACCCCGGGCTTCGCGCGCCAGAAAGTGGGCGACATGGACGTCATCGCCGTCAACGACGGCGTCGCGCGCCGACCGCTGGGCGAGGAGTTCGTGCGCAACGCGCCGATCGGCGAAGTGAAGGCGATGCTCGCGTCGCAGAACCTGTCGACCGACTACATCGACATCCCGTTCACGCCGTTCGTGATCGTGCGCGGCGCCGAGCGCATCCTGATCGACACCGGCCTGGGCGAGTTCGCGCCGCCGACCGCCGGCAAGTTCCTCGCGAACCTGGCCGCCGCCGGGCTGCAGCCAGGCGACATCACGCACGTGCTGATCAGCCACTACCACGGCGACCACATCAACGGCCTGCGCAAGCGCGACGGCAGCTGGACGTTCCCGAACGCCAAGGTCCACGTGCCGTCGGTCGAGCACGCGTTCTGGATGGACGACGCGAAGATGGCCGCCGCGCCCGAGGGCCTGAAGGGCGTGTTCCAGGGCGCGCGCCGCGTGTTCGCAGGCATGCCGGCCGACAAGCTCGTCGTGTTCGAGCCGGGCCGCCCCGTGCTGCCGGGCATCGCGTCGATCGCCGCCTTCGGCCACACGCCGGGCCACACGCTGTTCGAGGCCACCTCGGCCGGCCAGGTGTTCGCCTACCTCGCCGACCTGACCAACGTGCCGGTGCTGTTCGCGCGCAACCCCGACTGGGCGGTGCAGTTCGACATGGACGCGGAGGCGGCGCGCAAGGTGCGCCGCGAGACGCTGGCGCGCGTGGCCGCCAGCAACGCGCTGGTCGGCGGCTTCCACTTCCCGTTCCCCGCGTTCGGCCGCAAGACGCCGACGGGCAACGGCTATGCCTTCCAGCCGGTGGCCTGACGGGCTGCGACGCCGTCCGCTGCTGCTGGCCGCGCTGGCGGCGCCGGCGCTCGCGCGCGCGGCCGGCGACGACGTCGTCGCGGCGCTGCGCG
>JBBION010000220.1:0-5288 GCA_037443345.1 Rubrivivax sp. | reverse complement strand
GCCGCGAGCGCGGCCGAGAGCGCCGAGCGCAGCCGGCGCCGCGCGTCGGCGCCGAGCGCCATGAAGGCGTTGAGGTCGCCGGCGGCCAATGGCGCCAGCAGCTCGGGCACGCCCTCGCCCCACGCGCCTTGCGCGGCGGCGAGCTTCAGGTCGAGCACCTGGTCGCCGATCGCGACGCCGATGCGCACCGGCTCCGCGCTGCCCGCGCGGCGGAACGCACCCAGCGGCAGGTTCTGGATCGGGAAGTCGGTGTCGGCCGCGTTGGCCGAGGTGACCCAGCTGACGAGCGCGGGGTCGTGGGTGGCGTCGGTGAGCGTCATGGTTGAAAGCGGTCCTTCAGTCCCGACCAGCAGTCGGCGTAGGCGGTGTCGAGTGCGCCGCACTGCATCGCGTACGCGGTCGGGCGGAAACGCCAGCGGCTCTCGAACATGAAGGCGAGCGTCGCGTCGAGCTTGTGCGGTGCGAGGGCGGCGCCCGTCGCCTTGTCGAACGCCTCGGCGTCGGGGCCGTGCGGCACCATCGCGTCGTGCAGGCTCATGCCGCCGGGGCGGAAGCCCTCGGGCTTGGCGTCGTACTGGCCGCAGACGAGCCCCATGAACTCGCTCATCACGTTGCGGTGGTACCAGGGCGGGCGGAACGTGTCCTCGGCCACCATCCAGCGCGGCGGGAAGATCACGAAGTCGCAGTTGGCCACGCCCGGCGTGTCGGACGGGCTCGTCAGCACCGTGAAGATCGACGGGTCGGGATGGTCGAAGCTGATCGAGCCGATCGTCATGAACGTGCGCGTGTCGTAGACGAAGGGCACGAGGTTGCCGTGCCACGCGACGACGTCGAACGGCGTGTGGCCTTGCCGCGCACGCCACAGCGCACCGCCGAACTTGCGCACGATCTCGTAGCCGCCGGCGCCGTCCTCGAACGCCGCGACCGGCGCGCGGAAGTCGCGCGGGTTGGCCAGCCCGTTCGAGCCGATCGGCCCGAGCTCGGGCAGCCGGAACGGCGCGCCGTAGTTCTCGCACACGTAGACGCGCGACGGCCCGTCGACCGCGACCTTGAACGCCATGCCGCGCGCGATCAGCGCCACGTCGCCCGGCGCCGCGCGCAGCACGCCGCACTCCGTCGTGATCGTCAGCGCGCCTTGCTGCGGCACGAGCAGCAGCTCGCCGTCGGCGTTCACGATGGCTCGGTCCGTCATCGAGCGGTTGACGAGCGCGAGGTGCGCGGCCATCCCGGCCTGCGCGTCGGCGTCACCGTTGACGACGATCGTGCGCATGCCGTCGACGAAGTCGAGCGGCTCGTCGGGCACGGCAATCGGGTGCCAGCGCAGCGGGTTCGGCGGCATCGCGACGCCGTCGGCGGCGCCCGTCTTCCACAGCGGCTGCGCATACGGCTCGTAGCCGCCGACCACCACCGAAGGGCGGCGGCGGTACAGCCAGGTGCGCAGGTTCTGGTGCCGCGGCGCGGTGAACGCGGTGCCCGACAGCAGCTCGGCGTACAGGCCGTGCGGCGGCTTCTGCGGGCTGTTGCGGCCCTGCGGCAGCGCGCCAGCGACGGCCTCGGTCGCGAACTGGTTGCCGAAGCCGGTCTGGTAGCGCAGGTCGCCGCTCATGGGCGGGGCTCCGTCGCCGCGCGCCGCTCGACGCTCGCGCGCGCGGCGGCCAGCGCCTCGCGGAGCACGTCGAGCCTGCCCACGTGGTTGGCCAGCAGCAGCACCAGCTTGGCGTTGAGTTCGTGGCTCTGCGCCGTCGTGAGGCCCTGGTGGGTGTCGATCAGCGCCTCGTAGAAGTCGTCGGGCGCGTCGAGGTGGGGGTCGGTGATCAGCGTCGCAGTCATCGGGTCACGAATCCTTCACGTCGTGGCGGTGGCGCGCGCGACGGCGTTCTCGACCGCGGCGGCGGTCGGACTGCGCCAGCGCGCGCCGACGTGCCGGTCGGGGCGCAGCAGATAGGCGCTGCCGGGCCGCAGGTCGTAGCGCCTGGCAAGCCAGCCGTCGGCGTCGTGCTCGGGGCCGAGCGCGAGCACCTTGCAGCCCAGCCCCGCGCACAGCCTTGGCACCGCGCCCCACGCGAGCAGCGTGAAGGCGGGCCCCAGCTCGCGCAGCAGCCAGGTGGGCCGGCCGTCGATCACGAGCGGCGCGTCGGCCGCCGGCGCGCCGGGACGCATCGCGCCCGTCCAGTCGCCGTCGGCGTCCGGCGTGTTCAGCGGGGAGCCGTCGTAGGTCGACGGCGTCGACAGCCGCCCGCTGTTGACGAGCCGGCGTGCGAACGCGTGCTCGCGCGCGAGGTCGAGCGCGGCGTCGCGGAACAGCCGCGACACCTCGCTCTTCGGCGTGATGAAGTCGGTCGAGCGGGTGGCGTTGCGGATGTTCTCGTCGGCGGCGAACTCGCGCTCGGCCGCGTAGCTGTCGAGCAGCGCCGCGGGCGAGGCGCCGCGCAGCACGCGCGCCAGCTTCCAGCCGAGGTTGTCGGCGTCCTGCACGCCCGAGTTGGCGCCGCGCGCGCCGAACGGCGAGACGCGGTGCGCCGCGTCGCCGGCGAACAGCACGCGGCCATGGCGGAAGTGGTCCATGCGCTCGCAGGCGAAGGTGTAGACGCTGGCCCACTCCAGCTCGAACTTGGCGTCGGCGCCGAGCAGCGCCTGCACGCGGGGGATGATGCGTTCGGGCTTCTTCTCTTCGTCGGCGTCGGCGTCCCAGCCGAGCTGGAAGTCGATGCGCCAGACGTCGTCGGGCTGGCGGTGCAGCAGCACGCTCTGGTTCGGGTGGAACGGCGGGTCGAACCAGAACCAGCGTTCGGTCGGGAAGTCCGCCTGCATGCGCACGTCGGCGATCAGGAAGCGGTCGCGGAACACGCGGCCCTTGCTCTCGAGCCCCATCAGCTGGCGCAGCGGCGAGCGCGAGCCGTCGCAGGCCACGAGCCAGTCGGCGGCGACCTCGTAGCGGCCGTCGGGCGTGTCGACGCCGAGCCGGACGCCGTCGTCGCGCGGCTCGAGCGCCGTCACGCGGTTCGCGAAGCGCAGCTCGACGTTGGGCAGCGCCGCGGCGCGCGCGACGAGGTAGGCCTCGGCGTAGTACTGCTGCAGGTTGACGAAGGCCGGGCGTTCGTGGCCGGGCTCGGGCAGCAGGTCGAAGGTGTAGACGTGCTCCGCACCGAAAAACACCTTGCCGACGTTCCAGCCCACGCCCTTGGCGACCATGCGATCGCCGACGCCGAGCCGGTCCCAGACCTCGAGCGTGCGCTTGGCGAAGCAGATCGCGCGCGAGCCGGACGACAGACGCCGGTCGTCGTCGAGCAGCAGCACCTTCTGCCCGCGCTGCGCGAGGTCGATGGCCAGCGTCAGCCCCACCGGCCCGGCGCCGACGACGAGCACCGCGTGGCGCACCGGCCGGCCGGTGCGCGCGTACGCATCCTCGTCAGCCGAGCGCCGGTGGCCGAACTCGAGCGCCTGGATCTCGTGGCCGCTCAGGTGCGGCGGCAGGTCCAGCGGGTTCATCGCGTTGAGCGGGTCAACTTTCCAGCGCAGCCCACATGTCGCGGTCGCGCTCGGCCGTCCACACGCGCGGGTCGGCGTGCTTCGTCGCCTCGTCGTACGCGCGGCTGACGTCGAACGGCATGCAGTGGTCGAAGATCACCCACTGGCCGTACTTGGGTTTGAGCCGCTCGTAGGTCTCGCGGTAGACGGCGCGCAGGTCCTTGCCGGCGGCGGCGCCGGCCTTCACGCTGGCCCACACGTCGCTGACGAAAGCCCTCGTGCCGGCCAGCCCCGCCGCGACCTGTGCCTCGCCCTTCAGCGCCGCGCCGCGGCCGGGCACCAGCGCGACGGGCTCCAGCGCCGCGATGTTGTCGAGCGTCTTCGGCCAGTCCTGGAAGTAGGCGTCGCCGGCGTACGGCGTCGCGTCGAACTCGACGAGGTCGCCCGACAGCATCGCGCGCTCGCCGGGCAGCCAGACGACGGTGTCGCCCTTCGTGTGGCCGCGCCCGAGCTGCAGCAGCTGCACCTCGAGCTTGCCGAGCCACAGCGTGAGCTTGCCGGTGAACGTGATCGTCGGCCAGGTCAGCCCCGCCGGCACCGTCTCGACGTCGCGGAACAGCCGCGGGAAGCGGCCGATCTCGCTGGCCTTGTCGGCCTCGCCGCGCTCGACGATGAGGTCGTAGGTGTCCTGGCTCGCGATGACCTGCTGCGGCTGGTAGGCGCTCGCACCGAGCACGCGCACCGCGTGGTAGTGCGTCAGCACGACGTACCGGATCGGCTTGTCGGTCACCTCGCGGATGCGGCGGATCACGTCGGCCGCCATCGCCGGCGTGGCCTGCGTGTCGGCCACGAGCACGGCGTCGTCGCCGATCACGACGCCGGTGTTCGGGTCGCCCTCGGCGGTGTAGGCCCAGGCGTGTTCCGAGATCTGCTCGAACGTGACCTTCTTGTCTTCGAGGTCGGCTTGCGAGGCGAACGCTTTGCTCATGTCGACACCTTTCCCGGCCCGCTTCGGAGGAGCCGCTTTGGACTAATCGATTCGTCTAAACTGAATTCTGGGGTTGATCTTAGTCACGTTGTTCGGTAATGTCTAATATGTTCGACTAAGTAAAACCACCTAAGCAAGCTCCCGATGGACGACACGCCAACTGCCGACGCGCCCGGACGCACCTCGCGCGGCATCCAGAGCATCGAGGTCGGCGGGCAACTGCTGCTCGCGCTGTCGCACCACGGCCGGCCGATGGCGCTTAAGGACCTCGCGCGCGAGGCCGGCATGGCGCCGGCCAAGGCGCACCCGTACCTGGTCAGCTTCGGCAAGCTCGGGCTGATCGAGCAGGACCCGGCGAGCGGTCACTATGGACTCGGGCCGCTGGCACTGCAACTGGGGTTGATCAGCCTGCAGCAGTTCGACCCGGTGCGACTGGCCACGCCCGTCATCGAGGACCTCGCGCACGCGCTCGGCCACACGACGGCGATCGCCGTGTGGGGCAACCGCGGGCCGACGATCGTGCGCGTCGCGCCGCCGCCGTCGCCGGTGCACGTCGCGATGCGCCACGGCACCGTGATGAGCCTGACGGGCACCGCGTCGGGCTGGCTGTTCGCCGCGTGGCGCCCGTGGCACGAGGTCGTGCCGCTGCTGGCGGCCGAGCGCGCGGCCGCGGGCGACGACGCGTCGCAGCGCGCGCGCTTCGACGCCGAACTGCCGGAGCGGCTGAAGGCGGTGCGCGAGGGGCGCATCGCGCGCGTCGTCGACCTGTCGCTGCCGGGCATCAGCGCGTTGGCGGCGCCGCGCGTGAGCGTGAGCCCTTCCGCCAGATGCA
>JBBION010000219.1:0-5311 GCA_037443345.1 Rubrivivax sp. | reverse complement strand
GGCGCCGAGACCGACCTCGACCTCGGCCACTACGAGCGCTTCATCACGACGCGGATGAAGCGCAGCAACAACTTCACCACCGGCCAGATCTACAAGTCGGTGCTCGAGAAGGAGCGCCGCGGCGACTACCTGGGCAAGACGGTGCAGGTGATCCCGCACGTCACCAACGAGATCCAGCTGTACATCCAGCGCGGAGCGGCCGACGTCGACTTGGCGATCGTCGAGATCGGCGGCACGGTGGGCGACATCGAGAGCCTGCCCTTCCTCGAGGCGGTGCGCCAGATGAGCCTGCGCCTGGGGCCGAACAACGCCGCCTTCGTGCACCTGACCTACGTGCCGTGGATCGCCGCCGCCGGCGAGCTCAAGACCAAGCCGACGCAGCACACGGTGCAGAAGCTGCGCGAGATCGGCATCCAGCCCGACTCGCTGATCTGCCGCGCCGACCGTCCGATCCCCGAGGACGAGCGCGACAAGATCTCGCTGTTCACCAACGTCGCGCGACCGGCGGTGATCAGCATGTGGGACGTCGACACCATCTACAAGGTGCCGCGCATGCTGCACGAGCAGGGTCTCGACGAGATCATCTGCATGAAGCTGCAGCTGCTGACGCGCCCGGCCGACCTCAAGCGCTGGGACCGCCTGGTGCACGCCGTCGAGCACCCGCAGCACGAGGTCACGATCGCGATGTGCGGCAAGTACACCGACCTGTCGGACTCGTACAAGTCGCTCAACGAGGCCTTGCGCCACGCCGGCATCCACAACCACGCCAAGGTGCACATCGAGTACGTCGACGCCGAGACGCTGACGCCCGACACCGTCGCGCAGCTTGCGCAGTTCGACGCGATCCTCGTGCCCGGCGGCTTCGGCAAGCGCGGCATCGAGGGCAAGATCCTCGCCGCGCAGTTCGCGCGCGAGCACAAGATTCCGTACCTGGGCATCTGCCTGGGCATGCAGGTGGCCACGATCGAGGTCGCGCGCCACCTGGCCGGCCTCGACGGCGCCAACAGCACGGAGTTCGAGCCGGCGACGCCGCACCCGGTGATCGCGCTGATCGACGAGTGGCAGGACCGCGACGGCACGATCCAGAAGCGCGACGCCAGCTCCGACCTCGGCGGCACGATGCGCCTGGGCGCGCAGACCAGCGACGTCAAGCCCGGCACGCTGGCCTACCGCATCTACGGCCCGACGGTGACCGAGCGCCACCGCCACCGCTACGAGGCCAACGAGCACTACCTCGACCGCCTGCAGGCCGCGGGCCTCGTGATCAGCGCGATCACGCAGCGCGAGAAGCTCACCGAAATGGTCGAGCTGCCGCCCGACGTGCACCCGTGGTTCGTCGGCGTGCAGTTCCACCCCGAGTTCAAGAGCACGCCGTGGGACGGCCACCCGCTGTTCATCGGCTACGTCAAGGCCGCGCTCGAGCACCACGCGCGCCGCACCACCGCCGGCAAGCCGGCGGTGGCGGCCGCGGCCTGACCCTCGCACCGGGACCCTCACCATGAAACTGTGCGGTTTCGACGTCGGCCTCGAGCGGCCGTTCTTCCTCATCGCGGGGCCCTGCGTCGTCGAGAGCGAGCAGCTGCAGATGGACGTCGCCGGGCGGCTGAAGGAGATCACCGCCGCGCTGGGCATCCCGTTCATCTTCAAGTCGAGCTACGACAAGGCCAACCGCAGCAGCGGCGCGAGCTTCCGCGGCCCGGGCATGGACCGCGGCCTCGAGATCCTCGCCAAGGTGCGGCGCGAGCTCGGCGTGCCGGTGCTGACCGACGTGCACACCGAGGCCGAAGTGCCGGCGGTGGCGGCGGTGGTCGACGTGCTGCAGACGCCGGCGTTCCTGTGCCGGCAGACCGACTTCATCCGCGCGGTGGCGCAGTCGGGCAAGCCGGTCAACGTCAAGAAGGGCCAGTTCCTCGCGCCGCACGACATGAAGAACGTCATCGACAAGGCACGCGCCGCCGCGCGCGAGAAGGGCCTGAGCGACGACGTGTTCATGGCCTGCGAGCGCGGCGTGAGCTTCGGCTACAACAACCTCGTCTCCGACATGCGCAGCCTCGCGATCATGCGCGAGACGGGCGCGCCGGTCGTCTTCGACGCCACCCACAGCGTGCAGCTGCCCGGCGGCCAGGGCACGAGCTCGGGCGGCCAGCGCGAGTTCGTGCCGGTGCTCGCGCGCGCCGCGGTCGCGGTGGGCATCGCGGGGCTGTTCATGGAGACGCACCCCGACCCGGCCAAGGCCCTGTCCGACGGACCGAACGCGGTGCCGCTGAAGCACATGAAGGCGCTGCTCGAGCAGCTGCAGTCGCTCGACCGCGTCGTCAAGAGCCAGCCGCTGCTCGAAAATGACTTCACTTGTTGAAGTCTTTTCGACCCACGAGCTTGACGGCAGCGTTCATGGGTCGGAGCGACTTCAGCTGCTGAGGAGCCCTCGATGAGCGCGCCCGCGTACCTCGTCGTCGAGATGCACATCCGTGACCTCGAGCAGTACAAGCAGTACATGGCCGAGGCGCCGGCGGCCGTGAAGGCCTTCGGCGGCGAGTACCTGGTGCGCGGCGGCCGCCACGAGACGCTCGAGGGCGAGTGGCAGCCGCACCGCGTCGCGGTGCTGCGCTTTCCGAGCTACGAGGCCGCGAAGGCGTTCTACGACAGCGAGCAGTACCGGGCCGCGCGCGCCAAGCGCGAGGGCACCACCGACTACTTCAACATGGTGCTGTCGAGGGCGTCGCCGCGCCCGTCTGACCGGCCCCGACCACACCACCGAAAGGACCTTCCCGCATGAGCGCCATCGTCGACATCGTCGGCCGCGAAATCCTCGACAGCCGAGGCAACCCCACCGTCGAGTGCGACGTGCTGCTCGAATCGGGCACGATGGGCCGCGCCGCGGTGCCCTCGGGCGCGTCGACCGGCAGCCGCGAGGCGATCGAGCTGCGCGACGGCGACAAGGCGCGCTACCTCGGCAAGGGCGTGCTGCGCGCGGTGGAGCACGTCAATACCGAGATCAGCGAGGCCGTGCTCGGCCTCGACGCGAGCGAGCAGGCCTTCCTCGACAAGACGCTGATCGACCTCGACGGCACCGACAACAAGGCGCGCCTGGGCGCCAACGCGATGCTGGCAGTGAGCATGGCGGTGGCGCGCGCGGCGGCCGAGGAGTCGGGCCTGCCGCTGTACCGCTACTTCGGCGGCATGGGCGGCATGCAGCTTCCGGTGCCGATGATGAACGTCATCAACGGCGGCGCGCACGCCAACAACAGCCTCGACCTGCAGGAGTTCATGATCGTGCCGGTGGGCGCGCCGACCTTCCGCGAGGCGGTGCGCTACGGTGCCGAGGTGTTCCACGCGCTGAAGAAGATCATCGACGCCAAGGGCATGAGCACCGCGGTCGGCGACGAGGGCGGCTTCGCGCCCAGCGTCGCGAGCCACGAGGCGGCGATCCAGCTGATCCTGGAAGCCATCGACAAGGCCGGCTACACCGCCGGCGAGCAGATCGCGATCGCGCTCGACTGCGCGGCCAGCGAGTTCCACAAGGACGGCAAGTACGTGCTCGCCGGCGAGGGGCTGACGCTCGAGGCCCCGGCGTGGATCGACATGCTCGCCGCGTGGTGCGACAAGTACCCCATCGTCAGCGTCGAGGACGGCATGGGCGAGTCCGACTGGGACGGCTGGAAGCTGCTGACCGAGCGCCTGGGCCGCAAGGTGCAGCTGGTGGGCGACGACCTGTTCGTCACCAACACCAAGATCCTGAAGGAAGGCATCGACAAGGGCATCGCCAACTCGATCCTCGTCAAGATCAACCAGATCGGCACGCTGACCGAGACCTTCGCCGCGATCGAGATGGCCAAGCGCGCGGGCTACACCGCCGTGATCAGCCACCGCTCGGGCGAGACCGAGGACTCGACGATCGCCGACATCGCGGTGGGCACCAACGCCGGCCAGATCAAGACCGGCTCGATGAGCCGCAGCGACCGCATCGCCAAGTACAACCAGCTGCTGCGCATCGAGGAAGACCTGGGCGACGTCGCGCGCTACCCGGGCCGCGACGCGTTCTACAACCTGCGCTGAGCGGCGTTCGGGCCTGTCGATGACGGCGCGCTGGGTCACCGCAGGGCTGGCCGCGCTGCTCGCGGTGGTGCAGGCGCAGCTGTGGATCGGCCCGGGCAGCCTGCCGCACGTGATGTCGCTGCGCGGGCAGCTGGCCGACCAGCGCGCTGCCAACGACGCGGCGCGGGCGGGCAACGAGCGGCTCGCCGTCGAGGTCAGCGACCTGAAGGAAGGCCTCGAGATGGTCGAGGAGAAGGCGCGTGCCGAGCTGGGCATGGTCAAGCCCGACGAGATCCTCGTGCAGATCACGCGCCGGTGACTTGAGCCTCCCCCTACGCGCTTCGCGCGCCCCCTCCAGGGGAGGGGGCACCGCCAGCGGACCGGCGAAGCCGGATCCGCGGCGGTCGCTTGAAACGTCGTGCCCGGTCGTTGCTCAGCGTTGCTTCGCTGCGGGCAAGGATTGACGCTGCCATGGAAGCTCTGTGGGCGCTGGTCGGCACGCAGGCATTCGCGCTGTGGGGCAGCCCGGTCACGTGGACCGAGGTCGTCGCGTTCGTGCTCGCGGTGTGGATGGTCGTGTGCAACTGGCGCGTCAACCCGCTCGCGTGGCCGCTGGCGATGGTGTCGTCGGCGCTGTACGGGCTGCTGTTCGCCGACCACAGGCTCTACGGCGAGGCGGGGCTGCAGCTCGTCTTCATCGCGGTGGCGGTGTGGGGCTGGTGGCAGTGGCTGCGCGGCACCGGTGACGACGGCGGCGCGCTGCGCGTGCGCCACCTCGACCGCCGGCACCTGCTGGCCGTCGTCGCCTTCGTGCTCGTCGCCTGGCCGCTGCTGGCGCTGTTTCTCGACCACGCCACCGACAGCGACGTGCCCTGGTTCGACGCGCTGCCCACCGTGGGCAGCCTGGCCGGCCAGTGGCTGCTCGGGCGCAAGTACGTCGAGAACTGGCCGGCCTGGATCGCGGTCAACGTCGTCAGTGTGGGACTGTTCGCGTGGAAGGGGCTGTGGCTGACGGTGCTGCTGTACGCGCTGTTCGTCGTGATGGCGGCGGTGGGCTGGCGCACGTGGCGCCGGCTGGCGCACGCACAGGCGGTGCGGGCGTGAGCGCCGGTCGCGTGATCGCCGTCGTCGGCGCCGAGAGCACCGGCAAGACGACGCTCGCGCGCGCGCTGGCCGGGCGCATCGGCGAGCTGACCGGCGGCACGACGACCTGGGTCGGCGAGTGGCTGCGCGAGTGGTGCGCGCGCGAGGGCCGCACGCCGCGCGCCGACGAGCA
>JBBION010000218.1:0-5336 GCA_037443345.1 Rubrivivax sp. | reverse complement strand
GGCGCGGCCGCCCGCGCCGCCGCTGCCGACGATGGACGACGTCGCGCGGCTGACGCGCAGCTCCGACTACGCGCCGTTCGTGCGCACCGGCGTCGACGAGGGCGTCAAGCGCGCGGCGCTGAAGAGACTGTTCGCCGACCCGCACTTCAACGTGATGGACGGGCTCGACGTCTACATCGACGACTACGGCCAGCCCGACCCGCTGCCGGCGTCGATGCTGCGCCAGATGGCGCAGTCGAAGGCGCTCGGCCTGTTCACCGACCGGCCGGCGCCGGTCTCGCCCGCCACGGTCGCCGCGTCCGGCGTGCCCGAGGCGGGCGTCCCGTCCGCCGCCGCGCCGGCGGACGGCGCCGATGCTGCGCCCCCGATTCCTGCCCCGGCCCCCGAGGCCGTTGCCGAGGCCCCCACCGATGAAGACGCTGATCTGCGACTGCAACCGCTCGATGTCGCTGGACGCGAAGGCGATCCGCGAGGCGCTGGCGAAGACGCCGGGCGCGAGCGCTGACGGGCTCGACACCGTCCACACGCTGCTGTGCCGGCGCGAGGCCGGCGCGTTCCAGCGCGCCGCGAAGGCCGGCGACGACCTGCTCGTGGCCTGCACGCAGGAGAGCCGCTTGTTCCTCGAGCTGAACGAGCAGACCGAGGGCGCGCCCAGCGTCGCCGAGAGGCCGATCCGCTTCGTCGACATCCGCGAGGCCGGCGGCTGGAGCCGCGACGCGAAGCAGGCCACGCCCAAGCTTGCCGCGCTGATCGCCGCCGCCCAGCTGCCCGACCCCGAACCGGTGGCCACCGTCAGCTACCGCTCGCTCGGGCGCGTGCTCGTGATCGGTGCCGCCGACGCGGCCGAGCGCGCCGCGGCGCTGCTGGCCGACAGGCTCGAGGTCAGCGTGCTGCTCGATCGCGCCGGCGGCGCCGTGCCGCAGGTGCGCAAGCACCCGGTCTACGGCGGGCGGCTGACGCGGCTGTCGGGCTGGCTCGGCGCCTTCACCGCCGAGTGGGACGCGACGAACCCGATCGACCTCGACCTGTGCACGCGCTGCAACGCGTGCATCGCCGCGTGCCCCGAGGACGCGATCGACTTCAGCTACCAGGTCGACCTCGCGCGCTGCAAGAACCACCGCGACTGCGTCAAGGTCTGCGACGCTGCCGGCGCGATCGACTTCGCGCGCGACCCGCAGCCGGTCAGCGAGACGTTCGACCTCGTGCTCGACCTGCGCCGGGAGCCGGCCTTCGCGCAGCACCAGCCGCCGCAGGGCTACGTGCACGTGCGCGACGGCGACGAGCGCGCGCTGTTCGACGCCGTGCTCAAGCTGCGCGAGCTCACCGGCACCTTCGACAAGCCCACGTTCTTCCACCACAAGCCCAAGCTGTGCGCGCACAGCCGCAACGAGCGGCTCGGCTGCAACGCCTGCGTCGAGGTCTGCTCGGCCAGCGCGATCGCCAGCGAGCTCGACACCAGCGGCGGCGTCCGCGTCGAGCCGCACCTGTGCGTCGGCTGCGGCGCGTGCACGACGGTGTGCCCGAGCGGCGCACTGACCTACGGCTACCCCGACGCGCCGACGCTCGGCAAGCGCGTGCGCACGCTCGTGGCCACGTACCAGCGCGCCGGCGGCACCGCGCCGATGCTGCTCGTGCACAGCCAGGACGCCGGCGCGAAGCGCGTCGCCGCCCTCGGGCGCGCGGCGCGCGTCGACGCGGGCGTGCACGGGCTGCCGGCGCGCGTGCTGCCGCTCGACGTCTGGCACACCGCGAGCGTCGGGCTCGACCTGTGGCTGGCCGCGATCGCCTGCGGCGCGAACCAGGTCGGCGTGCTGCTGACCGACGAGGAGGCGCCGCAGTACCGCGAGGCGCTCGCGGCGCAGATGGCGCAGGCGCAGGCGATCCTGAACGGCCTCGGCTACGCCGGCACGCACCTGCACCTGTTCGAGGCGCGCGACGACCGCGACCTCGCCGCGCTCGACGCCGCGCTGCGCCTGCCGCCGGCGCAGGGTGTGCACACGCCGGCCGCGTTCGCGGTGCAGGCCGACAAGCGCGCGACGCTGGACATGGCGATCGACCACCTGCTCGCGCAGGCGCCGAAGGCGGTCGACGAGATCGCGCTGCCGAAGGCCGGCGCGCCGTTCGGCACCGTCGTCGTCGACACCGCGAAGTGCACGATGTGCCTGAGCTGCGTCGGCGCCTGCCCCGAGTCGGCGCTGGCCGACAACCCCGAGGCGCCGCAGCTGCGCTTCGTCGAGAAGAACTGCGTGCAGTGCGGCTTGTGCGAGCGCACCTGCCCCGAGCAGGCGATCACGCTGCAGCCGCGGCTGTGGCTGGCCGACGGCGGCAAGGCGCGCAAGCAGCTGCGCGTGCTCAACGAGGCGCAGCCGTACCGCTGCGTGCGCTGCGGCAAGCCGTTCGGCACCGTGCAGGCCATCGAGGCGATGATCGGCAAGCTCGCCGGCCACGCGATGTTCCAGGGTGCGGCGGCCGAGCGGCTGAAGATGTGCGCCGACTGCCGCGTCGTGGACATCTTCAGCGACAGGAACGAAGTCCGCATCACCGACTTGTGAGACGCCGATGGCCCAGGATCTGAAGGCACTGAGCTTCGCCACCGCCGACGACAGCGAGGAGCTCGCGCGCGCCGAGCTGTACGGCCTGCTCGCGCGGCTGTGGTTCGCGCCGCCCGACGCCGAGCTGCTGCGGCAGTTCGAGGTCGCCGTCACCGAGGCACCGACGCCCGGCGCCTTCCTCGAGGCGCCGTGGCAGGCGCTGGTGGCGGCGATGCGCGCGACGACGCCCGAGGCGGCCCGCGACGAGTACGACGCGCTGTTCCAGGGCGTCGGCAAGCCCGAGGTGTTCCTCTACGGCTCGTACTACCAGGCGGGCTTTCTCAACGAGAAGCCGCTCGTGCAGCTGCGCGACGACCTCGCGCGGCTCGGGCTCGCGCGCGACGAGACCCGCGGCGAGACCGAGGACCACGTGGCCGGCGTGTTCGAGGTGATGCGCTACCTGATTGCCGGCGACGACGTCGCGGTGTGCAACCTCGAGCAGCAGCGCCGCTTCTTCCGCGCCCACGTGCAGCCGTGGGTCGAGAAGATGGGCGACGCTGTGACCGCGCACCCGCGCGCCGCCCTGTACGCGAAGCTCGCGGCGCTGACGCAGGCCTTCGTGCAGGTCGAGACGCAGGGTTTCGACCTGCTCGAGTGAGGCCTCAGCCGGCCGGCGGCGGCGGCGCGTCGGCGGGCGGTGCGCCGGCCTGCAGCTTCTTCCACGCCTGGAAACCTCCGGCCACCGACAGCGCCTTCGGGTAGCCGAGCTCGCGCAGCAGCGCGGCCGCCGACAGGCTGCGCCGGCCGCTGTTGCACACGCACAGCAGCAGGTGGTCGCGGCCGTGGTGCAGGCCGTTGATCGTCTTGAAGAAGGTGCGCGCGTCGATGTCCTTGGGCTTGCCGGCGTCCAGCACGTCCTGCTCGTTCTCGCTCAGCGTGTCGCCGAGCATCTGCTTGACCTCGAACAGCGGGATGTGCACCGTGTCGGGGATCGCGCCCTTCATCTCGATCTCGAACGACTGGCGGATGTCGATCATCGTCGCCAGCCCCAGGCGGCACAGCTCGAGCGCCGTGGGCAGCGAGACTTCCAGCTGCCCGCGCTCTTCGGGCGTGAATTCGTGTTCGAGGTCCATGGCGGGGCGGGCAGGCACGGCGGGGGCGCGATTGTCCCACCACCGGCGGCGCGGCGGCGCTCACACCTGCGCGGGCGCGGCCTCGGGCTCGGGCTCGGGCTCGAGGCGCAGCACGACGGTGAACACGGCGCCGCGCCGCCCGGGGCCGCGGTCGGCGGCGCGCAGGTCACCGCCGTAGCGCTCGACGATGCTGCGACTGATCCACAGCCCCAGGCCGGTGCCGTCCTTCTTGCGCGTGACGAAGGGCTTGAACAGCTCGCCGATCAGCTCGGGGCCGAGGCCGGGGCCGGTGTCGGCGACCTCGATCTCGACGGCGTCGTCGCCGGCGTCGCGCGTGGCCAGCGTCAGCTCGCCGCCGTCGGGCATCGCATGCACCGCGTTGACGAGCAGGTTGACCAGCACCTGCTGCAGCTCGTGGCGGTTGATCGACGGGCGGCGCGTGGCGGCGAAGTCGCGCCGCACCTCGATGCCGCTCTTGGCCAGCTGCGGGCCCACGAGCACGAGGCAGTCCTCGATCACGCGCGCGGTGTCGACGGCGTCGACGTAGCCGGCGAACTCGGCCGGCCGCGCGAACTGCAGCAGCTGCGTGACGATCAGCCGCATGCGCTCGACCTGCTCGTCGAGAAGCTTCAGCTCGGCGCGAACGCGCTCGGCGGCGGCGGGGCCGAGCAGCTCGCGCAGCAGGTCCAGGTTGCCCTGCATCACGGCAATCGGGTTGTTGATCTCGTGCGCGACGCTGGCCGTCAGCTGGCCCACCGCGGCGAGCTTCTCCGAGCGCACGAGCTGCTGCTGCGCGGCCTGCAGGTCGCGCGTGCGCTCGGCGACCTTGGCGTCGAGCTCGGCGTTGAAGCGCTGCAGCTCGCGCGTGTTGGCGTCGACGGTGTCGAGCAGGTGGTCGAGGTGGCCGGCCAGCCGCGCGATCTCGTCGCCGCCGGCCACCGCGCCGACGCGCGCGTCGGCGCGGCCGGCCTCGACGGCCTGCATCGTGCGTGCCATGCGCTCGACGGGCGCGAAGATGGCCCGCGCCCAGCGCAGCGACACCATCGCGGCGCCGATCATCACGGCGAAGAACACGACGCCGATCACCGCCAGCGCGCCGAACTTGACCCACGTGAACGGCGCCTCGAGGAAGCCGACGTAGAGCATGCCCACGCGCCGGCCGTCGCCGTCGACGACGGGCTCGTAGGCCGAGACGTACCAGTCGCTGACGACGAAGGCGCGGTCGAGCCAGGTGCTGCCGCGGTCGAGCACGGCGTCGCGCACCTCGCGCGAGACGCGCGTGCCGATCGCGCGGCTGTCGCTGCCCTCGCCGACGGCGTCGGGGTCGAACAGGCGCACGTTGGTGCTGATGCGCACGTCGTCGAGGAACAGCGTCGCCGTGCCCTGGCTGCCGAACGGCAGCGAGCCCGGCGGGTAGACGATCTCGTTGATGTGGTCGATGAACGCGAGGTTGCGGTTGAGCAGCACGCCGCCTTGCACCCAGCCGCGCACGCGGCCGTCGGCGGCGCGCACCGGCACGCTGGCGAGCACGACCATCGCGCGGTCCTCGACGGTGCGGTCGGTGGCCACGGCGTTGCGCGTGGGCAGCAGCGGCACCGGCACGCGCGACTGCAGCGCCGGCGCGAGCCGCGCGACGACGTCGGGCGCCAGGATCTCGATCGTGGCCTGCGCG
>JBBION010000217.1:0-5370 GCA_037443345.1 Rubrivivax sp. | reverse complement strand
CTAGGGATCAACCCGGATTTCAGGCAACTTCAAGGTCGCGCGCCTAGTCTGTCGCGGTTCGACGCGACGGTCGTCGGCCGGTCGTGTGCGACTGGCCGACGGCGCGCCGCGCGCGGGAAACCCCCGTTGGCGCGGCGGCACGCTTCGTTGAGCATACGCAACTTCATCCCATCCTGTTCGAAGGAGCTTCTGAATGGAACGTAGAGCATTCGTGCGTGGTGCCGGTCTGGCCGGCGTGCTGGCCGCCGGCGTCGCCCCCGCGGTGCACGCGCAGGCGAACATCCGCTGGCGCCTGGCGTCGAGCTTCCCGAAGTCGCTGGACACGATCCACGGCGCCGCCGACACGTTCGCGAAGGCCGTCAGCGACATGACGGGCGGCCGCTTCCAGATCACCGTCGCCGCACCGGGCGAAATCGTGCCGGCGTTCGGCGTCGACGACGCGGTGAGCAACGGCACGGTCGAGATGTGCCACACCGCGCCGTACTACTTCGTCGGCAAGGACGAGACCTTCGCGTTCGGTACCGCCGTGCCGTTCGGCCTGAACATGCGCCAGAACATGGCGTGGAAGATCGACGGCAACGGCATGAAGCTCATGAACGAGTTCTATGCCAGCCGCAACTTCGTCGGCCTGGTCGGGGGCGACACCGGCGCGCAGATGGGCGGTTTCTGGCGCAGGGAGATCAAGTCGCTGGCCGACCTGAAGGGCCAGAAGATGCGCATCGGTGGCTTCGGCGGCCGCGTGCTGGAGCGCGTCGGCGCGGTGCCGCAGATGATCCCGGGCGGCGAGATCTACCAGGCCCTCGAGCGCGGCACGATCGACGCCGCCGAGTGGGTCGGCCCATACGACGACGAGAAGCTCGGCCTGCAGCGCGTCGCGCCGTTCTACGCCTACCCGGGCTTCTGGGAAGGCGGCGCGCAGCTCGATTTCTGGATCAACAAGCGCGCCCACGACGGCCTGTCGGCCGAGCACAAGGCGATCCTCGAGACGGCGGCCACGCACGCCGCGACGGTGATGACGGCGCGCTACGACCACCGCAACCCGGCGGCGCTGAAGAAGCTGGTGGCCGGTGGCACCAAGCTGTTCCGCTTCCCGAAGGACGTGATGGACGCCGCCTTCAAGGCCTCGCAGGAGGTCTACGCCGAGATCGGGGGCAAGAACGCCGCGTTCAAGAAGGTGCACGACGACTACATGGCGTTCCGCCGCGACGCGAACCTGTGGTTCCGCTTCTCGGAGGCAAGCTTCGACGACTTCATGCAGCAGCAGCGGCTGTAATCGTCGGCGCAGGCGCCACGGGCGCCCGGCGGGGTCAACCCGCCGGGCGCCTTTTTGCTTGCCTCGGTAGCGCCACGCCGCGCCCGCGTCGGGCTGCCGCGCGGCTACTGGCTCGCGGGCGCGGCTGGCGGTGCCGGCGGCGGGGCCAGGTCGCGGAACACCGACATCGGGTCGTACTCGTCGCGGCCCTGGCGACCGCTGGGCGCGACGCCTTCGAGCTGATCGCGGCCTTGCTGCAGTTGCTCGAGCACGGCATCGGCGTCGAGCTTCGGTCCCTGGTCGAGGTTGCCGAGCACGAGCTGCGGGAACGCGATGATCGTGGCGACCATCGCCAGCTGCAGCACGACGAAGGCCACGGAGCCCTTGTAGATCTGCGCCGTCGTCACGGCCGGGATCAGCGCGCCGGTGACGCGGTCGGTGTAGTCCTTGCGCGCGGCTACGCTGCGCAGGTAGAAGAGCGCGAAGCCGAACGGCGGCGTCAGGAACGAGGTCTGCAGTGTCATCGCCAGCGTGACGCCGAACCAAATCAGGTGGATGTCGAGCTTCTGCGCCACCGGCGCGAGGATCGGCACGACGATGAACGCGATCTCGAAGAAGTCGATGAAGAACCCGAGCACGAACACGAGCAGGTTCACGAAGATCATGAACCCGAGCTGGCCGCCGGGCAGCTTGTCGAACAGGTGCTCGACCCACACGTGCCCGTCGGCGGCGTTGAAGGTGAACGCGAACACCGTCGAGCCGACGAGGATGAAGAGCACGAACACCGACAGCCGCGAGGTGCTCGCCAGCGCCTGGACCAGCACCTTCCACGTCAGGCGTCGCTTGGCAGCGGCCATCACGAGCGCGCCGACGGCACCCATCGCGCCGCCTTCGGTCGGCGTCGCGATGCCGAGGAAGATCGTGCCGAGCACGAGGAAGATCAGGATCAGTGGCGGAATCAGCACGAACGTGACCCGCTCGGCCAGCCGCGACAGCAGCCCCAGGCGGAACAGGCGGTTGCCCAGCGCGAGCGTGACGGCCAGCAGCGACGCCACCGTCATCGACAGGATGAACACCTCGTCGCCCGGCGCCGGGATGCTGCGCCCGATCATCGGGTTGATGACGCCCTCGTGGAACTGCGCCCAGGTCACGCCGGCCACGGCGCACAGCGCCAGCAGCACGATCAGCGAGACGTGCCCGCTCGCGCCGCCCGGCTCGCGGTAGATGCGCGCCTCGATCGGCAGCGCCGGCACCCAGCGCGGCCGCGTCAGCGCGACGAGCGCGATGAAGACGAGGTAGATGCCCACCAGCAGCAGGCCCGGCTGCAGCGCGCCGGCGTACATGTCGCCCACCGAGCGCCCGAGCTGATCGGCCAGCACGATCAGCACCAGCGACGGCGGCAGCGCCTGCGCCAGCGTGCCCGACGCCGTGATCACGCCGGTGGCGATGCTGCGGTTGTAGCCGTAACGCAGCATGATGGGCAGCGAGATCAGGCCCATCGAGATCACCGCGGCGGCGACGACGCCCGTGGTGGCGGCGAGCAGCGCGCCGACCAGCACCACCGCGATCGCCAGCCCGCCGCGCACCGGGCCGAACACCTGGCCGATCGTCTCGAGCAGGTCCTCGGCCATGCCCGAGCGCTCGAGGATGATGCCCATCAGCGTGAAGAACGGGATTGCCAGCAGCGTGTCGTTCTGCATGATGCCGAACACGCGCAGCGGCAGCGCCTGGAACAGGTTGGCGCCGAACAGGCCCGCCTCCATGCCGATGACGCCGAACGTGAGCCCGGTGGCGGCGAGGCCGAAGGCCACCGGGAAGCCGGTGAGCAGGAACAGGAACAGCCCCACGAACATCAGCGGGACGAAGTTCTGGGCGACGAACTCGATCATCGCGCGCCCCCGCTCGGCTGCGCCTTCTGCTCGGCTTCCTCCATCAGCTCCTCGGCGAGCTTGATCTCGTCGGGCTTCTCGTGGATGTCCACGCTGTACGGCTCGCTGCGGTGACCGCCGAGGTAGGCCGCGCGCTTGATCAGCTCCGACACGCACTGGATCAGCAGCAGCGAGAAACCCACCGGCAGCAGCAGCAGCACGGGCCAGCGGATCAGGCCGCCGGCCTGCGGGCTCATCTCGCCGCTCGCCCACGCGCGCTGGAACAGCGGCCACGACAGGTCGACCATCAGCACGCAGAACGGGACGATGAACAGCACGATGCCCAGGATGTCGATCACCGCGTTGGTGCGCGCGGCCAGCCGCGACGAGACGAAGTCGATGCGCACGTGGCCGTTCTTCAGGAACACGAAGCCCGCGCCGAGCATGAACACGGCCGCGAACAGGTACCACTGGATCTCGAGGTAGGCGTTCGAGCTGTAGTTGAACGCCCGGCGCACGATGGCGTTGGCGGCGCTGATCAGCACGCACGCCAGCACGAGCCACATGATGATCTTGCCGATCAACTCGCTGATCGCGTCGATCAGCGACGAGAGTTTCAACAGGGCGGACACGCGGGCTCCTGCGACGGCACGCGCCCGACACCGGTGGACCCGGCCGGCGACGCGATGAGGGGACGAGAAGAGATTCTAGGCAAGGCAATGGCTACCGCCGGCAGCCGCATCCTGAGCGCCGCGACTGTAACGACCCGGCGCTGAAAGGTGCCTGAACACGCGCGCCGGCTGCGCGGCGTCCGTCCGGCGCAGGCGGCGGTGGCACCGCGCCCGGCGCGCACGACACGGTGACGCGGCGGCCGCCGCGCGTTCGGTGGGCCGCCGAGGCGCCGCCGCGTCAGAGGCTCGTCGCGGAGTGGAACAGCCGGGTCGAGCGCGCGCCGCTGCGGCAGAACATCAGCAGCGGGCGCGGCAGTTCCTCGAGCAGCGCGGCGCACGCGGCGATCTGCTCGGGCGACTGGTGGGCGCCGTCGACCGGCAGGAAGCGGTACTCGAGCCCGGCGGCGCGCGCGGCGGCCTCGATCGCCGTGTTGGACGGCTGGTCGGGACCGTGCTCGAAGTCGGGGCGGTTGTTGATCACGCTGCGAAAGCCCAACCGCGCGGCCTCGGCCATCGCCTCGGGCCCCAGCTGCGGGGCGACGCACACGCCTTCGGCAATCGGCCGGATCGAGAGATGGTGGGTCGTCATCGGTTCACCTCGCCAGTGCCTGCTTGACGGCGGCCGACACGAGCGCCATCTCGGCGTGGCCGCCCAGGCGCGCCTTCGCCGCCGCCATCACCTTGCCCATGTCGCCGGGGCCGCTGGCGCCGAGCTCGGCCACCAGCGCCTGGACCTGCACGGCGATCTCGTCGGCACCCAGCCGCCGCGGCAGGTAGGCCTCGAGCACGCGGATCTCGGCCGACTCCTTGTCGACGAGGTCGCTGCGGCCGGCCTGCGCGTAGGCGGCGACCGAGTCCTTGCGCTGCTTGATCAGCTTGTCGACGATGGCCACGACGGCGGCGTCGTCGAGCGTGACGCGCTCGTCGACCTCACGCTGCTTGCACGCGGCCAGCAGCATGCGGATCGCCGACAGGCGGTCGGCATCCTTGGCGCGCATCGCGGCCTTCATGTCCTCGGTGATGCGGTCCTTCAGGCTCATCGAGTGCTCCTTCGCAAAACAGCGAAGCCCGCCACGGCGGACCGCGCGGGCTCGAGCGTCGGACGGCGGGGCGGCGTGCGCCCCGGGGCGATCAGTACAGCTTCTTCGGCAGCTGCATGCTGCGCACGCGCTTGAAGTGGCGCTTGACCGCGGCCGCCTTCTTGCGCTTGCGCTCGGCGGTGGGCTTCTCGTAGAACTCGCGCGCGCGCAGTTCGGTGAGCAGGCCGAGCTTCTCGATGGTGCGCTTGAAGCGGCGCAGGGCAACGTCGAACGGCTCGTTCTCTTTGACGCGGATCGTGGTCATGGAGCGGAATGTCCTTCGGAATCTCGAAGCTCGGGGCTGCTCGGCGGGAGGGCCGCACGCCACTCCCCAGGCCGCGCCGCACGACGGTGCGCCACCCCGCGGGGATCGCATCGACGCCTGCCTCGGCCTACGAAACCGCGCATTATAGTCAGATCGCGAGCCGACGCCAGCCCAAGGCCGGGACGACCCATGCCGCGCGCAGCCGGGGCGTGCGTCCACCGCGCGCAGCGCGGCC
>JBBION010000216.1:0-5406 GCA_037443345.1 Rubrivivax sp. | reverse complement strand
GGACCTGCGGCAGAAGGCGCTGCGCCTCGCGGGCCGCGTGATCGAGTTCGACCCCGACGTGCGCGGCGGCGACGGCTTCCACATCGCGCGCGACATCCTCGACTCGGGGCGCGCGCTCGAGCGGATGAACGCGATCATCGACGCGCAGGGCCGTCGCGAGCGCACGCTCGAGCCGGCGCCGCTGACGCACGAAGTCTTGGCCGAGCGCGACGGCGTCGTCACCGCGATCGACAACCTGCGCATCGCGCGCATCGCGCGGCTGGCTGGCGCGCCGCAGGTGCCCGACGCGGGCATCGCGCTGCTGAAGAAGCTCGGCGAGCGCGTCGCCGCCGGCGAGCCGCTGTACCGCGTGCACGCGCGCTACGACGCCGACCTCGCGTTCGCCCGAGACCTGGCCGGCGGCGATGGCGGCTACCGCCTCGGCGAGGCGACCGACCTGCCGCGCGACTACGCCGCGTTCGGCGAGCACGGGGCGGCGTGGTGAGCGCGGCCGCGCTGCTCGCGTTCGACGACGAGGCCGTGCTGGCGCGCGCGCTCGGCGCGGCGCTCGGCGTCGAGGTGCGGTTCGTCGCGCGCCACCGCTTTCCCGACGGCGAGACGCGGCTGACGCTGCCGCCGGCGTTGCCGCCGCGCGCCGTGCTGCTGCGCGGGCTGCAGCAACCCAACGAGAAGCTCGTCGAGCTGCTGCTCTCGGCGGCCGGCGCACGCGAACTCGGCGTGCAGCACCTGACGCTGGTCGCGCCGTACCTGGCCTACATGCGGCAGGACATCGCGTTCCACCCGGGCGAAGTCGTCAGCCAGCGCCACGTCGGCGCGCTGCTCGCCGCCGCGTTCGACGCCGTCGTCACCGTCGACCCGCACCTGCACCGCGTCGCGTCGCTCGACGAGGTGGTGCCGGGGCGGCGCGGCCTCGCGCTGTCGGCGGCGCCGCTGCTGGGCGACTGGATCGCGTCGCAGGTCGATCGGCCGGCGCTGATCGGCCCCGACGAGGAGGCCGCGCAGTGGGTGCAGGCGGCGGCTCGCCCGCACGGCTTCGACGCCGGCGTCGGGCGCAAGGTGCGCCGCGGCGACCGCGACGTGGCCGTCGAGCTGCCGGCGCTCGACCTGACCGGGCGCGCCGTCGTGCTGCTCGACGACGTCGCGAGCACCGGGCACACGCTGGTGGTGGCCGCGCGCGAGGCGTTCGCGCGCGGGGCCGCGAGCGTCGATGTCGCCGTCACGCACGCACTGTTCGTCGGCGACGCGGTGGCGATGCTGCACGCGGCCGGCATCGGCCGCGTGTGGAGCACCGACTGCGTGCCGCACGCGAGCAACGTCGTCTCGGTGGCGCCGCTCGTCGCGCGCGCGCTCGGCGCGGTCCTGGAGGACCACTGACGGCTGACCGACGGCGGGCGCCGTCGGCGCGTCGTCAGGCCTTGCCCTGCGCCGCGACCGCGGCGGCGGCCCTCGCGGCCGCCTCGGGGTCGCCGAGGTAGTGGCTGCGCATCGGCTTCAGGTCGGCGTCGAGCTCGTAGACCAGCGGGATGCCGTTGGGGATGTTGAGCCCGACGATGTCGTCGTCGCTGACGCCGTCGAGGTACTTCACGAGCGCGCGCATGCTGTTGCCGTGCGCCGAGATCAGCACGCGCCGGCCGGCGCGGATCGCCGGTGCCAGCCGCTCGTTCCAGAAGGGGATCACGCGCGCGACGGTGTCCTTCAGGCACTCGGTCAGCGGAATCTGTTCGGGCGCCAGCTTCGCGTAGCGCGGGTCGTGGCGCTGGCCGCGCGGGTCGTCGGCGGCCAGCGGCGGCGGCGGCACGTCGTAGCTGCGGCGCCACACGAGCACCTGCTCGTCGCCGTACTGGCGTGCCGTCTCGGCCTTGTTCAGCCCCTGCAGCCCGCCGTAGTGGCGCTCGTTCAGGCGCCAGTCGTTGACGACCGGCAGCCAGGTGCGGTCGAGTTCGTCGAGCGCGTACCACAGCGTCCAGATCGCGCGCTTGAGCACCGACGTGTAGGCGACGTCGAAGTCGTAGCCCGCCTCGCGCAGCAGCCGCCCCGACTCGCGCGCCTGCTCGACGCCGGTGTCGGTCAGCGGCACGTCGGTCCAGCCGGTGAATCGGTTGTCGCGGTTCCACGTCGATTCGCCGTGGCGGAGCATCACCAGCTTGTACATGGCACGGGCTGCGGTCGGAAGGGCCGCGAATTCTATAATTCGCGGCTTCGCCAACGCCTGCCCACCTCCCCGTGCTGGACTTCTTGCTGCAGAACTGGATGCTCGTGCTCGTGGCCCTCGTCTCGGGCGGCATGCTGCTGTGGCCGGCGCTCGGGCGCGGCGGGCCCGGCGCCGTGACGGTGACCGAGGCGGTGCAGTTGATCAACCGCGAGAAGGCGGTGCTGATCGACGTGTGCGAGCCGTCCGAATACGCCGCCGGCCACGCGGTGGGCGCGCGCAGCGTGCCGCTGGGCACGCTCGAGTCCAGCAAGGCGCTGCCGACGAACAAGGCGCTGCCGGTGGTCGTCGTCTGCCAGAGCGGTGCGCGCGCGTCGCGCGCGGTGGGGCGGCTGCGCAAGCTCGGCTACGAGAACGCGCGCGTGCTCGCCGGCGGCATGGGCGCGTGGCGCGAGGCCAACATGCCGGTCGAGAAATCCTCCTGACCCTGCTGGCCGTCGCGCCGCCGCTTGGGCCGACGGTGTGCCGGGTTATCCCGGGGCCGTGACAATCCGGTGACGGCTGTCCGGGGAGGCGGCATCGCGAGCACACGATGAACCGAGTGAGGATGTACACGACGGCGGTGTGTCCGTACTGCGTGCGGGCCAAGCAGTTGCTGCGGCAGCGCGGCGTCGAGCAGATCGAGGAGATCCGCGTCGACCTCGACCCGGCGCAGCGCGCGACGATGATGGAGCTCACCGGCCGGCGCACCGTGCCGCAGATCTTCATCGGCGACACGCACGTCGGCGGCTGCGACGACCTCGTCGCGCTCGACCAGCGCGGCGGCCTCGTGTCCCTGCTCGGCGCGGGCTGAGCCGCGCCGCCGCGTGCGGCCGCTCGGCGATAATCCGCGTCCTCGCCCGCGCGCTGCGCGGGCTTTGTTTCGTGAAAGCACGCCATGGCCGAGCAAGACGCACAACCGGTGTTCAACATCCAGCGCATGTACCTGAAGGACCTGTCGCTGGAGCAGCCCAACTCGCCGCGCATCCTGCTCGAGCAGGCGCAGCCGAACGTCGACATCAACCTCGGCGTGTCGGCCGAGCCGATCGCCGACGGCGTCTTCGAGGTCTGCGTGACCGCCACCGTGACGACGCGCGTGCAGGACAAGACGCTGTTCCTGATCGAGGCCAAGCAGGCCGGCATCTTCGAGATCCGCAACCTGCCCGAGGACCAGATGCAGGCCATCGTCGGCATCGCGTGCCCGGGCATGATCTACCCGTATCTGCGCGCCATCGTCTCCGACATCTGCACGCGTGCCGGCTTCCCGCCGGTCGTCCTGTCGGAAGTCAACTTCCAGGCGATGTTCGAGGCGCAGCGCCAGCAGCAGCTCGGCGGCAACGGCAGCGGCGTCATCGCCACCGCCTGAGCGCCGCGGCGCGCGCGCCGGCTTCGACGTCTTACACCGCGATGCGCATCTGCGTGCTCGGCGCCGGCGCCTGGGGCACCGCGATGGCGGTGCACGCAGCGCCGCACCACGACGTGCTGCTGTGGGGGCGCGACGCGGCGCAGCTCGAATCGTTGCGGCGCACGCACCGCAACGAGCGCTACCTGCCCGGCGTCGCGCTGCCCACAGCGCTGGCGCTGAGCGCCGACCTCGACGCCGCGCTCGCCCACGCGCGCGCGGGCCTCGTCGTGATCGCGACGCCGATGTCGGCGCTCGCGTCGATGCTCGCCGTCGTGCCGGACGACGCCGGCGTGCTGTGGCTGTGCAAGGGCTTCGAGGCTGGCAGCGGCCGGCTCGGTCACGAGATCGCGCAGGCCCTGCGCCCGGGGCTGCGCGGCGGCGTGCTGTCGGGGCCGAGCTTTGCCGAGGAAGTCGCGCGCGGGTGCCCGACCGCGCTCGTCGCCGCGAGCCACGACGCGTCGCTCGGCGAGCAGGCGGTGGCCGCGTTCCACGGCGACACGATGCGCGTCTACACCTCGGACGACCCGGTCGGCGTCGAGGTCGGCGGCGCCGTGAAGAACGTGATGGCGATCGCCACCGGCGTGTGTGACGGGCTGCAGCTCGGGCAGAACGCGCGCGCGGCGCTGATCACGCGCGGCCTGGCCGAGATGACGCGGCTGGGCGTCGCGCTCGGTGCGCGTGCCGACACGTTCATGGGCCTGTCGGGGCTGGGCGACCTCGTGCTCACCGCCACCGGCGACCTGTCGCGCAACCGCCGCGTCGGGCTGCGGCTGGCGGCCGGCGCGTCGCTGCCCGACGTCCTCGCCGCGCTGGGCCATGTGGCCGAAGGCGTCTACAGCGCGCGCACCGTGCTCGAGCGCGCGCGCTCGCTCGGCGTCGCGATGCCGATCACCGAAGCGGTCGTCGCGCTGCTCGACGGTGCGCTGACGCCGGCGCAGGCGGTGGCCCGGCTGATGTCGCGGCAGGCGAGGGCCGAGGGAGACGCGCGTGGCGAGCGCGCCGCCGACGCCTGAGCGGCTAGACGCCGCCCTCGTAGCCGCAGCGCCGCCACGCCTCGAACACCGCGACCGCGACCGCGTTGCTCAGGTTCAGGCTTCGCTGGCCGGCGCGCATCGGCAGCCGCAGCCGCTGCGTCGGCGCGAAGCCGTCGAGCACGTCGGCCGGCAGGCCGCTGTCCTCGCGGCCGAACACGAGCCAGTCGCCGGGCTGCCAGCCGACGTCGTCGAAGCGCCGCGGGGCGCGCGTCGTGAACGCGAAGCAGCGCGACGGTGGTGGCGCGCACGCGGCACACAGCGCGGGCCACGACGCGTGGCGGCGCACGTCGGCCCACTCATGGTAGTCGAGGCCGGCGCGCCGCAGCAGCCGGTCCTCCATCGCGAAGCCCAGCGGCTCGACGAGGTGCAGCGTGCAGCCGGTGTTGGCCGCCAGGCGGATCACGTTGCCGGTGTTCGGCGGGATCTGCGGCTGCACGAGCACGAGGTGGAACATGGCGCGGTGGGGGCGTTCTTCAGGTGTCGTCGGGGCGCGGCGTGCGCGCGAGCACCCACACCTGCACCTCGGCCGCGCCGGCATCGTGCAGCGCGCGCGTGGCTTCGGCCACCGTGACGCCGGTGGTCATCACGTCGTCGACGAGCGCGATGCGGCGTGCGCGCAGGCGGTGCGCATGCCGCGGGTCGACGCCGAACGCGCCGCGCACGGCGGCGGCACGTGCGTCGCGCGGCAGGTCCGCGACGTGGGGGGTTTCGACCCAGCGCTGGAGCGCGTCGGGGCGCGCCGGCACGCCGAGCCGTCGCGCGACGCGGCGCGCGAGCTC
>JBBION010000215.1:0-5503 GCA_037443345.1 Rubrivivax sp. | reverse complement strand
CCGCGCGTGCTGCCCGCCAGCGCGGTGGCCTACATCGTGCCGCCGCCGATCGAGGTGCCGCTGGCGTCGCGCCGGCTCGGCGAGTCGGGCACCGTGTGGCTGCGCGTGCGCGTCGGCCGCGACGGGTTGCCGCAGCAGATCACGCTGCAGCGAACGTCGGGCTTCGAGCGCCTGGACCGCCAGGCGCACGAGGCGATGCAGCGCGCGCGCTTCAAGCCGCAGATCGAGGACGGCGTGGCGACCGAGTGGGTCGTCGTCGCGCCGCTGCAGTACGACCTGAACTGAACCACGAACCTCTGGAGGGAACCCCATGAACCCCGTCGAAGCGCCATTCGGCGTCGCACACCTCGTCGCGCAGAGCGACGCCGTCGGCAAGACGCTGCTGGTGCTGCTGCTTCTGATGTCGGTCGCGTCGTGGACGCTGATCGCGCTGAAGGGCATCGCGCAGTGGCGGCGTCGCCGTGCCGGCGCAGCCTTCCTCGCACGGTTCTGGAACGCGCGTTCGCTCGACGACGTGCGCCGCGACCTCGACGCGCACGGCGCGCACGACCCGTTCGCCCACCTGTGCGCCCAGGCGCTGCACGCGCAGGCGCACCACGCCCGCCACGGTGCGACGCGGCTGGCCGACGCCGGCAGCGCGGGCGAGTACGTGACGCGCACGATGCGCAAGGTGCTCGACGAGCAGACGACGGCTCTCGAAGGTGGGCTGACGACGCTGGCGACGGTCGGCGCCACCGCCCCGTTCGTCGGCCTGTTCGGCACCGTGTGGGGCGTGTACCACGCGCTCGCGGCGATCGGCCTCAGCGGCGCCGGCACGCTCGACAAGGTCGCCGGGCCGGTCGGCGAGGCGCTGATCATGACCGGCCTCGGCCTCGCGGTGGCGATCCCCGCGGTGGTGGCCTACAACGCCTTCACGCGCGCGAACCGGCTGCTCAGCGGCCGCCTCGACGCGTTCGCGTTCGAGCTGCACAGCTTCCTGACGCTGGGCCAGGCGCCCGGCGCCGCGGTGCGCCCGGCCCACCCCGACGCGAGCGACACCGTGCGCGCGCTGAAGCCGCACGCGGCCTGAAGGGGGCGCGACGATGGCCTTCGCCTCCTTCGACGGCCGGCGCGGCGCGCAGCCGACGGCCGAGATCAACATGGTGCCGCTGATCGACGTGATGCTGGTGCTGCTGGTGATCTTCATCGTCACCGCGCCGCTGCTGACGCACGCCGTCAGGCTCGACCTGCCGCGCGCGTCGTCGGCCGCCCACGAGCCGCCGCCGCAGCGCGTCGAGCTCGCGATCGACGCCGCCGGCCAGCGCTTCTGGAACGGCGAGCCCGTCTCCCGCGACGAGGCCGCCGCGCGGCTGCGCGCGCAGGGCCAGCACGAGCCACGCCCCGAACTGCAGCTGCGCGCCGACCAGCGCGTGCCCTACGGCGACGTCGCGCAGACGCTGGCCGACGCCGCGACCGCCGGCCTGACGCGCATCGGCTTCGTCAGCGTGCCCGACGCCCGCTAGCGGCGAAACCCGCCTGTCCCACCCGTCCGCTCGGGCCGCCGCATCGCGGCGGCCGGGGCGAACGCGTCCCCGAAACCACGCCCGCACCGACTCGAGGAACCGCCCCATGTCCCGCAACACGTCCCGCCACCCCCGTCGACGCCACCATCGCCGTGTCGCGGCAACCCAGGCGCTGATCCCGCTTGGCGCGATCGCCGCCGGCTTCGGCCTCGCCGGCCAGGCCCTCGCTCAGACCGTGCCGGCCGAGCCCCCGGCCGAGACCGTGATGCCCGTCGTGCGGGCGACGGCCAGCGCCGAGCCGACCGGCAAGCAGACGCTGCAGGCCACGACGACGACGATCGGCAAGGGCCGCCAGGACCTGCGCGACATCCCGCAGTCGGTCACCGTCGTCACCGAGCGGCTGATCGACGACCGCAACCTCGACACGCTGAAGGAGGCGCTGCGCAACACCGCCGGCATCAGCTTCCAGGCTGCCGAAGGCGCCGAGGAAGACATCCGGCTGCGTGGCTTTTCGCTGCAGTCCACCGGCGACCTCTTCGTCGACGGCCTGCGCGACCCGGCGTTCTACGAGCGTGACACGTTCAACCTCGACCGCGTCGAGGTGCTGCGCGGCTCGGCGTCGATGCTGTTCGGCCGCGGTTCGACCGGCGGCGCCGTCAACCAGGTCAGCAAGCTGCCGCGGCTGATCGACGAGCACGAGGTCGCCGTGACGGTCGACAGCGCCGGCACCGTGCGCGCCACGGGCGACTTCAACGTCAAGACCGGCGACGACGCCGCGCTGCGCATCAATGCGATGCGCCACGGCGGCGGCGACGGCGGCGAGCGCACCGACAAGAAGGGCATCGCGCCGACCTTCCGCTGGGGCATCGGTCTGGCCGACGAGTTCCTCGTCGGCTACTACCGCCTCGAGAACGACAACGCCGTCCCCTACGGCCTGCCGTACCTGCTGCCGTACACCGGCGCGACGACGCGCAAGCTGTGGCCGGGCAAGTATGGCGACGAGTACTACGGCATGGGCAGCGACTACAGCGCGAGCACGGTCGACATGGCCACGCTCGGCCATACGCACCGCTTCGCCGACCGCAGCGAGTTGAAGACGACCCTGCGCGTCGCGCAGTACGAGCGCGACCTGCGCGCCAGCGCGATCCGCTTCGCCTCGGCGTCGCAGCAGCCCGGCGGCCAGGCCGTGAGGGCGGCCACCTTCGGCCCCGGCACGGTGCTCACGCGCGGCACCAACAACAAGGTGCAGGACCTGAAGACGGCGTACCTGCAAAGCGACTACAGCGGCAGGTTCCAGTCGCTGGGCGTCAGGCACGAACTGCTCGCCGGCGTCGACGCGGCCAAGGAGGACTTCCGCAACTTTGCGACGACGCTGCCCACCGGCGTGACGCTGGCCAAGCCGCGCACGACGGTCGGCACGCCCGACGACGGTGCGCGGGTCGACGAGTCGCTGCGCGTGACCAGCGTCAACCGCACCTTCGAGGCGCGCGGGCTCGGCGTCTACGCGCAGGACCTGGTGCAGGTCGCGCCCGACTGGAAGCTGCTCGCCGGCGTGCGCTGGGACCGCTTCGAGGGCGACTACCTCGCCGTCACCGGCACCGGCAACCCGGCGACCAACCCCTGCGCGGTGGCCGCGGGCAGCCGGCTCCAGCGCAGCGACTCGCTGTGGAGCAAGCGCTTCGGCGTGCTGTACCAGCCGAGCCCGTTCCAGTCCTACCACGCGTCGTACGGCACCTCGTTCAACACCTCGGGCGATACCTACCAGTTCGACGCCGGCACATCGAAGACGCCCCCCGAGAGCAGCCGCAACGTCGAGCTCGGCGGCAAGCTCGACTTCGCCGAGGGGCGTTACACGACGCGCTTCGCGCTGTTCCACTCGACGAAGTACCACGAGCGCAACCGCGACGCCGACAGCGTCGACGCCTGCAACTACGTGCTGTCGGGCAAGCGGCACGCCGCCGGCGTCGAGTTCGACGTCGCCGGGCGGCTGACGCCGGCGTGGGAGGTGTTCGTCTCGTATGCGTGGATCCCGCAGGCGCGCGTCGACGAGTCCAGCGGCGCGGCCGGTACCGAGCGCGAAGGCAGCCGCCCGGGCCTGACGCCCAAACACAGCGGCACCATGTGGACGACGTATCGCGTCGCGCAGAAGTGGCGCGTCGGCGCCGGGCTCAACGGCGCCAGCGGCGACACGCCGGTCGGCCTGGCCACGCCGTTCAAGGTGCCGGCCTGGGTCACCGCCGACCTGATGGCCGAGTACGCGTGGGCCGGCCTGACGGCGCGGCTGTACGTGGCCAACGTCACCGACCGCCACCACGCCGACCTGGTCTACCGCGGCCACTACGTGCCCGGCAAGCCGCGCACCGTGAGCCTGACGCTCGCCGCGCAGTTCTGAGCGGGGCGCCGATGCTGCTGCAGATCCCCGCGCTGCTCGCCGCCGCCGAGGTCGCGCGCGCGCGCGTGCTGCTCGACGCCGCCGAGTGGGTCGACGGCCGCGCGACCGCCGGCCCGCAGGCGGCCGCCGTCAAGCGCAACCGGCAGCTGCCGGTGGGCGGCGACGCGGCGCGCACGCTGCAGCGCCTCGTGCTGGCGGCGATCGAGCGGCACGCGCTGTTCTTCTCGGCCGCGCTGCCCAAGCGCGTGCTGCCGCCGATGTTCAACCGCTACGACGGCGAGCTCAACACCTACGGCGCGCACGTCGACCAGGCGATCCGCTACCACCCCGACACCGGGCAGGCGATCCGCACCGACCTGTCGTGCACCGTGTTCCTCGCCGACCCGGCCACCTACGACGGCGGCGAGCTCGTCATCGACGACACGTTCGGCGAGCGCCGGGTCAAGCTCGCCGCCGGCGACGCCGTGCTGTACCCCGGCACCAGCGTGCACCGCGTCGAGCCGGTCACGCGCGGCGTGCGGTACGCGAGCTTCTTCTGGATCGAGAGCCTGGTGCGCAGCGACGAACAGCGCCGGCTGCTGTTCGAGATGGACGTGGCGCTGACGCGGCTGCGCGAGCGCGACGGCGAGTCGGCCGAGGCGGTCGCGCTCGTGGGCACCTACCACAACCTGCTGCGCCTGTGGGCGCAGACCTGAGCGTGGCCGGCACGACGGCGGTGAACGCCGCCGACTACGAGGTGCTCGCGCGCCGCGCGCTCGACGAGGCGGCCTGGGCCTACCTCGCCGGCGGCGCTGGCGACGAGCTGACGCTGCGCGCGAACCGCGACGCGTGGAACGCGCTGCGCCTGCTGCCGCGCGTGCTGCGCGAGCTGGCCGGCGGGCACACGCGCGTCGAGCTGCTCGGCCGCACGTGGCCGGCGCCGCTGCTGGTCGCGCCCGTGGCGCACCAGAAGCTCGCGCACCCCGACGGCGAGTGGTCCACCGCGATGGCGGCGGCCGCGCAGGGCGTGGGCTTCGTGCTCAGCACGCAGACCAGCGTGCCGCTCGAGCATGTCGCCGCCGCGGTGCGCGACGACGCCGGGCGCGGTCCGCTGTGGTTCCAGCTGTACTGGCAGCGCGACCGCGGCGTCGTGCGCGAACTCGTGCAGCGCGCCGAAGCCGCCGGCTTCGAGGCGCTGGTGCTGACCGTCGACGCGCCGGTCCACGGTGCGCGCGACCGCGAGCGGCGTGCTGGCTTTCGCGTGCCGCCGGTTGCGGCCGCGGTCCACCTGCAAGGCTTGCCGCCGCGCCCGGCGCGTGCGCCCGCCGCCGGCGCGAGCGCGTTGTTCGACGACCTGCTCGACGTCGCGCCGACCTGGCGCGACGTCGAGTGGCTGGGTGCCCAGACCCAACTGCCGCTCGTGCTCAAAGGCGTGCTGCACCCCGACGACGCGCGCGACGCGCTGGCCGCCGGCGCGGTGGCGCTGGTCGTCTCGAACCACGGCGGGCGCACGCTCGACACCGCCATCACGACCGCCGACGCGCTGCCGGCCATCGCCGACGCGGTGGGCGGCGCGCTGCCGCTGCTCGTCGACGGCGGCGTCCGCCGCGGCACCGATGTGCTGAAGGCG
>JBBION010000214.1:0-5606 GCA_037443345.1 Rubrivivax sp. | reverse complement strand
CGGTGGCGCGGCGCGCCGCGGCGCCGATGCCGAACACGAGCACCAGCACCATCGCGACGACGGCGGCGGCCACCGCGATCCCCACGCTGCCGGTGATCGACCAGCCGATCGCGCCCACGGCGGCGCCGCTGGCCAGCGTGCCGAGCCCGCGGCCGAGGATGCCGGTCAGCACCGTGCTGACGATCGGCACGACGGCAAAGAAGAAGATCGCGATCTCCTGCCAGCCGGGCGCGTCGGCCGCGGCCGCGCGGCGCTCGGGCGCCGGCAGGTTCTCGCCGCGGATGCGCGCGATCAGCAGGTCGAGCGCGGCGTCGATGCCGCCGGCGAAGTCGCCGGCGCGAAACGCCGGCACCATCGCGCGGTCGATGACCTGCCGCGCCGCGAGGTCGGGGATGGCGCCCTCGAGCGCGCGCGCGACCTCGATGCGCATGCGGCGGTCGTTCTTCGCGATCACGACGAGCAGCCCGTCGCCGACGTCGCGCCGTCCGATCTTCCACGTGTCGGCCACGCGCCACGCGTAGGCCGCGATGTCTTCCGGCGCCGTCGTGGGCACCATCAGCACGACGATCTGCGGGCCGGCCTGGGCCTCGAAGTCGGCGAGCTTGGCCTCGAGCGCGGCGCGCTGCGCGTCGCCGAGCGTGCCGGTCTGGTCGATCACGCGGGCCGTGAGTTCCGGCACCGGCAACAGGTCCTGCGCCAGCGCCGACGCGGCGGCCAGCGCGAGCAGCCACGCCACGCCGAGGCGGGCGCCGACGGCGTGCAGCACGTTCACGCCGGCGGCGGCGTCAGCGCGACGCCGCGGGTGCCGCCGGGCGGCTGAAGTCGACCGTCGGCGGCGTGCTGATCTGCGCCTCGTTGGCCACCGTGAAGCTGGGCTTGACCTCGTAGCCGAACACCATCGCCGTCAGGTTGGTCGGGAAGCTGCGGCGCAGCACGTTGTAGTCGGCGACCGACCGGATGTACTGGTTGCGCGCCACCGTGATGCGGTTCTCGGTGCCCTCGAGCTGCACGCGCAGGTCCTGGAAGGCCTGGTTGGCCTTCAGGTTCGGGTAGTTCTCGGCCACCGCCATCAGCCGCGACAGCGCGCCGCTCAACTCGCCCTGCGCCTGCTGGAAGCGATTGAAGGCCTCGGGGTTGTTCAGCGTCTCGGGCGTGACCTGGATCGAGGTCGCCTTCGCGCGCGCCTCGATGACCTGCGTCAGCGTCGTCTGCTCGAAGTCGGCCTCGCCCTTCACGGTGGCGACGATGTTGGGGATCAGGTCGGCGCGACGCTGGTACTGGTTCAGCACCTCGGACCAACTGGCCTTGACCTGCTCGTCGAGCCGCTGGAAGTCGTTGTAGCCGCAGCCGCCCAGCAGCAGCGCCAGTGCCGTGGCGGTGGCCAGCGCGAGGCGTCGGGTCCAGGTCGTCATCGTCGTCCTCCTTCGGCGAGGTCGGCATCGTACCCCCGGGCGCGGGCGACGCCGCCACGGCGGCCACTACAGTGCCTCGATGGCGATGCTCGAACAGGCCCTGCAAGGCGCGCTGCAGCGCCCGCCGGCCCCCGCCGGGGTGCGGCGCGCGCTCGTCGTCGGCGCCGGCGGCGCGCTGGGCACGGCGGTCGTCGAACGCCTGCTCGCCGACGGCCGCTTCGCGCAGGTGGCCGCGCTCGTCGAACAGCCGCTGCGTGCCGCACCGCGCCGCCTCGTCGGCGTCGGCGTCGGCGCCGACGCCGTCGCGCGCACGCCGTGCGACACCGCGATCGTCGTGTACGACCGCCCGCGCGGGCGCCACGGGCGCGAAGACGTGTTCTCGCGTCCCGAGCCGGCCGCGCTGCCGGCGCTCGGCCACGCCCTGCATGCCGCCGGCGTGCGCCGGCTCGTCGTCGTGATGCCCCACGCGCCGACGCTGCTGCCTCAGGCGCTGAAGGTCGGCCTCGCGTCGCTCGACGAGCAGGCGCTCGCCGCCGCGGGTTTCGAGCACCTCGTGTTCGTGCGCTCGGCCCGGCGCCCCGGCGCCGCACCCGCCGGCGCGACCGTGCCGTGGCTGCAGCGCGTGGCCGACGGCCTGCTCGCGCAATTGCACTGGATGGTGCCGTTGCGCGACCAGCCGGTGCGCGCCGAGAAGGTCGCGGCCTTCGTCGTCGCGCTCGCCCGCGCGCTGCCCGACGCGCCGCCGGGCACGCGCGTCGCGCCGCCCGAACTCGTGTGGCAGGCCGCGCAGCCGGGCGACGTCGACGCGCTCGTCGCGCGCTGGCTCGCCGACGGCGCGGTGCCGCTGGCGAGGCTGCCGCGCCAGCGCTGGTGAGGTGCCGCCCCGAGGCGCCGGGGCGTCGGCGCGGCCCATAATGTTCTGATGTTCGCACCGCTCGCCAACGACGCCTTTCTGCGCGCCTGCCGCCGCCAGCCCACCGACCACACGCCCGTGTGGCTGATGCGCCAAGCCGGGCGCTACCTGCCCGAGTACTGCGCCACGCGCGCCAAGGCCGGCAGCTTCATGGGGCTGGCCACCAACGTCGACTACGCCACCGAGGTCACGCTGCAGCCGCTGGACCGCTACGCGCTCGACGCGGCGATCCTGTTCTCCGACATCCTCACCGTGCCCGACGCGATGGGGCTGGGGCTGAGCTTCGCGCAGGGCGAGGGCCCGAGGTTCGCGCATCCCGTGCGTGACGAGTCGGCGGTGGCCAGGCTCGCGGTGCCCGACCTCGACCGCCTGCGCTACGTGTTCGACGCCGTCACGTCGATCCGCAGGGCGCTGATGACGACCGACGCCCAGGGGCGTCGGGTCGGCCGCGTGCCGCTGATCGGCTTTTCGGGCAGCCCGTGGACGCTGGCGTGCTACATGGTCGAGGGCGGCGGCAGCGACGACTACCGCCTCGTCAAGACGATGATGTACGCGCGTCCGGACCTGATGCACCGCATCCTCGAGGTCAACGCCGACGCGGTGGCGACCTACCTGAACGCGCAGATCGACGCCGGTGCGCAGGCCGTGATGGTGTTCGACAGCTGGGGCGGCGTGCTCGCCGACGGCGCGTTCCAGCGCTTCAGCCTCGCGTACACGAAGCGCGTGCTCGCCCAGCTCAAGCGCGAGCACGACGGCCAGCACATCCCGCACATCGTGTTCACGAAGGGCGGCGGGCTGTGGCTCGAGGCGATGGCCGACACCGGTGCCGACGTGCTCGGCGTCGACTGGACGGTCAACCTCGGCGTCGCGCGCGCGCGTGTCGGCGACCGCGTCGCGCTGCAGGGCAACCTCGACCCGGCCGTGCTGTTCGCGCCGCCCGAGGTCGTGCGCGCCGAGGCCGCCAAGGTGCTCGAGAGCTTCGGTCGCCCGCAGCGCGCCGACGGCGGCGTCGACGGCCACATCTTCAACCTCGGCCACGGCATCAGCCAGTTCACGCCGCCGGAGCACGTCGCGGCGCTGGTCGACGCGGTGCACGAGGCGTCGCGGCGGTTGCGCGCCGCCCCTTGACATCCTGCAGCGGCGTCAACATCGCGGCGCAGCGCGTGAGTGACCGCTCAGGGCTTGACTTATCCCCACGCTTCGTGTTGCGCCGCAACGCCGGCCCGCTGCGCAGGCCCGCCGGCCAATTTGGCCGCTGCACCAGCTAAGTGCTTGATTCTGCACAGTGCGCCAGCGTGCCACGGTGCCGGGCAATGCGGCGCGGGCCCAGTCGCCACAAGCGTTTAGCGCCGTCGCGGGCAGGTTCCCCACAAAGTTGTCCACAGAATCCGTGGACAGGTCGAAAAGCGGTTTCGAATCATAGACTTGGGCGCATCGTTTGAGAATGCTCCGAGGTTCCAGGCGCAAGTGATCGTCGGCAGGGCTCGCGCTTGACCCGGCATCGCGTCGCCGTTGCCGTCGACACGCCGCAGCACAGCGGGCTGGCCGGCGCGCTCGACTACGTCCACGACGAAGCCCTGCCGCCGGGCACGCTGCTGCGCGTGCCGCTGGGCCGGCGCGAAGTCGCCGGCATCGCCTGGGAGGCCGGCGGCGACGCGGTGGCGGCCGTCGGCGACGACGCGCTGCGCCCGGTGGCCGCGGTGCTGCAGTCGCTGCCGCCGCTGTCGACGGCCTGGCTCGAACTCGTCGGGTTCGCGGCCGGCTACTACCAGCGCGGCGTCGGCGAGGTCGCGCTGTCGGTGCTGCCGCCCGAGCTGCGCAAGCTCGACGACGCCCGCCTGGCCAAGCGCATCGCGCGCCTGCGTGCGCCCGCGCCGACGCCGCCCGAGACGCCGCCGCCGCTGACGCCCGACCAGGCGGCGGTGCTCGACGCGCTGGCCGCCGAGGCCGAGCCCGGCACGACGCTGCTGCACGGCGTCACCGGCAGCGGCAAGACCGAGGTCTACCTGCGCGCGGCGGCGCGCGCGCTCGACGCCGGGCGGCAGGTGCTGGTGCTGGTGCCCGAGATCAACCTGACGCCGCAGCTCGAGGCGCGCTTCGGCGCGCGCTTTGGCGCGCACCGGCTCGTGACGCTGCACAGCGCGCTGACGCCGGCGCAGCGGCTGCGCCACTGGCTGCGCGCGCACCTGGGGCAGGCCGACGTCGTGCTCGGCACGCGGCTGGCGATGTTCGCGTCGCTGCCGCGGCTGGGGCTCGTCGTCGTCGACGAGGAGCACGACGCGTCGCTCAAGCAGCAGGAAGGCGCGCGCTACTCGGCGCGCGACCTGGCCGTCTACCGCGGCCGGCTCGAGCGCGTACCGGTGCTGCTCGGCTCGGCGACGCCGTCGCTCGAGACCTGGCACAACGCCGAGCAGGGGCGCTACCGGCGTCTGGCGCTGCCGCAGCGCATCGGCGGCGGCGCGCCGCCGCGCGTGCGCCTCGTCGACATGGGCCGGCTGCCGCGCGAGGCGCTGCGCGACACGGCGCTGTCACCGCCGCTGGTCGACGCGCTGCGCGAGCGCCTGGCGCGCGGCGAGCAGAGCCTGCTGCTGCTCAACCGCCGCGGCTACGCGCCAGTGCTGCACTGCGGCGCCTGCGGCTGGAAAAGCGGCTGCCCGCATTGCAGCGCCTGGCGCGTGTTCCACAAGCGAGACCGCACGCTGCGCTGCCACCACTGCGGCTTCACGCAGCCGGTGCCGCGCGCGTGCCCCGACTGCGGCAACCAGGACGTCGCGCCGATCGGCCGCGGCACCGAGCGGCTCGAGGAGCAGATCGCCGAACTGATGCCCGCCGCGCGCGTCGCGCGCATCGACGCCGACAGCACGCGCGCGCAAGGCGCGCTCGAGGCGCAGCTGGCGGCCGTGCACGCCGGCGAGGTCGACGTGCTGGTGGGCACGCAGATGGTGGCCAAGGGGCACGACTTCCGCCGCATGACGCTGGTGGCCGCCGTGAACCCCGACGGCTCGCTGTTCGCGAGCGACTTCCGCGCGCCCGAGCGCCTGTTCGCGCTACTGATGCAGGCCGGCGGCCGCGCCGGGCGCGACGCCGGGCGTGCGGCCGCGAGCGAGCTGTGGATCCAGACCTGGCACCCGCAGCACGCGCTGTACGCGGCACTGGCCCGCCACGACTTCGCCGCGTTCGCGGCCGCGCAGCTCGCCGAGCGCGAGTCCGCGGGGCTGCCGCCGTTCACGCACCTGGCGCTGCTGCGCGCCGAGGCTCGCCGCGTCGACGCGGCCACCGCG
>JBBION010000213.1:0-5652 GCA_037443345.1 Rubrivivax sp. | reverse complement strand
CGCAGAGCACGGACGACTGGCTCGGCCGGATCGGGAGCTCGCCGACGACGCGCTGAGCTCGCCGTCCCGAATCCGCAACTCGCGGCACGATCCTGGGACGCACCGCGCTGCGACCGCCGCGCGGTGGCGCCGTGGCATCGACCGGCAGGCAGGGTGGTCATCTTGGCGGTCCCCCGAAGCAGGCGCGTGCACCGCTGCGCGCCACGCCGTGGGCATCGTACGACGTGGGTGGCCGCGGCGGGAAGGAGGCGCCGGACGGATGCTCGCGCCAGCGCCGTGCCGGCCGTGCCGTCCGCTCGTTCAGGCCGGATCGAGGGCCAGCCCTTGGCGCACGCGTTCCGCCGCCGCCCGCAGGGCCTGGTTCGGCGACGCCGCGGCCAGTGCGAGGATGCGCCGGGCATACTCCGGGTCGTTCTGCAGCCGCTCCACGTGCAGGTGCAGGCCTTCGCCGGCCAGCAGCCACTTCAATTCGACGATCTCGACCAGAGCCATGGTGATGGTGCCGTGTTGTGCGTCCACCGGGCGCCGGGCCGGTCAGGCCCGCCGTCGGCGGCGGTCGGAGCCGACCGGCATGCCCGGATCGGCCCGCTCGACGGACGCAATCATGTTGCGCCCCCACCTTAACGAAGATTCCCCGCGTCAAGCTGACAGACGATTGGAGCGCCCACTCCAGTGCCGGCCCCGGGGGGCGCCATCGTCCGGGCCCCGCCCGGCCGACCGGCGCGGCGGCGAGAGGCGGCCCGCCGGCGCCGTGTCGCCAAGTCGTCCGCCGACGCGCCCGACCGCCCCACGATGACCCGGCGATGACCCCGCGATGACCCTGACCCCGGACCCGCCCCTCACTCCTGTGGCGCAGCTGCCGGCCCGGCTGCACGCGGCCGGCTGGGCCGTCGTCGATGCCGTTTCGCTGCGCACGCTCACCGGTCTCGCGGCGGCGACGCTGGGCCGGTGGTCGTCGCTGTGGGACGACCTGCCGCCCGACCGCTACCTGCGCGACGGCGGCCGCTACCGCCGGCGCCGTCACGGCAGCTTCGTCGTCGAGGGCGGTGCCGTGGCTCCGGTGCCGCACCGCGCGCACTGGCAGCCGGTCGAGTACAACGCGCTGCACGGCGGCATCGAGCGCTGGTTCGAGCCGCTGCCGGCGACCCTGCTCGGCGATCCGGCCTGGGCGCAGCTGCTGGCCGGCCTCGGCCGCATCGCCGACGCGTTGCGCGGCCCGGCACGCTGGCACGTCGAGGCGCACCCGTTCCGCATCGACACCGAAGGCGGCATCGGCCGGCCGACGCCCGAGGGCGCGCACCGCGACGGCGTCGACCTCGTCGTTGTGATCCTCGTCGGCCGTCACGGCGTCAAGGGCGGCGAGACGCGGGTGTTCGACGCCGACGGCCCGGCCGGCCTGCGCTTCACCCTTGCCGAGCCGGGGAGCGCGCTGCTGCTCGACGACGAACGCATGATCCACGAGACGACGCCGATCCAGCCGCTGGCGCCCGGCGCCCCCGGCTGGCGCGACACGCTGGTGCTGACCTACCGCCGCGGCGGCTTCCAGGGCCCTGACATCGTGCTGGCGCCGCCGGTGCCGCCGGCGCGCCCGACGGACGAGGACCTGCCATGACCGACTTCTCCGGCCTCGCGATCGGCCCGGCCGACATCGACGCCGCCGCGGCGCGGCTGGCCGGCATCGCCCACCGCACGCCGGCGCGCACCTCGCGCACCGCCGACGAGCGCACCGGCGCGACCCTGTTCTTCAAGTGCGAGAACTTCCAGCGCATGGGCGCGTTCAAGTTCCGCGGCGCCTTCAACGCGCTGGCGCAGTTCACGCCCGAGCAGCGGCGCGCCGGCGTGATCGCGTTCTCGTCGGGCAACCACGCGCAGGCGATCGCGCTGGCCGCCCGGCTGCTCGGCATGCCGAGCGTGATCGTGATGCCGCAGGATGCGCCGCCCACCAAGCTCGCGGCCACGCGCGGTTACCAGGCCGGCCGGCGCGACAGCGAGGTCGTGCTCTACGACCGCTACACCGAGGACCGCGAGGCGATCGGCCGGCGCCTGGCCGCCGAGCGCGGCATGACGCTGATTCCGCCCTACGACCACCCGCACGTGATGGCCGGGCAGGGCACGGCGGCGGCGGAACTGATCGACGAGGTCGGTCCGCTCGATCTGCTGGTGGTGTGCGTCGGCGGCGGCGGCCTGATCTCGGGTTGCGCGGTGGCCGCGCACGCACGCTGCCCCGGCATCGAGATCGTCGGCGTCGAGCCCGAGGCGGGCAACGACATCCAGCGCAGCCTGGCCGAAGGTCGCATCGTGCACATCGACACCCCGCGCACGATCGCCGACGGCGCGCAGACGCAGCACAGCGGTGAGCTCACGTTCCCGGTCATCCAGCGCCTCGTGCGCCGCATCGAGACGGTGAGCGACGAGGCGCTGGTGCGCGCGATGCGCTTCTTCGCCGAGCGCATGAAGATGGTCGTCGAGCCGACGGGGTGCCTGGCCGCCGCGGCCCTGCTCGAAGGCGTGATCGACGCCCGCGGCCGCCGCGTCGGCGTCGTCGTCAGCGGCGGCAACGTCGACCTGAAGGCCTACGCGTCGTTCCTGGCCGGCAGCTGAGCCGCGGCGGGCGCGATCGGCGCCGCCGCGCTGCCCTTCAGGTACTGCGGCGAGGTCACCCCGAGCGAGACGTAGATGCTGGTCAGCGCCTCGACGCCGACCTCGGCCGGCTCGATCCAGTCGGCCGGCACGTAAAGCAGGCCGCCGCCGACCGGCACCGGCGCGGTCGGCACGATCACCGCCATGTAGGGCTGGCCGCCCAGTTCCACCGGCTGCGGCGTCGACAGCAGCGCGAGCGCCACCGCCCCGCCCCGACCTCCGAAGTGGCACCACACCGGGCTCATCGAGCGCAGGCCGTCGTCCTCGCGCGGCGCGAACAGGCCGACCATCTTGTGCGCCAGGTCGTACACCGTGCGCACCACCGGGATGCGCCGCAGCACCGACTGGAAGATCGAGGCCAGACCGCGCTGCAGCCCCATCTCCACCAGCACCCCGAGGCCGAAGATCAGCGCCATCACGATGCCGATGCCGATCAGGTAGCCGACGATCTCCGAGCCGGTGACGCCCAGCCCGACCTTGACCAGCACCGAGCCGATCGCGCTGTCGGGACCGAGAAAGCGGATCAGCAGCCCGACCGCCCACCAGAACACGAACACGGTGGCCGCCAGTGGCAGCGCTGCCAGCAGCCCGGCGACGAAGACGCGGACGACGTGGCCGGTGGCGACTTTCATGGCGCTCGATTATCCGAGAGGCCCCGGCGTGCGCCGGCGTCCCGTCCTCCCGACGCCGGGGCATGGCGCGGCCGCCGCCGGCATCCCGGGCTGCGGTAACGTGCGCGACCTGGATCCTGCCCGGAGACAACGCCATGGCCGACGCCACGCCCGCCGCTTCTACCCCGCCCAGCGACGAGGCCAAGCGCCTGCGCGAGCACGTCGACCGCCTGCTGGCGCGGCCGGCCGCGGCGTCGAGCGGCTCGATCTCCCTCGACGGCCGGCGCCTGGACTATCGGGTGCAGGCCTCGTTCATTCCGGTGCGCCCGGAGGGCCTGGCCGGCGCGGCCAGCGAGCCCGAGGCCGCGGTGCTCGCCACCTCGCACGAGCTCGTCGGCGCGACCCCGGCCGCGCGCCCGGTGTGCTTCGCGTTCAACGGCGGCCCGGGCTCGGCCTCGGTGTGGCTGCACCTGGGTGCGCTCGGCCCCAAGCGCGTCGTCGTGCCCGACGACGGCAGCACGCCGAAGCCGCCGTACGCGGTCGAGGACAACCCGCACAGCTGGTTCCGCCACTTCGACCTCGTCTTCATCGACCCGCCGCACACCGGCTGGTCGGCCTGCGCCAGCGAGGCCGCGCGCAAGAAGATGCTGACCGTGGACGGCGACGTCGCCGTCTTCACCGAGGTGATCCGCGCCTGGCTGACGCGCCACCAGCGCTGGGGCTCCGCCGTCTACCTGGCCGGCGAGAGCTACGGCACGACGCGCGGCGCGGCGATCGCCGACGCGCTGCTCGGCCTCGGCATCGGCGTGGCTGGCGTGGTGCTGGTCAGCTGCGCGATGGACCTGCAGAGCATCGTCTTCGCGCCGGCCAACGACCTGCCGTACGCGCTGTTCCTGCCCGGCTTCGCCAACGTCGCGCAGCACCACGGCCTGCTCGCCGGAGAGCTCGGCGCCTCGCCGGCGGCGGCGCGGACGGCGGCCGAGGCCTTCGTGCAGGAGGACTACGTGGCCGCACTGCATGCCGGCGCGCGTCTGTCGGCGAAGGGCCGCGTCCGCATCGCCAGGCGCCTGGCCGAGCTGACCGGCCTGCCGCGTGCGCTGGTCGAGGAGAAGAACCTGCGCATCGCCGACCAGCACTTCTTCTTCGAGGCGCTGCGCCACCGCGGGCTGCAGGTCGGCCGGCTCGACGCCCGCGTCGCCGGCCCGCTGGGCGCCAGCCGCGGGCGCGAGTTCGAGTTCGATCCCGGCATCGAGGCCATCGAGGCGCCGTACACGATGGCCGCGATGGCCTACTTCCGCGAGCTCGGGCTCGACCTCGAGCAGCGCTACGAGGTGCTCAACCGCGAGGTCAACCGCAGCTGGGACTGGCGGCGCGGCGAGGGCGGGCGCATGGGCATGGGCTACACCTCGACGACGCCGGACCTCGCCCGCGCGCTGCGCCGCAACCCGCACTTCAAGGTGCTGGCGGCGAGCGGCCGCTACGACCTCGGCACGCCCTACAGCGCGAGCGACTGGTCGCTGGCCCAGCTCGACGTGCCGGCCGACTTGATGCGGCGCGTGACGCACCGCCACTACGACGCCGGGCACATGATGTACACGCGCCAGGCCGACCTGGTGCAGCTCGAGGCCGACCTGGCAGCCTGGCTCGCGAGTTGAACGGCACGGGGCGCCGTGCGCCCCGGCAACTGCCGTGCGCCGATCACGCCGCGCGGTGCGGCGCGATGGATCAGAGCAGCCGCGTCAGCGTCGCGTCGAGCCGCGGCAGCGCGGCCGCGAAGGCGGCATCGGCGCGACCGAAGTCGAAGTCGGCGAAGTCGAAGCCGGGCCCGACCGTCGCGCCGACGTAGGCGAAGGCCTCCCTCGGCTCGGCGGCCTGCCACCAGCCGGCCGGCACGACGTGGCGCGGGCGCCGTGCGCCCTCGGCCGCGCCGAGTTCGATGCGCTCGACGCGGTCGAGCGACGGCGGCACCAGCCACAGCATGAGTCCGTCGCCCTCGAGCAGGTGCCAGACCTCGTCGGAGCGCACGCGGTGCCACGCCGAGTGCTGACCGGCGGCGAGCAGGAAGTCGATCGTCGTCAGCGCCGCGCGAGGCGGCCGGCCGTCGTCGGGCTGCACCGTCGACATCGACCGGAAGACCTCGCGGAAGAAGCCGCCCTCGGGGTGCGGCGCGAGGCCGAGCAGGCGCACCAGCTCGCCGGCCCGCCCGGCCGGCGTGACGGGGCCGGGGGCGGTCACGCCGCCTCGCGCACGTCGCCGATCGGGTTGCTGCCGAAGTCGGCGCGCTCGAGGAAGGCGAGCACCCGCCGCGCGCCCTCGGCCGGGCTGACGAGCTGCCCGCCGGCCTGCATGTCGACGAAGCGCTGCCGGTTCGCGAACTAGGCCGGGTCGGCGCTGCGCAGCT
>JBBION010000212.1:0-5707 GCA_037443345.1 Rubrivivax sp. | reverse complement strand
GGCGGCGGACGCGGTGCCGGCGGGGGGGGCGGCGGAGGAGGGGGCGGGCGCACCTCGTCGACGATGCGCGTCTCGATCGGCCGCACGACGACCTCGACCACCTGGCGCGCGAGCCCGCTGACCAGCGCCCAGCCCAGCAGCACGTGCAGCAGCACGACCGCCGCCAGCCCCAGCAGGTGGCGCATCGGCAGTCGCGGCGGCTCGGCGTAGTTCACGCCGGCATTGTCGGTGCCGCGCCAGGGCGCCGCCGGCACCGGGCTACAGTCGCCTCGAACGCCGACGCCCCGCGATGTGCGCCAACTACCAGCCCGTCACCGCGCAGGACCGCCTGCTCACGCACTTCGGCGCGCAGCGCCCGCGCGACGAGGTGCCGCCCGAGGTCTACCCCGGCGGCTTCGCGCCGTTCGTGGTGCGTGCGCGCGACCGCGCCGAGCTCGCGCGCGACGCGCGGCTGGGCCTGTTCGGCCTCGTGCCGCACTGGGCCAAGGACCTCGCGTTCGGCCGGCGCACCTACAACGCGCGCAGCGAGACGGTGCACGAGAAGCCGAGCTTCCGCGACGCGTGGCGGCAGGCCCGGCGCTGCATCGTGCCGGTCGAGGCGGTGTACGAACCGAACTGGGAGACGGGCAAGGCCGTGCGCTGGCGCATCGCGCGCCGCGACGGGCTGCCGATGGGCATCGCCGGGCTGTGGGGCTGGTGGCGCGCCAGCGACGGCCGCGAGTGGCTGAGCTTCACGATGCTGACCGTCAACGCCGACGGCCACGCCGTGTTCGGCCGCATGCACCGCCCGGGCGAGGAAAAGCGCATGGTCGCGATCCTCGACGAGGCCGATCACGACCGCTGGCTCGACGGCGACGTCGCCACCGCACGCGCGCTGCTCATGCCGTACCCGGCCGAGCGGCTCGTCGCCGAGCCGGCACCGCGCCCGCCGGCAGGCCCGCGGCGCTGATCACCAGCGCGGGCGCGTCAGCTCGTCGAGGATCTCGAGGTAGATGCGATGGCGCGACGCGGCGATCTCGCCGCGCTCGACGGCCGCGCGCACGCCGCAGCCCGGCTCCTCGCGGTGCGTGCAGTTGTAGAAGCGGCATTCGCCGGCGTGCGCGCGCAGGTCGGGCATCAGCGCCGGCAGGCGCTGCGCGTCGACGTGGCGCAGCCCGAATTCCTGGAACCCCGGCGAGTCGATCAGCGCCGCGCGCTTCGCGTCGTCGAGCCAGTACCAGCTCGTCGTCGTCGTCGTGTGGCGCCCGGAGCTCAGCGCCTGCGAGATCTCGCCGACCTGCGCCTGCGCGCCGGGCACGAGCAGATTGATCAGCGTGCTCTTGCCGCTGCCGCTGGGGCCCAGCACCAGCGTCGCGCCGTCGGACAGCAGCGGGGCCAGCCGCGCGCGCGCCTCGTCGGGCCGCGCCTTGAGCGCGACCTCGACGACCGGCACGCCCATGCGCACGTAGGGCGCCAGGCGCTCGCGCGCCGCGGCGGCGGCCGGCAGGTCGGTCTTGTTGAGCACGATCGTGGCCGGCACGTCGGCGTCTTCGGCGGCGACGAGCGCGCGCGCGAGCTGCGACTCGCTGAACATCGGCTCGCCAGCCACGAGGACGAGCAGGCGGTCGATGTTGGCGGCGAACGACTTGGTGCGCCACTCGTCCTGGCGGAACAGCAGGTTGCGCCGCGGCTCGATCGCCTCGACGACGCCTTCGTCGCCGCTGGCCTGCCAGCGCACCAGGTCGCCGACGACGCACTCGCTCTTCTTGCCGCGCGGGTGGCCGATCAGGCGCCGGCCCTCGGGCGTCTCGAGCACGACGTGGCGCCCGTGCCCGGCGACGACGCGGGCGATGTCGAGTGCGGCCGGCGCGCCCAAGCGGCCTGCGCGTCAGTCGGTGAGCAGCGCGTCGACGCGCGCCGCGCAGACGAAGTCGTTGATCGAGATGCCGCCCACCGAATGCGTGTTGAAGCGCACCGTGCAGCGGTTGTAGGTCACCAGCAGGTCGGGGTGGTGGTCTTCGCGGTGCGCGATCCACGCCAGCGCGTTCACGAACGCCATGGTCTGGTGGTAGTTCTCGAAGCGGTAGGTCTTCTCGATCGCGCCGTCGACGAGCGCCCAGCCGGGCACGCGCGCCAGGTGGGCGCTGATCTGCACGTCGGTCATCGGCGGCTGCCCCTCGAGCGGCTGGCAGTGCTGGGTCTTCAGGACGTTCATGTGGGCTGCGGCAGGGGTGACGACGGGGAGCGGGTGTGCGCGGCCAGCGCGGCCAGGCGCTCGGACGCGGGCGGGTGCGAGTAGTAGAAGCGCACGTACAGCGGGTCGGGCGTCAGCGTCGACGCGTTGTCGGCGTGCAGCTTGAGCAGCGCGTTGGCGAGGTCGCGTCCGTCGGCGTGCACGCACGCGTAGGCATCGGCCTCGAACTCGTGGCGGCGCGACAGCGCGGCCGCCAGCGGCGCGAGCAGGAACGCGAACGGCGGCAGCGCGAGCGAGAACAGCAGCAGCGCGAGCGCGTCGTTCGGCGCGCCCAGGTTCGGCTCGACGCCCAGGCCGAGGTAGAACCACGGCTGTGCGGCCACGGCGCCGAGCAGCGCGAGCGCGGCCAGGCTCGCGCCGAACACCGTCGCCATGCGCTTGAGCACGTGGCGGCGCTTGAAGTGGCCGAGCTCGTGCGCGAGCACGGCCTCGACCTCGCCCGGCGTCAGCATCGCCAGCAGCGTGTCGAAGAAGACGACGCGCTTGGCCGCGCCGAGCCCGGTGAAGTACGCGTTGCCGTGCGCCGAGCGGCGGCTGCCGTCCATCACGAACAGGCCCTTGGCGGCGAAGCCGCAGCGCGTCATCAGCGCCTGCACGCGCGTGGCGAGCGTCTCGTCGGCGAGCGGCTCGAACCTGTTGAACAGCGGCGCGATGACGGTCGGGTACAGCACCAGGATCAGCAGCTGGAAACCGACCCACACGCCCCAGGCCCACAGCCACCACCAGCCGCCCGAGGCGCCCATGATCCACAGCACGAGCGCGGCCAGCGGCAGCCCGAGCACCGCCGCCACGAGCAGGCCCTTGACGGTGTCGGCGACGTACAGCCGCCACGTCATGCGGTTGAAGCCGTAGCGCTGCTCGATGCCGAAGGTCTGGTAGAGCTCGAACGGCAGATCGAGCAGAGCGGCGATCAGCGCGAACGCGGCCAGCAGCGCGAGCTGGTAGGCCATGTCGCCGAAGCGTGGCTGCACGGCGTCGCGCACCGCGGCGTTGAGCGCGTCGAGCCCGCCGAGCAGCGTCCAGCCGAGCACGACGGCGGTCGCGAACGCGGTCGCGAGCACGCCGAAGCGCGTGCGCGCGACGGTGTAGTCGGCCGCCTTGCGGTGCGCCTCGGGCGTCACGCTGCCGGCGAACGGCGCCGGCACGGCGTCGCGGTGGCGCGCGACGTGGCGCACCTGGCGCGATGCCAGCCACAGTCGCAGCGCGAACGACAGCGCCACCGCGCCGGCGAAGACGAGCGAGAAGGCCGTCGGCAGCGAGGACACGGACTCGGACATGCCGCCAGTGTAGGGCTGCGACAATGCCCGTGCTGCGGCCCCAACGCCCGCGACGCGGCGACGACGACTCACGAAAGCCCCGCATGACCGACAGCCCCCCGCTGCCGCTTTCCGAACAGAACCTGATCTGGATCGACCTCGAGATGACGGGGCTCGACACCGAGCGCGACCGCATCATCGAGATCGCCGTCGTCGTCACCGACGCGCAGGTCACGCAGCGCGTCGAGGGGCCGGTGCTGGCGATCCACCAGAGCGACGCCGTGCTCGACGCGATGGACGCGTGGAACAAGGGCACGCACGGCAAGTCGGGCCTGATCGACCGCGTCAGGGCCTCGACGGTCGAGGAGGCCGCGGCCGAGGCGCAGGTGATGGCGTGGCTCGCGCAGTTCGTGCCGGCGGGCAAGAGCCCGATGTGCGGCAACTCGATCTGCCAGGACCGGCGCTTCCTCGCGCGCTCGATGCCCAGGCTCGAGGCCTTCTTCCACTACCGCAACCTCGACGTCAGCACGCTCAAGGAGCTCGCGCGCCGCTGGCAGCCGGGGCTGATGGAAGGCTTCAAGAAGCAGCAGTCGCACACCGCGCTGGCCGACATCCACGAATCGATCGACGAGTTGCTGTACTACCGGAAGCACCTGCTTCGCGTCTGAGGTTGCGGTGCGCCGGCAGGAATCGGCGCCGGCGCATACAATGCAGCCTGCGCCGTCGAGTCCGACGGCGTTCGTTCATCCCCTCTGACCTGCGCCGGCGCTCCTGCCGGTGTCCAGCGCCTCCTCGATGCGAGGGGCACCGGTCGGCGGCGATGCCGTCGCTCGAGCCGGTGTGTTCCGGGTTGCCGCTTCTTTCTCGCGGCCGTCCTGCCTGCCTCGTTCTTCTCGCGACCTGACCCCGCAGCGCGTGCGCGCTGCCGGCGTGGCCGTGGCCGTGCCGTGAACGAACTGGAAGGCATGATGAGTTTCGACACCCTGGGCCTCGCGCCCGCCCTGACCCGCGCCGTCGCCGACGCCGGCTACGAACAACCCACCGACGTGCAGCAGCGCGCCATTCCGCCCGCGATCGAAGGCCGCGACCTGCGCGTGTCGTCGTCCACCGGCAGCGGCAAGACGGCAAGCTTCGTGCTGCCGGCACTGCAGCGCGTGATCACCGCGCGCACCGACACGGCCCAGAAGCCCGTCAAGGGCCAGACCCCGGGCCCGCGCGTGCTGGTGCTGGCGCCCACGCGCGAGCTCGCGCAACAGGTGGCCAAGGCCACCGCGACCTACGGCCGCCACGTCCCGGGCCTGCGCGTGGCCACCGTGCTCGGCGGCGTGCCGTACGCGGCACAGCTCAAGGCGCTGCGCGGCCCTCTGGACGTGCTGATCGCCACGCCCGGGCGGCTGATCGACCATGTGCAAAGCGGCAAGTGCGTGCTCGACCACGTCGAGATCCTCGTCCTCGACGAGGCCGACCGCATGCTCGACATGGGCTTCATCGACGACATCCGCTTCATCGCCGAGTGCACGCCGAAGACGCGCCAGACGGTGATGTTCAGCGCCACCTTCGCCGGGCACGTCGGCCACCTCGCGCAAGAACTGCTGCGCAACCCGCTGGCCATCGAGGTCGCCTCGCACACCGACACGCACGCCAACATCGAGCAGCGCCTGCACTGGGCCGACCACGGCGCGCACAAGGACGCGCTGCTCGACCACCTGCTGGCCGATCGTGACGTCGAGCAGGCGCTCGTGTTCACCAGCACGCAGCGCGACGCCGACGACCTGGCCGACCGGCTGGCCGAGTTCGGGCACCGCGTCGCCTCGCTGCACGGCGGCATGCCGCAGGGCCGGCGCAACCGTGTGCTCGACGGCCTGCGCCGCGGCCACCTGCGCGTGCTGGTGGCCACCGACGTCGCGGCGCGCGGCATCGACGTGCCGACGATCAGCCACGTCATCAACTACGGCCTGCCGATGAAGGCCGAGGACTACGTGCACCGCATCGGCCGCACCGGCCGCGCCGGGCGCGCCGGGCTCGCGGTTACGCTGGCCGAGGCGCGCGACGCGGGCATGCTGCACCGCATCCAGCGCTTCACCACGCAGGCCATCCCGGTGGCGACGTTGCCGGGGCTGGAGCCCAAGCGCGCGATGCCGTCGCTGCGGCCGGCGCACCCGTCGCGCGCGGGTCGCCCGGGCGCGCCACACCGCCCGGCGGGCGCGCACGCCCGTCG
>JBBION010000211.1:0-5747 GCA_037443345.1 Rubrivivax sp. | reverse complement strand
GATGATGCCGCCGCGCGGCCCGCGCAGGCTCTTGTGCGTGGTGCTGGTGACCACGTCGGCGTACGGCACCGGGTTGGGGTACACGCCCGCGGCGATCAGGCCGGCGTAGTGCGCCATGTCGACCATGAAGTACGCACCCACCGCCTTGGCCACGCGGGCGAAGCGCTCGAAGTCGATGCGCAGGCTGTAGGCGCTGGCGCCGGCGATGATGAGCTTGGGCTTGTGCTCGTGCGCGAGGCGCTCCATCGCCGCGTAGTCGATCGCCTCGTGGGCGTCGAGGCCGTAGCTGACGACCTTGAACCACTTGCCGCTCATGTTCAGCGGCATGCCGTGCGTGAGGTGGCCGCCCTCGGCCAAGCTCATGCCCATGATCGTGTCGCCGGGCTGCAGCAGCCCGAAGAACACGGCCTGGTTGGCCTGGCTGCCCGAGTTCGGCTGCACGTTGGCGAACTGCGCGCCGAAGAGCTGCTTGCAGCGCTCGATGGCCAGCGTCTCGACGACGTCGACGTTCTCGCAGCCGCCGTAGTAACGCTTGCCGGGGTAGCCCTCGGCGTACTTGTTGGTCAGCTGCGAGCCCTGCGCGGCCATCACGGCCGGGCTGGTGTAGTTCTCGCTGGCGATCAGCTCGATGTGCTCTTCCTGGCGGCAGTTCTCGGCCTGGATCGCGGCCCACAGGTCCGGATCGACGGCGGCGACGGTGTGCTGGGTGCGGTCGAACATGGCAGTGCCCCTTCTCGTGAAGTCACGCAAAGCGTCGGTGTGAAGGGCCTTCGCGCGACGCACGGTGCCGGGCACGGGGTGCGGGCGAGGGCTGCCCAGGCGAACGGCACGCGACGCCGCGGCACCGCTGGGGTGGCGTGGCGGCCTGCGCTTCCCGGTGGTGGTCCACCTCGGGCGCCGGCCCCGGCCCTCGGGCCCTGGGGGCGGCGCGCCTATCGCCAGTCGCGCAGTGGCGGAAAGTGTATCGGACGGCGCCGTGCGGGCCGCCGGGCGGCCCGCACCCGTGGCGTCAGTTCATCGCGACCTTGGGCCAGGCCTTGTCGCCCTGCGGCGCGGGCGCGGGGGCGGGCGTCGCGGTGGCAGGCGGCGTCTCGTCGACCGCGAGCTCGTCGGCCGGCGTCGACGGCGCGCCCACCGTCGTGGCCGGCGGCAGCGGCCGCAGCGGCGTGAACGGCGACAGCGACTTGCCCTGCGCGACCTGCGCGAGCTTGGACTGCTCGCCGAGCACCTTGCCGACGTAGCCGCCGTCGCTGTCGAGGTTGGCGGCGCCGACGTACCAGCGCAGCCCGCTCTCGATGCTGCCGCTGCGCGCGACGTATTCCTTGAGCACCTGCACGCCCACGCGCAGGTTGGCCACCGGGTCGAACGCCGCGTGCGCGCCGCCGAAGGGCTCGTACTTCTCGGTGTGCACCCGGGTCATGACCTGCATCAGGCCCTGCGCGCCGACGGGGCTCTGCGCAAACGGGTTGAAGCGCGACTCGATCGCCACCACCGCGAGGATCAGCGTCGGGTCCAGCCCGGCGCGTTCGCCGAGGTGCCACGCCTCCTGCACCAGTCGGCTGACCGGCTCGATCGCGACGCGGTAGCGGCGCGAGATCCATTGGGCCACCGCCGCCTGCTGGCGGTCCAGGCCGCCCGGGTCGGCCGCGGTGGCGCGCTCGACCGCCGTCGGCTCGGCCAGCGCCACGGTCAGGTCCGCATCGGCGTCGATGCGCGCTTCCTGGCGCGACTGCAGCCAGTCGAGTGCCGCCACCTCGGCGCGGTGGCGCAGATCGTCGTGGCCGAGCGCGAACACACCGGCCAGCAGCACCGTGACGCCCAGCAGCGCCAGCCCGTTGTGCCCGACCTCGAGCAGCCCGTGGCCGACGTCGCGCAGGAACACCGACGCCGACTCGCGGGCCTTGTGTGCGATATCGCGGATGCTCATCACACCGTCCTTTCTCCAGCCCACCGTTTCGCTGGCGACCGTCGGGGACGGCCGCCACGCGGTGGCGATAATGATTCGCTGCACCTGAGTGCAGCCTGCGGCGGCACGCGTGGCTCTTGCTGCAGCGTCCGTCGGCGGCGTCCCAACTTGCGGCGACGACGGGTAAACCCTGATTTGTTCAGGTTGGCGGGATTCTAGGAACGGCAAAAATAACCGGTCAAGCATAAGAAACCGTTCTCTAATTTCAAAATGACATGAAATACCGCGACCTGCGCGACTTCATCGGACAGCTCGAAGCGGCAGGCGAGCTGTGCCGCGTCGCCAACGTGGTGTCAACACGCCTCGAGATGACGGCTTTGTGTGACCGGGTGTTGCGCGCCGGCGGCCCGGCGCTGCTGTTCGAGCGGCCCGACGGTTACAAGATTCCGGTGCTGGGCAACCTGTTCGGCACCCCCGAACGGGTGGCGCGCGGGATGGGGGCGGCCACGCTTTCGGACCTGCGCGACGTCGGCCGCGTGCTGGCCAGCCTCAAGGAGCCCGAGCCGCCGAAGGGCCTGAAGGACGCCGGCCGGCTGCTGCAGATGGCCAAGGCGCTGTGGGACATGAAGCCGGCGGCGGTGCGCTCGGCGCCGTGCCAGGAGGTCGTGCTCGACGGCGCCGACGTCGACCTCGGGCGGATCCCGGTGCAGTGGTGCTGGCCGGGCGACGCGGCGCCGCTGATCACCTGGGGCCTCGTAATCACGCGCGGCCCGCAGTCGGTGCCGAACCCGCGCAAGCGGCAGAACCTGGGTATCTACCGCCAGCAGGTCATCGGGCGGCGCGAGGTGATCATGCGCTGGCTCGCGCACCGCGGCGGCGCACTCGACTTCCGCGACTTCGCGCGCGCGAACCCGGGGCGGCCGTTCCCGATCGCGGTCGCACTCGGCGCCGACCCGGCGACGATCCTCGGCGCCGTCACCCCGGTGCCCGACACGCTGTCGGAATACCAGTTCGCGGGGCTGCTGCGCGGCGCTCGCACCGAGGTCGCGGCGTCGTCGGTCGGCGAGGATGGCCTGATGCTCGACGTGCCGGCCAGCGCCGAGTTCGTGCTCGAAGGCCGCATCCCGTCGGCCGAGCCCGGCGCCACCGCCACCAGCGAGCACGGCGTACCGATGAAGGAAGTGGGCGGCTACTGGCACGCGCTCGAAGGCCCGTTCGGCGACCACACCGGCTATTACAACGAGCAGGACTGGTTCCCGGTGTTGCGCGTCGAGCGCATCACGCATCGGCGCGAGCCGATCTACCACTCGACCTACACCGGCAAGCCGCCCGACGAGCCGGCCGTGCTCGGCGTGGCGCTCAACGAAGTGTTCGTGCCGATCCTGCAGAAGCAGTTTCCGGAGATCGTCGACTTCTACCTGCCGCCCGAAGGCTGCAGCTACCGGCTGGCCGTGATCTCGATCAGGAAGAGCTACCCCGGCCACGCCAAGCGCGTGATGTTCGGCCTGTGGAGCTTCCTGCGCCAGTTCATGTACACCAAGTTCATCGTCGTCACCGACGACGACGTCGACATCCGCGACTGGAAGGAGGTGGTCTGGGCGCTCACGACGCGCATGGACCCGGTGCGCGACACGACGCTGGTCGACTCGACGCCGATCGACTACCTCGACTTCGCGTCGCCCGTCTCGGGCCTGGGCGGCAAGGTCGGCTTCGACGCGACGAACAAGTGGCCCGGCGAGACGCAGCGCGAGTGGGGGCGCCCGATCGCGATGGACGCGGCGGTGGAGGCGCGGGTGGCCGGGCTGTTCGACGACGTGATGAACGCGGCCAAGCGCTGAGCCCATCGTGATAGACCAAATTTCGCGCGATCCTTGCCCGTCGGGCTTGCCCGCGTGACGCGGTGGCGGTAAGGTTTGCATGCCTGCCGCGGGCAGGCCATCAAGGTGGACGCAGTCTTCTGCGCCCCAGGGGCCCCGGACCTCATCTCTCCGGATCCCCGAATCGGCGGCGTCAGCCGCCTGCCCCTCCAAGCTTCGGCGCGGAGGGGTTTCGCTTTCTGGCGGTCTTGATCTGCGTCACCTCCGGTCGTCGGCCGCGCGGCCGGCGCACGAAGGGCGCCCTAGACTGCACCCGTGACGCGGCGCATCAAGGTCTGGCTGGCGGCGGCGGTGCTGGCGGCTGCCCTCGCGGCAGCGGTGGTCTGGGGGCTGCCCGCGCTGGTGCATTCGCAGGCGCAGCAGCGCTTGTCGGCGCTGCTCGGGCGCGAGGTGACGATCGGCCAGGTGCAGACCTCGCTGCTGCGGCTGGCGGTCGAGTTCGACGACGTGCGCGTCGCCGCGCGCGACGCGGCGCAGCCGCCGCAGGTCGAACTGCGGCGGCTGGTGGTCGACGCGCGCTGGCGTTCGCTGTGGGCCGGCGCGCCGGTGCTCGACCGGCTGACGGTGGAGGCCCCACGGCTGCGGCTGCGCCGGCTGGCCGACGGGTCGAGCGACGTTGACGACGTCCGCGCGCGGCTGGCCGCTGCCGACGACACGCCGACACCGGCCGACGACGCGCCGCCGAAGTTCGCACTGCACAACATCCGCGTCGTCGATGGCGAGTTCAGCCTCGACGACGAGCGCACCGGCGCAGCGCACCGCGTGACGGCGTTCCAGCTCGGGCTGCCGTTCCTGTCGAGCCTGCCGTTCGACGCCGAGGTCGACGTCGAGCCGCGGCTGGCGTTCGTGCTCAACGGCGCCGCATTCGACACCGGCGCCGTGACGACGCCGTTCGCGGCCGACCGGCACACCCGGATGACGGTGCGCGTCGCCGACTTCGACCTCGCACCCTACCTGCCCTACCTGCCGCGCGACCTTCCGTTGGCACTGCGCTCGGCGCGGCTGGCCGGCGAAGTCGTCGTCGACTTCGAGGTGGGTGCCGACGGGCAGCCGCGCGTCAAGCTCACCGGCGACGTGGTGGCTCGTGACGTCGCGCTCGACGGCGTCGTCGCGGGCGACGCAGCGCTCGCGCCGCGCGTGCGCTGGGCCGCGCTCGACGTCGCGCTGGCCGACGTGCAGCCGCTGCAGCGCCGCGTGCAGCTCGGGCGCGTCGCGCTGCAGGGCCTGCAGGCCGAACTGGCGCGCGACGCGCGTGGCGACTTGGTGTGGCCCGCGTTCGCAGGCGCGGCTGCGCCATCGACGGCATCGACGGCGACGACGACACCGCCGGCGGCGCCGTGGCAGTTCGGCGTCGAGCGCTTCGAACTCGCCGGCGCACGGCTGCGCTGGCGCGACGCTGCGGCGCGGCCGGCGGTCGACTGGCAGTTCGCGATCGCGTCCACGGCCGGCCCGTTCGCGTGGCCGACGACGGCGGCGTGGCCGTGCCGCTGATCGGCCGCGTGCGCGTGGCGGGCTTGAGCCTCGAGGAGGCCGAGCGGGCGATCGCCGCCGAGGCGCGAGCGCGGAACCTGTTTCGCGACCCGGCCGTCACGGTCACCATGAAAGAGCCCCGCACGTCGCGGGTCACGGTGGTCGGGGCGGTTCAAGAACCCGGCGCGTACTCGCTCTCCCGAGGCAACAACTCGCTTATGGCGGCGCTGGTGTCGGCCGGAGGGCTGGCCGATGAAGCGGCCCCGGAGGTGGAAATCCGCCGCGCCGTCTTCAGCCCGGTCGTCGGAGCCGGGTCCGCGCATCCGCACGGCCAGTCGGACGCCCTGCCGGCCGGCTACCACCGTTCGCCGGGCGAATCGGTTTCGGTGCTGAAGGTGAACCTGCTGGCCCCCGATGCGCACCCTCCCGATGCCCGGCAATTGCACGACGGCGACGTCGTGTACGTCGCCCGGCAGCCCCGCAAGAACGTGTAC
>JBBION010000210.1:0-5779 GCA_037443345.1 Rubrivivax sp. | reverse complement strand
TCCGCGTCGTGATGAAGCGCTCGTAGTGGCCGAGGTCGAGGTCGGTCTCGGCGCCATCGTCGGTGACGAACACCTCGCCGTGCTGGAACGGGCTCATCGTGCCCGGGTCGACGTTGAGGTACGGGTCCAGCTTGATGAGGGTGACCCTCAGGCCGCGCGACTCGAGGATCGCGGCCAGCGACGCCGACGCGATGCCCTTGCCGAGGGAGGACACCACGCCGCCGGTGACGAAGACGAACTTGGGCATGTCGTGCGGCGCCGCGCGGGGGGACGGGCGCCGTCGTGGCAAAGTCAAATTATAGGAGGGGGCTCGCCCGCCAACCCGGGCGCGGCCGGCCTCGGCGCCGCGGCCGGTGTACAGGGGTGCTGCCCGCCGTGCGCGGCTCCGAAAGGAGACGGGGCCGGCACTGGCCGGCCCCGTCGGGCGTCCGATGCCAGAACCTCAAGGGCTGGTGATCTGCACCGTGTAGCTGCCGGTCTGCGCCTGGTCGGCGTCGACCTCGACGATGTAGGTGCCGCCCTGGCCGGCCGGGATCGTGAAGCCCGCGACCCGCGGCACGCCCGCCACCAGCGACTGGGGGAAACCGGCGACCGGCGTCACTGCGCGGTCGGTGTGGTTGCCGCTGCCGGGCAGCCGCCGCACGTAGACGCTGCCCGCGAACCCGGCCTCGACACTCACTGTGTAGCTCTGCCCGGCGACGCCCGTGAACCGGAAGTAGTCGCGCTCGCCGGCCACGCCGATGCTGCCGGTCGTGGCCGCCGCGCCGACCGTCAGGTCGGTCGGCGCCTCCAGGCGCACCAGCGACATCGCGTAGTCGATCGGGCGGTCGACGCTCGGGTTGAACGCGGTCAGCGTGTTCGCGCCCGCCCTCAGCTGGCCGATGTTCTCGCCGACCCTGAAGCCGCCGAGGACGTCGTTGCCGGACAGGGCGAGGTCGCCGGTGTAGTTCGCGAAGTTCGTGCTCGGCCCCCAGACCGTCCCGCTCAACGTGGGCGGGTTCCCGGAAAAGTCCATCTGATAGCGCCAGCGCAGGAGGTAGTAGCCGTCGGCGGGCAGCGTGTAGCCGTAGGAGAACATCAGCCCCGGCGTGACGGTGGCCGACACTTCGGCGCCGAGTGCGGTGGGCGCCGGCACGGGCTTTTGCACGCCGACCGTGAACGTGCCCGTCGTGCGGCCCTCCTCGTTGGCGGTCGAGCGGATCGACAGGGTGCGCGTGCCGCCGGTGCGCGCATAGGACGGCGCGCTCGAGCCCTGCTGCGGCTGCGTGAAGCCGCTCAGCGACACGCTGGCCGATCCCTGGGCGACGCTGCCCACGCTGGCGGTCAGGGCCAGCGTGGTGGGCGAGCCCAGCCGCAGCGTGAAGACCTCCGCCAGCGTCAGGTCGAACGTGTAGCGCAGCACCTGCCCGAGCGGCAGCGTCTCGGTGCGCTCGGCCAGCGGCGTCGTCAGCGTCCAGGGCTGCGGGGCCGGCACGTTGTTGAGCCGCATGCGCGAGTTGCCGCTGAGCGCGGCGCTGGTGTTGGACACCTCCACCGTGTACAGCCCCGAGACGGGCAGCGTGGCGATGCCGCCGGAGGTCGGCGGTTCGCTGCCGTCGGGCGCGCTGATGCGCAGCGTGGGCGCGCCGCTGGCACTGGCCGGGCGGTCGTAGCCGAGGCCGACTTCCTGGCCCGCGGTGCCCTCGAACATGTAGACGTGCGCGCGGTTGAGCGGCGGCGACGCGACCGTGACGTCGGTGTCGAGCGCGAGCGGGGTCGGCGCCTGCGTCGCGAGCGTGAACTCGGCCGGGCCGGTCGCGCTCGTCAGCGCGCGCGTGACCTCGATGACCGGCTGCACCAGCGGGTGCAGTTCGTGCACCTGCGCCCGCACCCCGCGGATCGTGCCGCAGGCGAACTGCACGTTCACCGAGGTCACCGTGCGCGACGGGAACACGATCGAGCTGTAGTTGCCGTTGCACGCCGTCAGCACGGTGCCGAACGCTGCGCCGGCAACAGGCTGTCTGAGCACGAAGCGCCGCGTCTCGCCCGTGGCGATGTCGTCGACGGTCGTCTCCTGCGGCAACGAGATCGGCTGCGCCGTGATGCTGCTGCCGGTCATCCGCACGTTGCCGCTGGCGCCGGAGCTGTTGACGATCTCCACCTTGTAGGTGCCGGCCTGCGCCACGCCCAGGCGCAGCAGCGGCATGCGTACGACGCCGGACAGGAACGTGTCGCGCGCGATGACCTCGTCGTTCGGCGCGCGCAGCTGCAGGCTGCCGCTGAGGCTGCCGCGCGACGGCAGGTCGAGGTTGATCACCTGGTCGGCGGCCAGGTCGAGCGTGAAGCAGCGCACCGAGTTGCCGGTCATCGCATAGGTGGCGTCGGTGGGCAGTTCCAGAGCCGTCGGCGACGCGCAGTTGCCGGACAGGGCCTGCGCCTGCAGGCGGTAGGCGCCCGGGGCGCTGGCCGTCGCTTCGACCTCGACCGTGTAGGTGCCGGCGGTGGCGTTGGTGACGGTGATGCTGGCAACGTTGTTGCCCATTGCCGCGCTGCCCACCACGGTGCCGGCCGGGTTGCGCACCCGCACCGCGCCGCCGAACACCGAGCCGTTGCTGCGGCCGGCCGTGATCGTGAAGCTCTGGCCCGCCTGCGCCGTCAGCGCGAAGCGGTCCACCTCGCCGACGTGCGACATCGCGTAGACCTGGTTCCACGGGATCGCGATCGGCACCGTGCCGCTGGCGTCCTGCACCGGCTGCAGCAGGAAGGCGACGTCCTGGCTGGCGCCCGACGCGCCGCGCACCAGCGTGCGTGCGTACAGCGTGCCGTTGAGCGCGTACGACTGGAACACGATGTCCATGTCGGCCGGCACCGGCAGCTCGACGCCGCCCGCCGCCGGCGTGGAACTCGACGCGACCCAGGCCGGCGGCCGGCGCGTGCGCGCCTCGGCGGCCGGGCGCTCGCGGCCCGCGGCGGTCGCGAGTTCGCGGTCGATCACGCGCGTGCCCTGCTGGGTGCCCGACCAGAACGGCGATGCCTCGTGCCAGCAGTAGCCGGTGCCCGTCAAGTCGTCGGGCACGCCGTCGTAGTTGAAGTCGACCTGGCACCTCGGCCTGGGCCGGTACGGCGGCACGCCGTCGAACACGTCGTGGTTCCACCACGAGAAGTGCGTCACCTCGCCGCGCAGCGCCAGCCCGCTGGGCGTGCCGGCGGCGGCCACCACGGTGCCGGTGCCTTCGGCGACCCACGTGCCGGTGCGCTCGTTGAGCGACCACAGCGGGTAGGTGTCGCCCACCTGCATCTCGCGGCCGTCGCGGTCGAGCGTGGCGTAGACCGGAATCTCGATCGTCGCCTTGCGGCCCGGCGCCAGCTGCACGGGCGCCCCGTTCTGCGTCAGCACGAACTCGACCGTGCCGTAGCTGAAGATCAACCCTTGCCCGCCGTCGGGGCCGACGCCTTCGAAGCGGCCGGGGAACAGCCGCGCCTCGGCGCCGACGTCGACCGGCGTCATCGCGATCTGCACCGGCCCGCTGACCGGGTTGCCGTCGGCGTCGACGAGCGCGTTGGCCGGCAGCGTGATGCGCGCGCCGTCCCTGCCGGCCAGCGCGCCACCGGCCGCGGCGTTGGGCAGCGTCAGCGCGGCCTCGCGCGGCAGCATCGTGACCTCGAGGTAGCCCGACTCGGCGGCCGCGGGCAGCGTGAAGCGCTTGAACTGGTCGGCGTAGCCGTCGCGGCTGAACTTCAGCGTCACCGGCACGCCCTGCGGCGTGGCCACGGTGGCGCGGCCGTTGGCGCCGGTGGCGGCACTCGTGCTGCCGCCGACCACGCTCACCGTCACGCCGGCCAGCGGCGTGCCGGTGGCGGTGCGCACGACGGCCAGCGTGTCGACGCTTCCGGTGGCCGCGGCACCGGGCGAGACCGTGATGTCGGCCTCGACGACGTGCGAGCCGCCGCGTCCGTCGTCGACGGTCAGTCGCACCGTGAAGTTGCCCGGGGCGTCGTAGACGTGCGCGATCTGCCGGCCGCCGCCGCGCAGCCCGTTGCCGAAGCTCCAGCTGTAGACGAGCGGGTCGCCGTCGGCGTCGCTCGAGCCGCTGGCGTCGAACACGATCGGGTCGCCGGCCACCGCGGTGAGCGAGCTGACGAAGGCGGCCGTCGGCGCCGAGTTCGGTGCCGGTGGCGGCGCCGGCACCGAGCCGCCGCCGCAACCGGCGAGCCCGGCGGCGACCGCGAGGATGGCGACACCGGCGCGCGTCGTGGGCGCGGCCGCGAGGCGGCGCAGGGGGGGCAGCAGGGGCAGGTTCATGCGGGTCGCCTCGTGTCAACGGGTCAGGGACGGTGTCGCGACAGGGCCGAACGCCCGTGCGTGCGCTGGCCGGCCGGTACGGTGCAGGGCCTGCCTGCCGGCGGGCGTTCGCAGCGGCGGCTTCGCCGATCGCGGCGTGGCGGGCCGGGCAAGCCCGCGCGGCTGCCCGCGCGTCGCGCCGGTCGCAGAGGCCCGATGCGGGCGGGGCGTGGCGGGGGACGGGGCGGTTTCGGGCGACATGCCGGCGATCGTGGCCGACGGGCTCTTACCGATGACCTACCGATGCGGCCGGGCGGTGCACCCGAACGGGGGGAGCGAGGGTCGGTGCGTCGCCCGGCGGTGCCGGGGCGCCGTATTGGCGGGCACCGCGTGGCGGTTGCACCGGCTCGACGCGCCAGCCTACATTTGGCTCGCCGGCCGAATCGGCCCGGACGCCGGCTCGCCTCGCCCGGCACTGGCGAAAGCCGGGTGCCATGGGCTTGCGCACCGGCACCAACGGCAACACCCCACCATGCGCACGGCCTTCGGCTGCTTCGTCTGGATCGTCGTCTTCGTGCTCGTGCTGCTGCACGAGCGCGACGCGCTGCAGCGTCTGCCGGCGCTCGACGCGATGGCCCACCGGCAGTTCTTCGACGTGTCGCTGGCCGCGCTGCTGGCGCTGGGCGTCACGCTCACCGCCGGCAGCCTGCACGGGCTGTATGCGGCCGTGCGGCAGCGCTCGCGCGCAGGCGCCTCGCCCGGTGACTGGCGCGACGGCGACGTCGTGCGCGCGGGCGGCGTGCTCGAGGCCGAGGCCACCGTGCTGAACGCGCCCTTCAGCGGCCAGCCGGCCGTGTGCCTGACCTACAGCGCGCACACGTGGCAGCGCGGCTTCGAGGGACGCGTGCCGCAGGACCCGCACTTCCGCGGCCTGCAGAACGTGCCCTGCCGGCTGCGCGTGGGCGACGCGCGCATCGAGCTGCGCGGCTTTCCGTCACCGCGGCACCTCGTCGAACGGGTCGTCGACGGCCCGCAGACCGAGGCGAGCGCCGCCCGTCACATCGCTCGCACGCTGTGGCAGGCGTCGCCGGACGTCGCGTCGGCCGACCTGGCGGCCTTCGGCGAGCCCTTTCGCGATCCGAGGCCCGGCGCCGGGCCCGACGCCGGCGTGCACCTGATGAACCGGCTCGCGGGCGAGGCGCTGGACCTGCCGCGCCTGACCGGGCAGGAGGACGCGCTGCTGCAGCGCCTGCGCGAGCGGCCCTGGCGGTTCAAGGAGCGCGTGTGGGCACCCGGCGAGACGGTCACCGCGGTGGGCACCTGGCATGCCCAGCCGCCGCACCTGGACGTCGGCTACGGTGTCACGAGCGCCGACCACGGGTTGCACCCCGGTGGCTCCGAGCGGCTGGGCCGGCGCGACATCGGCACGGCGCTCGGCTTCGCGCTCGTGATCGGCGTGCTGACGGCGGCGGCGCACGCGGTGGTCTGGCATCGCGACGGGGCGCTGCTGCGTGCCGC
>JBBION010000209.1:0-5828 GCA_037443345.1 Rubrivivax sp. | reverse complement strand
CTAGATCGCGCCGGCGTCGCGCAGCGCGGCGATGCGGCCGGCATCGACGCCCCAGTCACGCAGCACGGCCTCGCTGTCGCGCCCGGCGGCCGCCGGCGCGCCCGGCGTGGCCGCGGCGCTGCGGCTGAAGCGCGGTGCCGGCGCCGGCTGCACGACGCCGTCGACCTCGACGAAGGTGCCGCGCGCGGCGTTGTGCGGGTGGCGCGGCGCCTCGTCCCAGTCGAGCACCGGCGCGAAGCAGGCGTCGCTGCCCTCGAGCACGGCGCACCACTCGTCGCGCGTGCGCGTGGCGAACACCTGGGCCAGCCGCGCCTTGTGCTGCGGCCAGCGGGACGGGTCCAGCTGGCGCTTGAACTCGGCCGGATCGAGCCCGAGCCGCGCCAGCAGCTCGGCGTGGAACTGCGGCTCGATCGCGCCCACCGCGACGTACCTGCCGTCGGCGCAGCGGTAGGTGTCGTAGAAGTGCGCGCCCGAGTCGAGCAGGTTGACACCGCGCTCGTTGCGCCACGCGCCGGCGGCCTTGAGGCCGTAGAACATCGCCGACAGCAGCGCGGCGCCGTCGGTCATCGCGGCGTCGACGACCTGGCCGCGGCCGCTGCGCTGCGCCTCGTACAGCGCGGCCATCACGCCGAAGGCGAGCAGCATCGCGCCGCCGCCGTAGTCGCCGACGTAGTTCAGCGGCGGCACCGGCGCCTCGCCGGCACGGCCGATCGCATGCAGCGCGCCCGACAGCGCGACGTAGTTGATGTCGTGCCCCGCCGCGTGCGCGAGCGGGCCGGTCTGGCCCCAGCCCGTCATGCGGCCGTAGACCAGCGACGGGTGGCGCGCGAGGCAGACGTCGGGGCCGAGGCCCAGGCGCTCCATCACGCCGGGGCGGAAGCCCTCGATCAGCACGTCGGCGCGCGCGACGAGGTCGAGCACGGCGTCGACGGCGCCCGGCTTGCGCAGGTCGATCGCCAGCGAGCGCCGCCCGCGCGCGGCGACGTCGTACTTCGGCGGCAGGCCCAGCGCGCCGGCCGCGCCGGGACGGTCGACGCGGACCACCTCGGCACCCTGGTCGGCGAGCAGCATCGCGCAGAACGGCGCCGGGCCGAGCCCGACCATCTCGACCACCCTCAATCCCGCCAGCGGACCCGGCATCGGTGCTCTCCGTGCGCGTTGGAACGCACCGATTCTCGCCGGCCCGCGCGCCGGCGCGGTCGCCGGCCGGGCCCGGTTCAGACGCGCTCGAAGACCGCCGCGATGCCCTGGCCGCCGCCGATGCACATCGTCACCAGCGCGTAGCGCCCGCCGACGCGCTGCAACTCGTACAGCGCCTTCGTCGTGATGATCGCGCCGGTCGCGCCGATCGGGTGGCCGAGCGAGATGCCCGAGCCGTTCGGGTTCGTCTTCGCCGGGTCGAGGCCGAGCTCCTTGACCACCGCGCAGGCCTGCGCGGCGAAGGCCTCGTTGCTCTCGATCACGTCGAGGTCGGCCACGGTCAGCCCGGCACGCTCGAGCGCCTTGCGCGTGGCCGGCACCGGGCCGATGCCCATGATCGTCGGCTCGACGCCGGCGTGCGCGTAGCTCACCAGCCGCGCCATCGGCTTCAGGCCGTGCGCCTTCACCGCCTCGGCGCTCGCGAGCACGACGGCGCCGGCGCCATCGTTGATGCCCGAGGCGTTGCCGGCCGTCACCAGGCCGTCCTTCTTGAACGCGCCGCGCATCGCGGCCAGCGTCTCCATGGTCGTGCCGGGCTTGACGTGCTCGTCGGTGTCGAACACGACGTCGCCCTTCCTGCCCTTGCTGACCACCGGCACGATCTGCGACTTGAAGCGGCCTTCGGCGATCGCGGCGGCGGCGCGGCGGTGGCTCTCGACCGCGAGGCCGTCCATGTCGCTGCGCGTGATGCCGAACTGCTCGGCGACGTTCTCGGCCGTGATGCCCATGTGGACCTTGTGGAACGGGTCGTGCAAGGCGCCGACCATGTAGTCGAGCACCTGCGCGTCGCCCATGCGCGTGCCCCAGCGCGCGCCGGGCATCAGGTAGGCGCCGCGGCTCATCGACTCGGCGCCGGCGCCCACCGCGACCTCGCAGTCGCCGAGCAGGAGCGCCTGCGCCGCCGACACGATCGCCTGCAGCCCCGAGCCGCACAGGCGGTTGACGTTGAACGCCGGCGTCTCCTTCGGCAGCCCGGCGCCGATCGCCGCGACGCGGCTCAGGTAGGCGTCGCGCGGCTCGGTCGGGATCACGGTGCCCATCGCGAGGTGGCCGACGGCGTCGGCCGGCGCGGCGCTGCGCTCGAGCGCGGCCTTGACGGCCAGCGTGGCGAGGTCGGCCAGCGGCACGTCCTTCAGGCTGCCGCCGAAGGTGCCGATCGCGGTGCGGGCGGCGGCGACGACGTAGACGTCACGGGGCAGGGGCATGGCGGTCTCCGGGGTGGGTGCGAAACCCCGACCTTACCGCGACGCGGCACGCCTGCGCGACGCGCCCTTGGCGGGCGGCGGCCTTTCCTCGCCGCCGGTTCGTGTCCACGATCGACGGCCCGACCCACCGACGAGGAGACGACGATGGCTTCGACCGACACCGTGTGCACGCTCGTGCCGTACTCCACAGTGAACCCCGGCCAGATCGGCGCGTTCCGCGCGCTGTGCAACCAGTTCGTCGCCAGGACGCGCGGCGAGCGCGGCTGCGTGCACTACGCGTTCTCGTTCGACGGCGACGCGGTGCACTGCCGCGAGGGCTACGACGACGCCGCGACCGTGCTCGCGCACCTCGACAACGTCGGCGCGCTGCTTCAGCAGGCGCTGAAGATCGCCCAGATCACGCGGCTGGAGGTGCACGCGCCGCCGGCCGAGCTCGACACGCTGCGCGCGCCGCTGGCCGGGCTGAAGCCGCAGTTCTTCAACGTCGAGTACGGCTTCCGGCGCTGAAGCGAACCACCCCCGTAGCGCCTTCGGCGCTCCCCCTCGAGGGGGCGCCGCCGGCGGTCCGGCGAAGCCGGTCCCGCGGCGGCCGCTCGAAGCGTTGCGGCGCACCGGACGGACGAGCCGCCGGACGGCCGTGGCCCACCACAGAAGGCGTGCCGCTGGTGCAGGGCGAACGGCATGCGGCACGCAGGCGTGCCAGACTGCGGGCTTCGCTGCACGTGCCGTGACGCCATGAGCGACCCGACATCTCCCGCGCCACCCGCGCCGTCGACCCCGCCCGCCCCGCGCTCGGCCGCCTCGCTCGTCGTCGTGCGCGACGCCGCCGTCGGCATCGAGGTGCTGCTGCTTCGCCGTGCCGAACGCGGCGACTTCAACAGCGGCGCGTGGGTGTTCCCCGGCGGCCTGCTCGACGACGGCGACCGCGACGCGCACCGCTGCGCGGCCGGGCTCGACGACGCACAGGCCAGCGCGCGGCTGGGGCTGCCGCACGGCGGCCTGGACTACTGGATCGCGGCGGCGCGCGAGTGCTTCGAGGAGGCCGGGCTGCTGTACGCGCGCGTGCCGGGGCGGCGCGAGCTGGTCGAGCTGCACGGCGACGAGGCGCAGCGCGTCGCGGCTTGGCGTGCGCCGATGCACCGCGGCGAGCGCACGCTCGCGCAGCTGTGTGCCGCGGCCGGCTGGGAGCTCGCGCTCGACGAGTTCGTCTACTTCAGCCACTGGCTGACGCCACCGGCTCGCGCGAAGCGCTTCGACACGCGTTTCTTCGTCGCCGCGGCGCCGCCGGTGCAGATCGCCGCGCACGACGCCACCGAGGTCGTCGAGCAGCGCTGGGTGCGCCCGGCCGACGCGCTGGCGCAGGCCGACGCGCTCAAGCTGATCACGCCGCAGCGCAAGACGCTCGAGACGCTGGCGCGCTTCGACCGCGTCGAGTCGCTGCTGGCGTGGGCGCGGCAGCCGCGCGAGATCGCGCTGACGATGCCGATGATCGGCCGCGGCCGTGACGGCGTGCGGCCGGTCACGCCCGACGAGCCGGCCTACGCCGAGCTCGCGCGCGTCGACCCGCAGTGCCGTGGCGACTACAGCCACGAGATCGAGCCGGGCCGCGCGGTGCGGCTGTCGCCGCGCGTCGTGCGCGTGAGCGCCGACAACGGCAGCGTGATGACGGGGCCCGGCACCAACACCTACCTCGTCGGCGGCGGCCCCGACAACGCGTGGGCCGTGATCGACCCCGGCCCCGACGACCCCGCGCACGTGCAGGCCGTGCTCGCCGCGGCGCCGGGGCCGATCCGCTGGATCTTCGCGACGCACACGCATCTCGACCACTCGCCGGCCACCGCGGCGCTGAAGGCGGCCACCGGCGCCGTCGTGCACGGCCGGCGCGCGGCGCACCCCGAGTGGCAGGACGCCGCGTTCGCGCCCGACGTCGCGCTCGCCGGCGGCGAGCGCTTCGTGCTGCATGCCGGCTGCACGCTGCGCGCGATCCACACGCCGGGCCACGCGTCGAACCACCTGTGCTTCCTGCTCGAGCAGGAGAAGATGCTGTTCACCGGCGACCACGTGATGCAGCTGTCCACCGTGGTCATCAACCCGCCCGACGGCGACATGGCCGCGTACCTGGCGTCGCTGCGCGCGCTGCTGGCCGAAGACCTCGAGTGGCTCGCGCCCGGTCACGGCTTCCTGATGGCGCAGCCGCGGCAGGCCATCGAGGCTATCGTCGCGCACCGGCTGCGCCGCGAGGCCAAGGTCGTCGATGCGCTTCGCGCGCTCGGGCCCGCCGCGGCCGACGCGCTGCTGCCGCGCATCTACGACGACGTGCCGCCGCGGCTGCACGGCGTCGCGATGCGCTCGCTGAGGGCGCACCTGATCAAGCTCGCGCACGACGGCACCGCGGTCGAGCGCGACGGGGGCTGGGCGCTCGTGACGGCTGCCTGAGTCGGGTGCGTCGCCGCCGCCAGGCTCACCCGACGGGCATCTGACCTAGCAGGCCGTTGAAGAACCACTCATGAACGCGCGTTCGCCCACCGTCAAACGGCCCGCCACGGTCATACAGATGCTGCTTTGTGCGGGCGAGGCCTTCCAGACGTGCTCGCGGGCCGTTTCGAAGCGCATTTGGAGGTCATCCGGGACCTTTGAGCCGGCATTACGCGCACTGCAGGCGCAATTGGGCCAAGGAGCGCAAGCGCGTGAGGTTGTAGGCCGCCGTCGTCAGCGTCAGAAGTTGGTCGACCTTGTCCAGCCCGCGCACCATCACCTGGCGCAACGGACCGATCAGCTTGCCCCAGCCGAAGCACTGCTCGATGCACTTCCTCTTGCGCTGGCTGATCGCGTAGCCCGCGTGGCGCGTCGTACGGCCGTCGATGGCGCTGCCGCCCACGCGGGCAGTGTTCTGCGCGACATGGGGTGTCACGCCGAGCTCGCGGCAAGCCTGGACGAACCCACGCGTGTCGTAGGCCTTGTCGGCACCCACTGTGGCGCGCCGGCCCGCCGGGGTCGCGTCGGCCAGCATCTCGGCAGCAATGGCCCGCTCGGCGTAACCGTCGCTTTGGCTGGCCTGCACGTTCACCACCAGGCCATGCAGGTTGTCCGTCAACACGTGTCCCAGGTAGCTCGGCAGCGCCGGCGCCGCATGGCTCTTGCGGTACAGCCGCGAGTCCGGATCACTGGCCGACTCGTGCGTGTGGTTGCTGCGCCGCTCGCCGTGCCAGTCCTCGGGCGGCCGCCCGTCGTCCGAGCCGTCCTTGCGCCGCATGCTCTTGTGGCTGGCCCACGCTTGGATCAGCGTGCCGTCGACGCTGAAGTGCTCGCCCGACAGCAGCCCCTTGCCGCGTGCCATCTCCACCGTCGAGTTGAACAGCTCGGTCACGGCGTCGTGCTCGATGAGCCGGTCGCGGTTCTTGCTGAACACCGAGTGGTTCCACA
>JBBION010000208.1:0-5875 GCA_037443345.1 Rubrivivax sp. | reverse complement strand
GGGGGGCGGCATCGACGCGGTAGCTCTCGCTGGCCCACGCGCCGAGGTCGTGCGTGCGGCAGCGCTCGCTGCAGAACGGCCGCCACGGGTTGTCGGCGTCGTACCACGCGGGCCCGCCGCACGCGGGGCAGCGCACGCGCCGTCGCGGCGGTGGTTGCGGTGGGCGACTCATGCCACAGGCGTGCGCCGGTGTCGCGGCCACGCGCGAGCACCCTGTGGCCCACGGGCTGACCGGGTGTAGGCGGTCTCGCGTCGAGTCAGGCGCACAGCGTCAACTCGAAGCTGTGGTCCTCGGCCACGGGCCGCAGGCGGCCCTCGCCGTCGCTGCGCATCAGGCGCACGGACACCATCAGACGATGCCCGGTGATCTCGGGCACCAGCGTGGCATCGTCGAGACGCACGCGCAGCAACTGGTAGACCTTGCCCTGCGGCAGGCCCTGCTGGAACTGCCCGCCCGGTGCGACGACACGGTGCGGCACGCCGGCGTCGCGCAGCAGGCCGAGCAGCACGTGCAGCGCCGCCGCGAGCGGGCTGAGCGTGTCCATCCAGCGCCACAGATCGGCGCGGCGGCGCTCGGCCGGGGTCTGCTGCCAGGCGTAGTAGGCCGGCAGGTCGAACTCGCAGGTGCCGCCGGGGATGCTGATGCGGCTGCGGATGCTCATCAGCCACTCGTTGCCGGCCAGCGCGGCACCGGCCTTGCCGGGCAACCGGTTCAGGCCGTCGAAGGCGGATTCGACCCGCGCGATCACCTCGTCGAGCGCCGCCTCCGAAATCGCCGGGTTGCCGCGGTAGCCCTGCAGCTGGCTGCGCTGGCGGTCGAGCTCCTTCAACAGGTCCGACTTGAGGTCGGCGCGTGCGGCGACGTCCATCACCTCGAACATCGTCGCGAGTGCGAAGTGGTGGTCGATCGGCGCGTCGCGAGCCACCAGCTGGCCCAGGCGGTCGAACAGGTGTTCGAGCCGCAGCATCGTGCGGATGCCCTCGTTGAACGGGTACTCGTACAGGACCACGGCGGATGTTCCGGAGCGCAGCCTCGAACCAGAGGCTGCGCGCGCCGTGGATTCTTTCACAGCACGGCCGCACTCCAGTGCGCCCACAACGCATCGACCTCGGCGTGCAGGGCCTCCAGCGACAGGCCGTCGTTGTGGATCACGGCATCGCCGATGGCCCGGCGGCGCGCGCGCGGCGTCTGCTGGGCGATCACGCGCTGCACGTCGTGCGCGCTCCAGCCCGAGCGCTGGACGACGCGTTCGACCTGCGTCGACTCCGCGCAGTCGACGACGATCACGCGCTGAACGCGCGCGCGCCAGTGCGCCGACTCGGCGAGCAGCGGCACGTCGAACACCAACGGCATCGCGCCGGCATCCCCGGCACGCCGCAGTGCCTCGGCCGCGATCAGCGGGTGCAGGATGCCCTCCAGCCGATGCTTGGCCCCGGCATCGGCGAAGACGTGCTCGCGCATGTAGGCTCGGTCGAGTGCACCGTCGGCGGCGATCGCGCGCGCGCCGAAGGCCTCGCGCAGCGGCGCGATGGCCACGCCGCCGACGGCGGTGAGTTCGCGCGCGATCGCGTCGGTGTCGACGACGGCGGCACCGAGCGCCGCCAGCCGCGACGCCACCGTGCTCTTGCCGCTGCCGATGCCGCCGGTCAGTCCGATGCGCATCGCCGCCCAGACACGCTCAGGCCCAGCCGATCCAGCCGCGCACGGTGTCGGCGCCGGCGAGCATCACGACCAGGCCGGCGCCGGCGAGGAACGGGCCGAACGGCACGTAGCGGCCCTCGCGCAGCGCCGCCGACAGCTTCATCGCGACGCCGACGACGGCACCGATCACAGAGGCCATCAGCAGGATCGGCACGATCATCTGCCAGCCCAGCCACGCGCCGAGCGCGGCCAGCAGCTTGAAGTCGCCGTAGCCCATGCCCTCCTTGCCGGTGGTCAGCTTGAACAGCCAGTACACCGACCACAGCGACAGGTAGCCGGCCGCGGCGCCCCACAGCGCATCGGCCAGCGGCAGCGTCCAGCCGAAAGCCGCCGCCATCAGGCCCGCCCACAGCAGCGGCAGTGTCAGCGCGTCGGGCAGCACCGTCGTGTCCCAGTCGATCGCGGCCAACGCCACCAGCGTGGCCGCGGCGGCGCACCACAGCAGCGCGACGGGCTGGGCACCGAAGCGCCAGCCGATGGCGGCGAACAGCACGGCCGTCAGCACCTCGACGAGCGGGTAGCGTGCCGAGATGCGCGTGCCGCACTGCGCGCAGAGGCCCTTCAGCCGCAGCCAGCTCAGCAGCGGGATGTTCTCGTGCCAGGCGATCGCGTGGCCGCACGAGGGACAGCGCGAGCGCGGCGTCGCGATGCCCAGCCGCGGCAGCGCGTCGAGTGAGCCCGACAGCGTCTTCGCCGTCTGTTGCAGCGCCGGCGGCACGGCCGCCGGCGCACGTGCGCCGAACACGCGGCGCCACGACTCGACGTCGCCGAGCTGGTGCGCGACGTCGGACCACCACTGCCGCTCCAGGATCAGCGGCAGGCGGTGGATCACGACGTTGAGGAAGCTGCCGATGAGCAGCCCGAGCACGGCCAGCATCGCCGGGTGCAGCAGCAGGTCCAGCGGCACGCCGCCGACGGCGCTCATCGGGTCAGACCACCGAGCCGAGCTTGAAGATGGGCAGGTACATCGACACCACGATGCCGCCGATCAGCACGCCCAGGATGACGATGATGAAAGGCTCCATCAGGCTCGACAGGCCCTTGACCATCTCGTCGACCTCTTCCTCGTAGAACTCGGCCGCCTTGCCGAGCATGTGGTCGAGCGAGCCCGACTCCTCGCCGATCGAGCTCATCTGCAGCACCATGTTCGGGAACACGCCGGTGGACTGCATCGACGTCGTCAGCGCCGAACCGGTGGAGACGTCCTTCTGGATCTTCTCGGTGGCCTCGGCGAACACCGCGTTGCCCGAGGCGCCGCCCACCGAGTCGAGCGCCTCGACGAGCGGCACGCCGGCGGCGAACATCGTCGACAGCGTGCGCGTCCAGCGCGCGACGACCGACTTGTAGATCAGGTCGCCGAACACGGGGATCCTCAGCAGCAGGCGGTCCACGAACTTCTGCATCTTCTCGCTGCGCTTCCAGCTCTGCAGGAAGAAGTAGGTGCCGCCGATGAGCACGCCGAAGATGATGTACCAGTACGCAACGAAGAACTCGCTCATCGCGATCACGGCCAGCGTCGGCGCCGGCAGGTCGGCGCCGAACGACGTGAACACGTCCTTGAACGCCGGGATCACGAAGATCATGATCACGGACAGCACGACGAAGGCCACCACCAGCACCGCGACCGGGTAGATCAGCGCCGACTTGATCTTCTGCTTCAGCGCGAGGGTCTTCTCCTCGTACAGCGCCAGGCGCTCGAGCAGCGCCTCCAGGATGCCGCCCGCCTCGCCGGCCTCGACGAGGTTGCAGTACAGCGCGTTGAAGTACATCGGGTGCTTGCGGAACGCCGCCGACAGGCTGGTGCCGGTCTCGACGTCGGAGCGGATGTCGTTGAGCAGCCGCGTCAGCTTGGGGTTCGGGCTGCCTCGCGCGACGATGTCGAAGGCCTGCAGCAGCGGCACGCCGGCCTTCATCATCGTCGCGAGCTGGCGCGTGAAGACGGCGATGTCCTTCTGCTTGATCGCCTTGCCGCCGCTCATGCGGCGCTTCTTCACCTTGGTGACGAGCACCCCCTGGCGGCGCAGCATCGCGTTGACCGCGGCCTCGCCGGCCGAGCGGATCTCGCCGCGCAGGATCTTGCCGTTCTTGTCCTTGCCTTCCCACTCGAAGACGAACTCTTTGACGTTCTGTCTCGCGGCTGCCGCAGTCGCCATAAAGCCTCCGGGACGCATCCCCAACGAATCGTTTTCGGCACCTCGGTGCCGCTATTGAGCGCAGTTGTAACCGAATGGCACGCGCGCGGCGGTGCGCGCGCCGACTCACTCGTTCGTCACCGTGATGACTTCCTCGAGTGTCGTCACGCCGGCGCGCACCTTGACCAGCCCGGACTGGCGCAGGTCGCGCACGCCATCCTTGTGGGCCTGCTGCGCGATGTCCAGCGCCGTGCCTTCCGACAGGATGATGCGCTGGATCGCCTCCGTGATCGGCATCACCTGGTAAAGGCCGACCCGCCCTTTGTAACCGTTCGTACAGGCCGAGCAGCCCACCGCCCGGTACGGCGTCCACGAGCCATCGATGTCGGTGTCCTTGAAGCCGGCGCGCAGCAGCGACTCGCGCGGGTACTCGGCGGGCTTCTTGCAGTTCTCGCACAGCCGGCGCGCGAGGCGCTGCGCCGTGATCAGCAGCACGCTCGAGGCGATGTTGAACGGCGCCACGCCCATGTTCAGCAGCCGCGTCAGCGTCGTCGGCGCGTCGTTGGTGTGCAGCGTGCTCATCACCATGTGGCCCGTCTGCGCGGCCTTGATCGCGATGTCGGCCGTCTCGAGGTCGCGGATCTCGCCGACCATGATCACGTCCGGGTCCTGGCGCAGGAACGACTTGAGCGCAGCGGAGAAGGTCAGCCCCGCCTTGTCGTTGACGTTGACCTGGTTGATGCCCGGCAGGTTGATTTCCGCCGGGTCCTCGACCGTGGAGATGTTCACGCCCGGCTGGTTGAGGATGTTCAGGCAGGTGTACAGCGACACCGTCTTGCCCGAGCCCGTCGGGCCGGTCACGAGGATCATGCCGTAGGGGCGCTGGATCGCCGCCATCAGCCGTTCCTTCTCGATCTTCTCGTAGCCCAGCGCGTCGATGCCCAGCTTCGCGCTCGACGGGTCGAGGATACGGATCACGATCTTCTCGCCGAACAGCGTCGGCAGCGTCGAGACGCGGAAGTCGATCGCCTTGTTGCCGAACTTCAGCTTCATGCGGCCGTCCTGCGGCACGCGCTTCTCGGCGATGTCGAGGCGGCTGATGACCTTGATGCGCGAGGCGAGCTTGTCCTTGATCGCGATCGGCGGCTGGGTGATCTCGCGCAACTCGCCGTCGACGCGGAAGCGAACCCGGTAGTGGTACTCGTACGGCTCGAAGTGCAGGTCCGACGCGCGCATGTTGATCGCGTCGATCAGCATCTTCTGCAGGAACTTGACGACCGGCGCGTCCTCGACCTCGGCGGTGACGTCGGCACCTTCGGTCTCGGCGCCGGTGTCCTCGGCGACGTCGAACTCGAAGTCCATCGACGCCAGCGACTCGAGCGCCTCGTTCGCGCTCTGTCCCTGGGCATCGCGCAGGCGTGCGAGCTTGTCGTACTCGACGATGACCCACTCGGGCTGCAGCTGGGTCGCGAACTTGATCCGCTCGACCGCTTCCTGGTCGGTCGGGTCGGCGCCGCCGATGAACAGGCGGTTGCCCCGCTTGCCGAGCACCGCGATCTGGTACTGCGCAGCCAGCTTGGGCTCGACGATGCCGCGCGGCAGCTTCTCGGCATCGACCGCGTTGAGGTCCAGCAGGGGCAGCGCCAGCGCCGACGCCAGGGTGTGGGCGAGATCGGGCGGCGACACGGCGCCCGCGGCGATCACGGCGGAGACGAAGCTCGAGCGCCGTTCCTTGGCCGACTGCGCGAGCGCTTCGGCCGACTTGGCGCTCAGCTTGCCGGCATGCACCAGCACGCGTGCGACCCCGGACAGGGTCGAAGACGCTGCTTCAACGACGGTCTCCGAGGCCAAACGCCCCCCTTGTATTCAGGCTCGACGAGCGACCGATGATAGTCGCCGCCGTCGCGGGCGAAGAACGAAAAGCGGGGGAACGCGGCGCCATTAACGGTGCGGGCGCCCGGTGCGCGTCTGACGCGGGACCGCTCGGATCGGCAGGACGCCGACCTCGGCCGGCATCGGGGCGCCATCGTCGATGGCGGCC
>JBBION010000207.1:0-5879 GCA_037443345.1 Rubrivivax sp. | reverse complement strand
CTAGTGGCCGCCGAGCGGGCGGCCGAAGCCGTTGAACACCGCGAAGACCGAGAGGGCAAGCGCGGATTCGGTCGCGCTCAGCCCGACGCTGCGGCCATAGACCGGAACCAGCGCGATGGACAGCAGTCCGCCGCAGATCATCCGCGCCGAAAGCTGCCCAGATCAGACGGAATTCGCGGCCGCGAACACGAGCATGAACGTCGTGAAGGGCAGCGTGGCCTGGGTCTTGGTCCAGCCGAAGCGCTCCATCACCGGCAGCACGACGACACCCCAGACATAGGAAAGGCCCCTCATCAGCGCGAGCAGGAAAACTGCGGCGACGATGCGCCAGCGGGCCGGGGTGGATGCAACGACGTCGGACCAGCGACAGTTCAAGGCAGAGCCCTTCGAGTTCGGCGGGTTCGCGCCAGCGGCGCAGCGGCCACTTGCATCCTGGCGAACGTCGCACACAGGCTCGTTGACGGGCGTCACGTTGGCACGCCGCACCGCAGTCTCTCGCCGTGCGTCGGGCACCCTCGCGTCCGCGCTCTACGCCTGCTGGACCGCATGAGCGGCGCCGTCGGTCTGTGCATGCTTGCCGCTGCGGGAGGCGATCTCCAAGGTCAAGCGGTTCCGTACACGCACCAGATGCGCACGTTTCCGACAGAGCGATAGAGCCGATCGATCCGAGCCTGCGGTCACTTCGGGGCTGCGCAAGGCCTCGCGCACGGAGGAAACCGGTGCTGAAATGGGGCAATGCATGTGCTTGGATAAGGGCCATGGCCGAACGCTCGCCCACCCAGTGGTGGCCGCTGGTTCTGTTGGGTGCGCTCGTCGTCACCGGCCTCGCCGTGCCTGCGTTCGACCTCGACTGGCGCGCGGCTCTGGAGCTGGTGCGCAGCCACGCCGGACAGTGGTGGGTGGCGCCGGCGCTGGTGCTGCTGCAGGTGTTGCTGTTTGCGTTCGGCCTGCCCGGGTCGGCGGTGCTGTGGCTCGTCGCGCCGCTGTATGCGCCGGCGGTGGCCACGGTCATATTGACCACCGGCGGGTGCGCCGGCGCGCTGGCTGCCTATGGGTTCGCGCGCCGGCTCAGCGGCGCTTCGCTCGTTCGCCTGCAGGCCAGCCGCGGCTATCGGATGCTGCAGCGCGAAGGCGACTTGCTGCTGCTGTGCGCTCTGCGGCTGGCACCCGGAGTTCCTCACTCGGTGCTCAACTACGCCGCCGGCGTGTTGCGCCTGCCGCTGGCTCCCTTCTTGGTGGCGGCGGCAGTGGGTTTCGCAGTCAAGGCCTATCTGTACAGCCGCGTGATCCATCGTGCGCTGGCCGCGGGGCGGCCGGCCGACCTGTTGGCCTGGGATGCGGTGTGGCCGCTGCTGGCAGTGGCCCTCGTCGTGGTGGCCGCGCGAGCGGCGTTGCGCCGGCGCTGACGATGCGACCGCGCTGCGACGACTCCTCCAGCGACCCACGCCGACGCCCGCAGGCGATCCACGATGCCGGCGATCGTCCCGCGGGCCTCGCGGTGGCTGGAGATCGCCCGCCGGCTCGGTGACGGGCCGCGCACCCGCAGGGCGGCGGCCCTGATGGTCCACCCGGCGCCAAACTGCGTGCGAGGCCCCGCGGGCCCGCAGGTCAGCGCCGGCATTGACATCGCGCAACGGTCTGCGCGCGCCCCCCGCTGAACATCCCGGCATGATCCGTCCAATCCCTTGGGGCGCAAGCGCCGTTGTGGCGGCACCGCCGGTCGCAATCCGGACACCGCGCGGTGGCGAGACCGTCCCCGGGGATGCTGCGGCAGCGCCGACGCCGGTGCGCGCGAGCATCGACGCCGGCGTCGGCCATCTGCGCATCGTCGTCGCCGACGCTGCGGGTGCGCCGCTCTTCGACGCGACCCATGCCGCCGGAGCCGACCTGCGCGCCGTGCTGGTGGGCTGGCGCGATCGGGCCCGGCTGGGGGCCGATGGCGGCCAGCCGCTGCTGATCACCGGCAAGCTGGCCGCCATGGTGCGCGACCAGCTCGGCTTCGGCACCGTGGTGCCGCCGGCGGCCGCGGCCTGGCTCGCCGCGCGCGACCGGTTGCGCGCCGAGTCCGACGCGATACGCACGCTGGCCGTCGTCGAGCTGTCCGCCTCGGGCTGGCTGGTGCTGGGCGTCGATCGCAGCGGCGCCCTGCGCGACGACCTGCTGGTGGTCAATCCGCGCTGTGGTGCCGGTTCGGGCATCAACCTCGATCGCGTGCTGCAAAAGCTGGGGCTGGGGCGCGGCGACGTCGATGCGCTGCTGGACTCCTATGCCGGCGAGGCGGGGTGCGCGCGCCGCGCGCAGGTCACGGTGCGCGCCGATCGCTGCGGCGTGTTCGCCTCGTCGGCCACCATCTCCGACAAGAACCAGGGCATCCCGCTGGAGCTTGCGCTGGCGGTCACGCTGAAGTCCGAGGTGCTGAAAGCCTGCCGTCGGCTGCCGGCCGGCTTCGATCAGGTGGTGCTGACCGGGCGCGTGTTCCACTGGCGCTTCGCGCGCGAGTGCGCGCAGGACTGGCTGCGTGCGCAGGGCGTGACGCGCGTCGCCTTCGATCCCGACAACACGCAGCTGCTGGCCTCGCTGCGCACCTTCGCGCTGCAGGCCGGGCCGCAGGGCATCGCGCAGCCGCAACCGCGGCTGCAGCGGACGAGGCCGCCGCGGCCCTACCCCGGACTGGCGGAGCTGAAAGCCCGCTACGAGGCGCAGCACCGCTACCTGCGCCTGCCCGAGCCGGCGCAGGCGGACAGCGTGTCCACGCAAGGGCGCCGGCTGCACCTGGCCTTCGACGTCGGCTCGACGATGGCCAAGGCGGTGCTGGCCGACGCCGACTCCGGCCAGACGCTGTGGCTGCGCGCGGCAAGCAACGCCGGCGACACGATCGAGACGGTCAAGCAGATCCTGCGCGATCTGGCCGCCGCCGCCGGCGCCGAGCTTTCGCTCGCCGGCATCGGCATCACCGGTTCGGCGCGCACCCAGGTGCAGCAGGCGCTCGACCACGTCTACCCCGAGCTGGCCGGCCGAGTGCTCGTGCTGGTGGAGAACTACGCGCATGCGCGCGGCTCGATCGCGGCCGCGCGCAGCCACATCGCCCGGCTGCGCGCCGCGGGCATTGCTCCGCTGAACGAGGACTTCTGCATCCTCGTCGACATCGGCGGCGAGGACACCAAGATTTCGACCATCGCGCTGAAGGAAGCGGAACTCTTCGGCAACGCGATGAACCTGAAGTGCTCGGCCGGCACCGGCAGCCTGATGGACACGCTGGCGTCGATGTTCGGCCTGGCGGACGTGGCCGGCGCCTGCGCCGAGGCGTTCGCCGCGCCGCGCGCCGACCCGATCAACGCCACCTGTGCGGTGTTCCTGATGGAAAACGCGCGCAAGCTGCAGTTGCAGGGCACGCCGCGCGGCGAGATCCTCGCCTCGGCCAACTGGGCGATCGTCGAGAACATGGCGCGCTCGCTGTGGAACCAGCTCGAGCTGCCGCCGCACACCGTCGTGCTGCTGCACGGCCAGACGATGCGCTCGGAGCCGCTGCCGGTGGCGGTGACGCACCGGCTGCACGCCTATCTGAATGCGCCGGTGTATGCGCTGGTGCCACCCTACCCCGGCCATCGCGCCTGCTTCGGTCTGGCCGCCACGCTCGCGCAGACCGCGCCCGCGGGTGCCGTCGCGGTGGCGCTGGACCGTTTTCTGCAGGCGCGCTTCGACCGCCGCGTCATCCAGTGCCGCGGTGCGGCCTGCGACGACGACGCCGCCTGCTGCAACCGCAGCCACCTGACCTGCCGCGACCGCGACGGCCGCAAGCTGGTGTCGTTCACGCTCGGCGGCTGCAGCGCGGTCAACGAACTGCACGCGAGGAAGCGGATCCCCATCGCCGCCACCGCCACCGCCACCGCGCCGGTGCGCGACACCTACAAGGAGCTGTGGGATTTCCTCGACCGGCAGCAGCCGCGCAGCGACGACACGCAGCGGCTGGTCATCCCGCGCAGCTTTGCCGTCACCGAGTGGGCCTATCTGCTGGCGCGGCTGGCGGAGCGGCTCGGCCTGCCCGTGCACGTCGACACCGTGACCGATGCCGACCTGCTGGCGGCGCAGCCGCTGTTCAACGTCGACACCTGCGCGCCGCACATGGGCGCGGTCGGGCAGTTCCGGCGCCTGGCGGGCGCGCCGCACGGCGTCATCCTGGCGCCGCAGATCGATTTCGCGCCCACCGGCGGCGCCAGCCTCGGCCGCACCTGCACCGTCAACCAGGGCGGCATCGGCGTGGCGGTCAATCTGGCGCGGCTCGACTTCCCGCAGGCCAACTTCCATCTGTTCAGCCTCGACCTGTCGCGGCTCGACGCCGATGCGCTGCGGGTGCAGTTGCAGGATCGCCTGCAGCCGGTGTTCGCCTGGTACGGCATCGACCCCGATGTGGCGACGCTGCGCGCGGCGCTGGCTGGCGCGATCGAAGACCACCAGCGGCTGCGCGCGCAGCTTGCCGATCTGGCCGCGACGATGGCCGAGGAGGCGCTGGCGCAGGGCACGCGGCTGGCGGTGGTCGTGGGGCGCGAGTACATCCTGAACCCGGGCATCTACGACAGCCACGTGCGGCGCCTGCTGCGCGACAAGAAGCTGGCGGTGCTGCCGTCCTACGCGCTCGAGGTGGAACTGAACCCCGCCTACAGCCACATCTACTGGCGCAACCCGCACGTCCACGTCAGCCTGCTCGACGCCATCGCGCGCCGCGAGCTGCACCTGAGGCTGAAGCATGCGCGGCTGCGCGAAGTCTTCCGCGCGGTCGAGAGCGGGCCGCAGCTGCTGCCGGTGGTGCAGGTCTCGACCTTCTGCTGCGGGCCCGACAGCGTGGTGCAGCCGTTCGTCGACGAGATCATGCGCAGCCGGCCGTTCCTGCTGATCCAGTCCGACGCGGTGATCAAGGAGCTCGCCCATCTGGAGAACCGCGTCAACACCTACGTCAAGCAGCTCGACCTCGGCCTGCACGGCAAGCTGCGCAACGATGCCGAGGGCGCCTTCGAGATGCGCACGCTCGACGACCTGGTGCATACCGGGCCGATCGACCGCGACCGCGATGTCATTGTCTTTCCGACGCTGGGCGACAACCGCGTGCTGACCGCGGTGCTGCGCGGTGCCGGCTACGCCTGCATGGACAACTACGACGAGGCCGGCCACGACCTGCCGGCGCTGGTGGCGAGCGGCCGCGGCGGCACCGGCGACGCCGTGTGCACGCCGATGGCAGCGGTGTACGGCGACCTGCAGCGGGCGCAGCAGCAGTTCGCGCGCGAGCACGGTGCAGCGAACGGCCGGCGGCTGCTGTTCTTCGAGTACAAGGGCACCGGCCCGTGCCGGCAGGGCCAGTACGCCGACGCGCACCGGCTGCTCGTCCACCGCGCCGGCGCGGCGACGGCCGACGATGGCGGCGACTGCGCGACGCCCCCCGCGCGCGGCATGCTGAAGTTCCTCGTCGGCCTGGAGACGCAGGGCTGCGACATCGGCATCGAGCCGTGGGTGCTGGCGCGCGCCTATCAGGGCGCGATCCTGCACGGCGTGCTGCAGGGCCTGTACTTCGCCGGCGGCGAACGCTGCCGCGATCTGGGCGAGTTCGAACGCTTCGAGGCGGAGTTCGGCGCGTTGAAGACGCGCCTGTACGCGGCGCTCGAGGGCTTCAACGGACCGGGCCCGGTGGCGCGCGCGCTGCTGGCGGGGCTCGGCGGCAGCGCGGCGGGCATGCCGGTCAAGTACCTGGCTTGGCGGCTCGACGGCTCCGATCTCGGCGGCGCGCTGCGCGCCTTCGCGGCGCGCTGGATCCATGTACCGCGCCCGCAGACGCCCGAAGTGCGCGTGGCGCTGACCGGCGAGGTCTACATGCGCGCCGCCCAGGCCGA
>JBBION010000206.1:0-5885 GCA_037443345.1 Rubrivivax sp. | reverse complement strand
CGGCGGCGGCACCGCGCCGGCGAGCGTGCCGACGATGGCCCCGGTGTCGGTCGCCGGCGCGGCGTCGAACTCGACCAGCGGCGCGCCGACCGCGACGACGTCACCCGGCGCACCGTGCAGCGCGGCGATGCGCCCGGCGCGCGGCGACGGCACCTCGACGACGGCCTTGTCGGTCTCGACCGACACCAGCGGCTGGTCGGCGACGACGTGGTCGCCGACGCCGACGTGCCAGGCGACGATCTCGGCGTCGTGCAGGCCCTCACCCAGGTCGGGCAGGCGGAACACGGTGTCCATCAGCGGTACGCCAGCACGCGCCGCGCGGCGGCGACGACGCGCTCGACCGACGGCATGTAGTGGCCCTCGAGCCGCGGCAGCGGCATCACGGTGTCCCAGCCCGCGACGCGCTCGACCGGCGCCAGCAGGTGCATCAGGCCCTCGCCGGCCAGCCGCGCCGCGATCTCGGCACCGAAGCCGCCGCACAGCGGCGCCTCGTGCACGATGACGCAACGCCCGGTGCGCGCCACCGACGCGAGGATCGTCTCGGCGTCGAGCAGCTTCAGCGTCGCGACGTCGATCACCTCGGCCTCGACGCCCTCGGCGGCCAGCCGCTCGGCGGCGGCGAGCGTCTCGGTCAGCATCGCGCCCCAGGCGACCAGCGTCAGGTCGCGGCCTTCGCGCAGCACGAAGGCGCGGTCGAGCGGCAGCGCCCGGCCGTCGTCGGCCACCGGCTCGCGCACCGCGCGGTAGATGCGCTTGGGCTCGAGGAAGACGACGGGGTCGGGGTCGCGGATCGCCGCCAGCAGCAGCCCGTAGGCGCGTGCCGGCGACGACGGAATCACGACGCGGATGCCGGGGATGTGGGCGAACATCGCCTCCATGCTCTCGGAGTGGTGCTCGGGCGCGTGGATGCCGCCGCCGTAGGGCGCGCGCAGCACGATCGGGCAGGTCAGGCGCCCGCGCGTGCGCGTGCGCAGCCGCCCGGCGTGGTTGACCCATTGGTCGATCACCGGGTAGATGAAGCCCATGAACTGGATCTCGGCCACGGGCTTCAGGCCCATCGCCGCCATGCCGATCGGCAGGCCGCCGATCAGCGCCTCGCTGATCGGCGTGTCGAGCACGCGCTCGCGGCCGAAGCGCTCGAGCAGGCCGACGGTGGCGCGGAACACGCCGCCGTCGACGCCGATGTCCTCGCCGAGCAGCACGACGTCGCGGTCGTCGGCCATCGCGCGCGCCAGCGCGAGGTTGACCGCCTCGACCATCGTCAGGCCGGCGCCGGCCATCGGCGCCGCGGCGGGGGCGGGCGCGCCGGTCGTCATGGCGCCTCGTCGAGCAGGTGCGCGCGCTGCGCGGCCAGCGCCGGCGGCAGCTCGGCGTACAGCCAGTCGAAGACCGCGCCCGGCGGCTGCGGCGGTGTCGCGAGGTAGGCGTCGCTCGCGCGCTCGACCTCGTCGGCGCATGCCGTGATCAGCGCCTGCTCCTCGTCGCGGCTCCAGCCGTGCACCGCCGTCAGGTGCGCGCGCAGGCGCGCGATCGGCTCGTCCTTCCAGTGGCGGGCCACCTCGGCGTCGTCGCGGTAGCGGCTCGCGTCGTCGGCCGTCGTGTGGTCGGCGAGGCGGTACGTGACGGCCTCGACCAGCGTCGGGCCGCCGCCCGCGCGGGCCTTGGCCAGTGCGGCGCCGACGGTGTCGGCCACCGCGACGACGTCGTTGCCGTCGACCTGCACGCCGTCGAAGCCGGCGGCGATCGCCTTCTGCGCCAGCGTCTGCGCCGCGGTCTGCGCGCTGCGCGGCACCGAGATCGCCCACTGGTTGTTGCTGACGACGAACACCAGCGGCAGCGTCCACGCGCCGGCGAGGTTCATCGCCTCGTAGACGTCGCCCTTCGACGTCGCGCCGTCGCCGAACGCGGCCAGCGCGGCGCGCCCCGGGTGACGCAGCTTCAGCGCCAGCGCGACGCCGGCCGCGTGCGGCGCGTGGCTGCCGATCGGGATCGAGACCGGGAAGTCCTGCCGCGGCCCGGCGAAGTCGCTGCCGCGCTCGTCGCCACCCCAGTAGAGGAACAGCTCCGTCATCGTGACGCCACGCATCAGCTGCGCACCGTGCTCGCGAAAACTCGGCACGAGCACGTCGTCGCTGCGCATCGCGTGCGCCAGCCCGACGGCCACGGCCTCCTGGCCCAGGCTCGACGCATAGGTGCCCAGCCGCCCGGTGCGCTGCAGCGCGACCGCCTTCGCGTCGAAGCTGCGCGTGAGCACCATCCAGCGGTACAGCGCCACCAGCGCCGCGCGGTCGCGCGCGAAGCCAGGCAGATCGCCGCGCACCGTGCCGTCGGGCGCGAGGACGCCGCGGTGCTGGATCTCGAAACGGGCGACGACGGTCACGGCTTGTCTCCGGGCGCGCGATCGGTGTCGGCGATCGGCGCGCCGCCCCGTGCGCGGGCTTGTGCGGCGCTTTTTACCTCGCAGCGCGGGCGCGGTCGATGACCTTCGACAAACGGCGACCGCCCTGGCCCCGGACCCGCGTCGGCGTCCGGTGTGTCGACGTCGGTCGACACATTGTCGACACACGCCGCGGCCGGGGCGGACCGGTCGCAGCCGCCGTGGGCCGTGGAGCGCTGGCCGGAATGCCCGAATGCGAGCACTGGCGCGGCCTTGCGCGTGTTCGCGCGAATTCACGCGGGTGCCGGACGCCGGGCCCGCGGCGTGGCACGGCGGTTGCGTTGATGCCCCCAGTTCCCTCAACCCTGGAGCGCTGCGCCATGACCACGACCCCCGTCCTGATCTCGCCCGCCGACCTGCAGTCGCTGATGGCGACCGAGCCCGTCATCGTCATCGACACCCGCGACCCCGAGGCGTACGCCTCCGGCCACCTGCCCGGCGCCGTGAACCTGCGCGAGATCTTCACCTACTTGGCCACCTCGACGGCCGAGGGCCTGCAGGCCCTGAAGAGCACGTTCGCCGAGCACTTCGGCGCCGCGGGTCTGTCGGGCGCCGAGACGGCGGTGTTCTACGAGGACGCGCTGAACAACGGTTACGGCCAGTCGTGCCGTGGCTACTACCTGCTGACCTGGCTCGGCTACCCGAAGATCCGCGTGCTCGACGGCGGCATCAGTGCGTGGAAGGCCGACGGCCTGCCGATCTCGACCGAGACCGTGACGCCGAAGCCGGCCACGTTCCCGGCCGGCCTCAAGGGCGCCGACGTGATGCTGACGAAGGACGAGGTCGTGGCCGCGCTCGGCCAGGGTGACGTGACGCTGCTCGACGTGCGCGACGTCGACGAGTGGACCGGCGAGAGCTCGTCGCCGTACGGCAAGGACTTCGCGCCGCGCAAGGGGCGCCTGCCGGGCGCGAAGTGGATCGAGTGGTACCGCTTCATGAAGCCCGGCCCGCACGGCCCGCAGTTCAAGTCGCCGCTCGAGGTGCAGGCCGAGTGCGCGACCGCCGGCATCGCGCCCGACGACACCGTCTACCTCTACTGCTTCAAGGGCGCGCGCGCGTCGAACACGTTCCTCGCGCTGAAGCAGGCCGGCTTCAGCGACGTGCGCATGTACTTCGGCTCGTGGAACGAGTGGTCGCGCGACCCGTCGCTGCCGATCGAGTCCACGCCGCCGCTGACCAAGAAGGCCGCGCCCGCGATGGCGATGGCCGCCTGACCCTCTTCCCTCACCCCCCGACCCCCACCAGGAGACTTCATGTCCGCCGTGCTCGAACCGACCACCGTCAAGACCACCCTGCGCCCGATCGACCGCGACGGGTTGATGGCCTTCGCCGAGAAGGGCCGCGCCAACCCGAACTCGCGCAGCACGAACAAGGTGCACACCGTCTGCGAAGGCCAGTACCGCACGCTGAGCTACGTCGGCGACCACGCCCCCGTCGTCGTCGACGAGCCGCTGCACCTGTTCGGCCAGAACACGGCGCCGGCGCCGGGCGAGATCGTGCTGTCGGCGCTCGGCGGCTGCCTCGCGGTGGGCATCACGGCGGTGGCGACGTGGAAGCAGGTCAAGCTCAGCAAGCTCGAGCTGTTCCTCGAAGCCGACATCGGCAACCCGGCCGCCTGGGGCGCCGGCGGCGCCGAGAAGCTGCCGGCCGAGATGGGCTTCCAGGCGATCCGCGTCAAGGTCGTGCTCGAAGGCGACGCGCCGCGCGAGGTGCTCGACGACATCGTGCAGCGGGCCAACTACTTCTCGCCGGTCGCCAACACGATGCGCAACCCGGTGCCGATGACGATCGCGCTGGCGGCGTGACGACGATGGCCGCCGTGCTCGCGCCCACCACCGTGGCCCCGGCCGCCGACGCCACGGCCGCGGCGCCGCGCGCGGCAGCGCTCGCCGACCTACCGCCGCCGCTCGACGGCGACGCGCTGCTCGCCGCGGTGCGCCAGGTGGCCGAAGGGCCGCTGGCGGCGATCGCCGACGCCGTCGACCGCCAGGGCACCTACCCCGAGGCGGTGCTGCGCGAACTCGGCCGGCTGGGCGCGCTGCAGTGCCACCACGCCGACCGCGGCATCCCCGGCGCGAGCGCCGACTACGGCCTCGCGATCCGCGCGATGGCCGAGGTCTCGCGCGTGTGCGGCGCCACCGGCTTCATGACCTGGTGCCACATGGTGTGCGGGCTGTACATGGAGCAGTCGGGCAACCCGGCGCTCGGCGGCGAGACGCTGCGCCGCCACGGCCGCGCGCTGACGATGGGCGCCACCGGGATGAGCAACCCGATGAAGTCCTTCGCCGGCATCGAGCAGTTCCTGCTGCGCGCGGTGCCGGACGGGGACGGCTACCGCGTCAGCGGCACGCTGCCGTGGGTCAGCAACCTCGGCGACGATCACTACTTCGGCGTCGTCGCGCCGGTGGTCGCCGCCGACGGCACGCCGGTGCTGCGCGATGGCGCGCCGCACGAGGTGATGTTCCTCGTGCACTGCGACGCCGACGGCGTCGAGCGCCGCGACTGCCCGAGCTTCTCGGCGATGGAAGGCACCAACACCTGGGCCGTGCGCCTGTCGAACTACCGCGTCGGCGCCGACCGCCTGCTCGCCGACCCGGCGCGCCCCTTCATCGCGCGCATCCGCGGTGCCTTCGTGCTGCTGCAGGCGGGCATGGCGGTGGGCATCACGCAAGGCGCGATCGACTCGATGTGGGCCGTCGAGCCGCAGCTCGGCCACGTCAACCGCTTCCTCGACGATCGCCCCGACGCGCTGCAGGCCGAGCTCGACGCGCTGACCGCACGCGTGATGGCGCTGGCGCGCCATCCGTTCGAGACCGACCCCGAGTTCTTCGTCGACGTGCTCGACGCACGCGCGCATGGCGCCGAGCTGGCGCTGCGCGCCGCGCAGTCGGCGCTGCTGCACGCCGGCGCGCGCGGCTACCTGATGAGCTCGCCGGTGCAGCGCCGCGTGCGCGAGAGCCACTTCGTCGCCATCGTGACGCCGGCGATCAAGCACCTGCGCAAGGAGATCGCGCGGCTGTCGACGCCCGCGATGCCGGCATGAGCGTTGCCACGGCCCGGCTGCCGCCTGCCAGCGACGCGGCGTTCCGCCAGTTCATCTGCCGCGCCTGCGGCTACGTGTACGACGAAGCCCAGGGCGACCCCGACGGCGGCCTGCCGCCGGGCACGCGCTACGACGACATCCCCGACGACTGGGCCTGCCCGCTGTGCGGCGTGACCAAGGCCGAGTTCGAGCCCTACGTCGCGTCCACCGTCCAGCGCGCCGCCGCGCCGGTCGCCCCGCTGGCGTCCGTCGGCCGCGGCCGCCACGACCCCGGCGTCGTCATCGTCGGCGGCGGCCGCGCCGGCTGGCAGGTCGCGCAGGCGCTGCGCGAGCGCGACGCGACGCTGCCGCTCACGCTCGTGGCCGCGTGCAGCGCCGACCTGTACGACAAGCCGACGCTGTCGG
>JBBION010000205.1:0-5885 GCA_037443345.1 Rubrivivax sp. | reverse complement strand
CCGCGGTGCGCGGCGCGTGCCCGCGGCATCCGGCTCGACGGCCGGCGGCGCCTCGATTGGCATCGCGTCTTCCACGTCGGCGACCGCCCTGCCCTCGTAGAGCTCCCCCTGGGCGCCGGCGACCACGCGGCCCAGGGGACGCAGGGCGTCGTGGCCGCAGCGCTCGAACAAGCGGCCGTGCGCATCGCGCAGCACGTCGCCGGCGATCGCACGCAGCGGCACGCCGGGTCGGGCCATGTCCACGGCCATGCGCTCGCGCGGCGTCGGCCCGTGCGACGGGCCGCGCCCGGGCACGACCATGATCAGGCGCACCTGACGCAGCCCGCCCGGTCCGATGCCCTCGCCCATCGAGATCAGGAACGCGCGAGGCGCTGCCAGCGCGGCAGGCTCGGCGAAGTCGGGATCCTCGAGCGGCAGCGCGTGCCGGCGCAGCGCCAGCGGATGAGTCTTCATGCGGTCCTCCGATCAGAGTGCGACGTGGATGTGGTCGCGGTGCGCGTGCAGCAGCCGGTCGCTGATGAAGCGCCAAGGGCCCTCGTCGCGCGTCCACGGGCCGAAGAGCTGAACCGGGTAGCCGTACGGCTGCGCCCAGCGGCCGTGTCGCAGCAAGGCTCGGTACAGGCGCCAGCCCAGGTTCGTGGCGCGCGCCCGCGCGAGCTGCAGGCGCGCCGCGTCGGGCGACGGTGCAAGGGCCGCGGCGCGCAGCGCGCGGTCCCAGCGCCGCTTCCACTCGTCCAGGCCCACCCCGCCGACGCCATACAGGTCTGCCGCGCGACCCGCGCGGTGGTGGCCCACGACACCGGGTCGGAACTCGACATCGATCGGCCGCTGCGGCGTCGCGCCGGCCTCGGCAGCGAAGCGGTCGAGCACGCGCTGCAGCTCACGCGCCAGTGCCGGGCGCACCAAGGCAGCCCCGGGCGCGCCGGATGGGCGCCAGCACCGGCCGGCAGGCAACGGCACCCGTGGGGTGTCGTCGGGTGGGCGTTCACGACGGTCCATGGGCGTTGCGCCGCGAGCGCTGGCCGAAGCTCGCGTCGTACCAGTAGCGACCGGCCAGCCGGCCACCGACGCGGGCGATCGGCTCGAGCGCCGCGCTGGCCAGCGCGCGGCGCACCACGAACTCGACAGTGGCGCCTTCGGGCAGGCGCATGCGCAGCGGGAAGCTGCCGTAGCCCCAGGGGTTGGCCACGTGCTCCAGCGACACGTACGGATCGAGCACCTGGCGATTGACCAGGATGACCCAGCGCAGGCCCGGCGTCTCGACGGCACCGCCGTCGCGCGCCTGCTGGTCGGTGTACTGCGCGAAGTACTCGAGCACCCCGCAGTACTGCGGCGCCAGCTCGACGCGCGCGAGCACCGCCTCGCGGCCCGGCGCGGGCAACGCGGCGAAGCCCGAGACGTCGAAGTGGCGCGTGTCGATGGCCTGGTCGCAGCGCTCGCACCGGGTGTCGCAGAGCGCGCTGTCGGGCGCGGAACTGGCGCGCAGCACGGCATCACCCCTCGCGGCGCCGCCGCGCACGCCGTGCGACGCGCGCCAGGTCGGTGGGCGTGCCCGGCGTGCCGAGCACCTTGTACCCGTGCAGCGAGAAGTGCAGCTCGCCGACGAAGTCCTGCAACAGCGTCACGTCCACGCGGATCGTCGTGCGCGGCGCGAACTCCACCGGCGCGGCGAACTGGCGGAACGGCCGCTTGCCGTCGGGCGCTCCTAGGCCCGCAGTGCTGAGCACCGGCTCGCTCTGGAAGCTGCGCCCGCTGCCCTGGTCGTGCAGCGCGTACAGGAACTGCAGGTTCGGCGGCGGGGGCACGGCCTGGAACAGGTCTTCAGGCGGACGCGGCCCGAGCGCGGCGAAGTCGAAGCCCCGCTTGCCGCCGGGCGCCGGCAGCAGCTGGGCCACGTAGCGCGGATTGACACGGATGCCGTTGCGCAGGACCGCTCCCAGCGTGAGCCCGCCGCTCGGGGCGGCCGCGAGCCGGGCGACCAGCATGTCGAGCGCCGTCTCGAGCACGCGCGGCGACGGCGCCGACGCCTCCCGAAAGGCGAGCGGGTTGTCGGGCGCGGGCGGCGCCGGCGGGAACCCGAACGCCACCGCGCCGGCGGCGGAGACGAATCCGTAGCCGAGGCCCAGCGCGACGAAGGGCGCCTCGACGCTGATCTGAATGCGGCCCTGGAGCGTCTCGCCCGGCTGGTAGCGCTCCTCGAACGTGAATCGCAGCGTGTGGTCGAACGGGATCGTGCGCCGCGCCGGTGCCGACGCGCCCGCGGCGTCCACGACGCGCGCCTCGAGCACGGCATTCACGGCCGCCTCGCGCGCGCCGCCGCGACGGCGCCACCACCGATGTCGAGCCGCTTGAAGCCGTGCAGCGCGAAGAACAGCGTGCCGCGCCCCACGTGCTCCTGCACCGTCAGGCGCAGCGTCGCCCGCGGCAACAGCTGCATCGCCGGTGTCAGGCGCTTGAACGGCCGCTCGCCGTCCGCGCTGCCGAGCCCGGCGATGTTGTGCAGCGGCTGGTTCTGCAGGTCGGTGCCGACGCCGGTGTCGTGCAGCGCATAGCGGAACGACACGTCCTCGGCGCGGTTCAGCGTCTCGAACAGCATGTCCAGGTGCCCGAACGCGAACGAGCCGAGGCGGCCGCCGGCCAGCACCATCGGCACGAAGTCCGGCTTGATCCTGAAGCCGTCGCGCAGCGCGTTCGCGTCCAGGCAACGCAGCGGCAGCAGGTTCAGGTCGAAGGGCGCGCCCGCGGCCACCGGCCCCACCGGCAGGCGCACGGCCAGTCCGCCGCTGCGCACGCGCGCCAGCTGGGCCAGGTCGACCGCCACGCGCCGGTCCTCGGGCGCCAGGCCGTAGCCGATTGCGGTGGCGACGAACGCGCCCTCGGCGCTGACGGGGATCTCGCGCTCGACGCGCGCGCCGGGGCGACCCTCGAGTTCGACGCGCGCCACGTAGTCGAAGGGAACGATCTGGTCGATCGGCGGTGGCGACAGCATGGCGTGCACCGCGCGCTGCATCGGCTCGGGGCACACCGACGAGGTCAGCAGCTTGTGGCCGAACAGCACGATGAACAGCGTGCCCCGGCGGTCGAAGTCGCGCTCCTCGACCTGTATGCGCACGGTGCTGCGGGGCAGGAACTGCACCGGCTGGGCGAGCGGGCGGAACGGCCGGTGGCCGTCGGCCGCACCGAGCGAGGCGAGGCTCAACGCCGGCTCGTCCTGCAGTTCGCGCCCGCTGGCGCTGTCGGCCATCGTGAACAGGAACGACAGGTCGCCGCGTGCAGGCTGCACGCGCTGCAGCACCAGGTCGAGCTGCGTGCCCGACAGCGGCTCGTCGCGCAGCGTGAGGCCGGGCTGCGTCTCGTCGAACCACAGGGCCTCGTGGCGCGACGTGACGCGCACGCCCTCGACCAGCGCATGGGGCGGCAACTGGCCCAGCGCGATGTCGCCCGGCAGGCCCGCGGCGTCGCTGCCCAGCGCGAGCGGCCTGCCGCGCTCCTCCTCGAAGCCGTAGCCGATCGCCGTGGCGACGAAGACGCCGTCGGGGCCGACGTTGATCACATCCTGCACCACGCGGCCCGGGCGACCCTCGAGCCTGAAGGTGGCGGCGTGGTCGTAGGGGATCACGTGGCGCGCGCCGGCGCGCTCGCCGGCCGTCGGCGCGGCACGGACCCGGGCAACACGGGTGGGCATGGCAGGCCTGCGCGCGGTCGGGGGTCGTCTACTGGACGCCGCGCGTCATGTAGCCGTCGAGCACGACCCAGATGCTCAGCGGGCCGTAGAGCTTCTGCAGCTCCTTGAGCACCTCGGACTCGGGGATCTCGATCTCGACGCGGAAGTTCTGCTGGCGGTCGATGTAGATCGGCTCGGCGAAGCGGAAGGTCGCCAGCGGCGAGGGCTCGCCGTTGGTGGTGAACTTGCCGGTGCCCGAGTACTCGCCGGCGCCGCCCGGGAAGAACCAGGTCGGCATCGAGATCATCACCTTCTCGCCGACGTAGAACGTGGTGACGGTGTTGTAGATCAGCTTGCCCACCACCGTGCCGGCGCCGTCGTTCGGGCGCAGTTGCACGCGCGGCGGGGCACGCTTCTCCAGGCCCTCGATCAGCGACTCGAGCTCCTTGACGGTGAAGCGCACGGCGCCACCGGCGTCGATCACCTTGTCGACCGTGGTCTCGCTGACCTCGCCCGAGCCGGCGACGTTCCTCACCTTGACGCCATCGGCGTCCAGGTCGAGCGCGGCTTCCTTGTCGTCGGCCGCGCGCGCCTCGGACAGCAGTTCCATCGCCTTGTCCAGGCCGATCTCGATGTCCGCGGTGATGCCCGCGCCGTCGATTGCGTTCCCGTTGTCGTCGAAGGACTTCCCGTCGTCGTCGGTGACGGCACGCCCCTCGTCCTCGACGAGGACCTTCTCCTTGTCGTCGACGCCCGGATACTCGGGGGGCAGGTCGCTGATGACCACGCGCATCGCGCGCGCCTCGAAGGTGTTGTAGTGCGGCAGCAGCGACGCCGACTGGAGGTTGGTCTCCAGCTTGGTCTTATTCTGCACGTTGACGAAGAAGCGCAGCGTGCTCGAGCGCTCGACGTCGACGAGCTGCTTGCGCGGCTCGATCGAGACCGAGTCGTAGAGCGGCAGGTGTACTTTCTCGCGAATGCCTTGTACGACGGCCATGGCGGTGTCCTCCTGGTGACGATGCGTTGCCGTGGGCCTACCACAGCGGGCGGAACGTGTCGGGCACGGCCATGCCCGGCGACGGGCTGGGCGTGACCTGGCCGCAGGCCGGGCTCACGCTCGACGGCCTGACGTAGCCTGCGAACCCGTACGGGTCTTCCGCGTAGCCCTGCCAGCCGCCGAGGCCGGCGACGTTGGTGGGCACGGGGCAGCCCGGATTCCAGGTCGGCGGCGTCTCGCGGATGTAGCCTGCGAAGCCGGCACGTCCATACGGGTCCTCGCCGTAGCCGACCATCTCGGGCATCTCGCCGTAACCCCAGCCATCGACGCCGGCGTAGCCCGCGACCGGGAAGTCCTCGGCGTAGTAGCCCACGGGCTCGGCATAGCTGCCGTAGCCGGCGTACGGGTCTTCGCCGTACCAGCCGTAGGGATCTTCGGCATACGCGCCGTAGGCATCCTCGGCGTAGGCGCCATAGGGCTCCTCGCCGTACGGGTCCTCGCCGTACGGGTCCTCGCCGTACGGATCCTCGCCGTACGGGTCCTCGCCGTACGGATCCTCGGCGTACTCGCCGTAGGGTTCTTCGCCGTAGGGTTCCTCCCCATAGGGCTCCTCGGCGTACTCACCGTAGGGATCCTCGCCGTAGGGATCCTCGGCGTAGCCCTGACCGGCGAACGGTTCGACCTCGGCGTACGCGGCCATGCCGGGATCCTGAGCGAAGTAGCCCATCGTCTGTGCTCCCACGTCGTTCAGTCTCATGAGCGTTGCTCCTTGTCCTGATCTCGGATCGTGCGGATTCACGATCACCACTTCCTCGAACTTCGGCGCACGCGACATGGCGGTGCTCCTTTACCCTTCGATGCCGCGCCGCGTCACGCGGTAGCGCCCGCCCGCGATGACGAGCTGCCGCCCGTGCGCATCGGCGAGCAGCCGTGGCGGTCGCTCGAAGAAGTGCACGTACTGGCGCGGCCGGCCGTCGCGCGTCGCGCGGTACACCAGCGCGCGCAGTTCGCCGAGCTCGACCAGCACACGCGGCGTCTCGAGCCGTGCGCGCTCGACGCGGTCGGGCGCGCGGCCGAAGAAGCGGCGGTGCAGGTCGGACGCCGCGCCGAGCGCCGCGCCCTCCTCGCGTTGCCGTTGGTAAGCCACATGGCGGTCCTGGCGAGCGCAGATCGGTCAGCGGCGGCCGCGACGGCGACGGCGGCGGCCGCCAGCGGGCACCGGCG
>JBBION010000204.1:0-5922 GCA_037443345.1 Rubrivivax sp. | reverse complement strand
CGCTGGGCACCTTCTTCCGCTACATCGGCGACACCGGCACCTACATCGCGCGCTATGACGACCTGTTCAACGGCAAGGACGAGAAGATCGACGTCAGCCGCGTCGACGTGTCGATGAACGGCATCGAGCTGCAGGACCGCGAGTTCTTCGCCGCGATCCGCGAGGGCCGCGAGCCCAACGCCAGCGTGGCGCAGGTGCTGCCGTGCTACCGGGTGCTGCACCAGCTCGAGCAGCAGCTCGTCGCCGGCTGAGATTCACCACCCCCGACCGACCACCGCAGGAGACACCGATGACCCGTCCGACACCGCGCGCCCTCTCGCGCCGCCGCCTCGTCACCGCTGCCGCCGCGCTGCCGGCGCTGGCCGCGCTGCCGCACGTCGCAAGCGCACAGGCGCGCTTTCCCGAGCGCCCGATCACCATCGTCGTGCCGTTCGGCCCGGGTGGCATCGCCGACCTGACGGCACGCGCGGTCGGCGAGCACATGGCCACGACGCTCGGCCAGTCGGTCGTCATCGACAACAAGCCCAGCGCCGGCGGCATCGTCGCCGCGCAGGCGGTCACATCGGCGCGGCCCGACGGCCACACGCTGCTGCTGATGAGCAACGGCAACGCGGTGAGCGTCGGCCTGTTCAAGAAACTGCCGTACGACCCGGTCAAGGACTTCGCGCCGATCGGCACGCTCGGCTACTTCGACCTCGGCGTCTTCGTGCCTTCCAACTCGCGCTTCGCGACGCTCGCCGACATGGTCGCGTTCGCGAAGGCCAACCCGGGCAAGCTCAACGTCGGCACGATCGCGATCGGCAGCACGCAGCACCTGTCGGCCAAGCTGTTCGAGACGGTGGCTGGCGTCGAGGCGCTCGTCGTGCCGTACAAGGCCAGCCCCGCGGTGCTGACCGCGCTGCGCGCCGGCGAGATCGACGTCGCGTTCGAGATCGTCGGGCCGATGGTGCCGCAGGTCAGCGCCGGGGCCGTCAAGGCGCTGGCCGTCACGTCGAGCCAGCGCAACGCCGCGCTGCCCGACGTGCCGACCGTCGCGCAGGCGGGCGTCGCCGGCTACGACGTCGCGTCGTGGAACGCGCTCGCCGCGCCGGCGGGCACGCCGCCGGCCGTCATCGACGCGCTGAACAAGGCCACGCGCGACGCGATCGCCGCGCCGTCGGTGCGCGACAAGCTCGGCATGCGCCTGGCCGCGAGTTCGCCGGTCGAGCTGCAGACGCTGCTGACCGGCGAGATCAAGCGCTGGGGCGACGTGATCCGCGCCGCGAAGATCGAACCCGAATGACGCCGACACGCCGGGCGCGCGAACGGCGCGCTCAGCGTCGGGGCGACGCCAGCGCCGCGAGGTCGACCGCGGTGTCGGCGACTTGCGCCGGCGTCGGCGACACGCCGGCGTCGAGCAGCTTGCGCACCGCGAGGTGGTCGCGCGCCGCGTTGACCGAGTCGGCCGCCAGCAGCCGCTCGCCGCGGTAGTGGAACACCGTGAACGACCCGCCCGCCGGGTCGCCACGGCAGACCCAGCGGTCGGCGCCGGCCGCGAGGCCGGCCATCTGCAGCTTCCTGTCGTACTGGTCTGACCAGAACCAGGGCGTGGCCGTGAACGGTCGCGCCTGGCCGAGCAGCGCCGCGGCGGCGGACTTGCCCTGCTCGGTCGCGTTGTGCACCGACTCCAGCCGCAGCAGCGTGCCGTCGGCGAGACGGCGCGCGGTGCAGTCGCCGGCGGCGACGACGAGGGGGTCGGCGGTGCGCGCACAGTCGTCGACGACGACGCCGCCGTCGCATTCGAGGCCGGCCGCGCGCGCGAGCGAGTCGTTGGCGCGCACGCCGACGCCGACCACGACCGCCCCGGCCTCGAAGCCCCGCCCGTCGGCGGTGCGCACCGCGACCGCCCGGCCTCCCTCGGTGTCGATCCCGGCCACCGAGGCGCCGAGCACGAGGTCGACACCGTGCGCGCGGTGCAGCGCCGCGTACCAGTCCGACAGCATCGGCGCGCCGACGCGGGCGAGCAACCGCGGCATCGCCTCGAGCACCGTGACGGCCAGGCCGCGCTTGCGCGCGGTGGCCGCCACTTCGAGGCCGATGAACCCGCCTCCGACGACGACCAGCGGCAGGCCGCGCGCTGCGCAGTCGTCGAGCGCGGCGGCGATCGCGCTCGCGTCGTCGCGTGTGCGCAGCACGAACGCGTTCGCCGTGTCGGCGCCACGCACCGCGAGCCGGCGCGGCGTCGCGCCGGTCGCGAGCACGAGGCCGGTGTAGTTCAGCGTCGACGCCGTGCCGTCGGCCGCACGCAGCGCGACGGTGCGCGCGGCGCGGTCGACCGCGGTGATGGTCGTGCCGGTGCGCAGTTCGATGCCCTTGCGTGCGAGCACTTCGGGCAGCCGCATCGTCAGCTGCGCGGCGTCGGCCTCGCCGGCCAGCCACGCCTTCGACAGCGGCGGCCGGTGGTACGGCGCGTGCGGCTCGTCGCCGACGAGGCTGATCGCACCGTCGAAACCGCCGGCGCGCAGCGCCTCGGCGGCCTGCACGCCGGTCTGGCCCGCGCCGATCACGACGACGTGGCCGGCCACGCGCTACTCCTGCCGCTGGGGCAAGGTGACCACGAGCCCGTCGAGCGCGGGCGACGCCTTGATCTGGCACGACAGCCGGCTCGTGGGACGCCGCTCGGCGGCGACGTTGGCGAGCATGTCGAGCTCGGCCTGTTCCGGCGGCGGCAGGCCGGCCGCGCGCGCCTCGTCGACGTAGCAGTGGCACGTCGCGCAGGCGCACGAGCCGCCGCACTCGGCAACGATGCCCTCGACGCCGGCGGCCATCGCGCCTTGCATCAGGCTCCAGCCGTCGGTGACGGCCACCGTGACGGCCTGGCCCGACGGTTCGACGAAAGTGATGTTCGCCATCGCGGCGCTCCCTTCAGTGGACGGCCAGCTCGAGCCGCATCGGGCTGCGGAAGGTCGACGACGGCATCCACGGCAGCTGCTCCTGCACGCGGCGGTACTCGGGCACGACCTGGTGGAACTCGTCGAACGCGATCTTCACCGCCATGCGCGCGATCGCCGTGCCCAGACAGGCATGCACGCCGCCGCCGAAGCCCAGGTGCCCGCGCGGCTTGCGGCGGATGTCGTAACGGTCGGCGTCGGGGAACTGGCGCTCGTCACGGTTGCCCGAGCCGTAGGCCAGGCACACGAAGTCGCCGGCGTGCATCGTCCGGCCGTGCAGCGTGACGTCCTTCTGCAGGCAGCGGCGGAAGCGCTGCGCCGACGTGTTGAAGCGCAGCGACTCCTCGATCGCCTCCTGCAGCAGCGCCGGGTCGGCGACGACGTCGCGCCGCGCGTCGGGGTGCTCGGCGAGGTTGAGCGCGAACATGGCCATGAAGCCGCCCAGGCTCTCGATGCCGGCCATGATCAGCGTCGTCGTCGTCAGCAGCACCTCGCGCTCGTCGAGGCGGTCGCCGTCGATCTCGGCCATGCTGAAGTGCGAGATCAGGTCGTTCCTCGGGTTGGCGCGCCGCTCGGCGATGACCTTGGCGGCGTAGTCGGTCATCCAGTGGTACGCTGCGATGTGCTCAGGGCCCTTGGCGCGCGTCGCTGGGTCGCTCTGCACCATCAGCACCGCCTTGTCGCGCACCGTCATCTCGTCGCCACCCTCGCGAGCGGTGGGCAGGCCCAGCGCGGCGAAGAGCACGCGCACCGTGAACTTCGACGAGAAGGCCTCGATGAAGTCGAACTGCCGCTGCCCGGCCAGCGGCGCGGCGGTCTCGCGCGCGATGTCGCGGATCGGCTGCGCGAGCGCCTCGAGGTTGCGCTTCATGAACGCGTGCTGCACCAGCGCGCGCAAGCGGTCGTGGCGCGGCGGGTCGGTCGTGCCCAGCGTCGCGCCGGCGCGGTTGGGCAGCTCCGTCATCAGGTTGCCCTTGGCCGAAGAGTAGGTCTGCCAGTCCTGCAGCGCGGTGACGATGTCGGCGTAGCGCGACAGCACCCACATCTGCGCCTCGGGACTCCAGTAGCAAGGGTGCTCGTCGCGCAGCGTGCGGTAGAAGGGAAACGGGTCGGCGTCGATCGCCGGCGAGTAGGGGTCGAAGCGGAACATGCGCGGTCTCCTCGTGCGCCCGGCCGTCGACGTGCGGCTTGCGGCGCTGCGGTCACTGTAGGCGTGCGAGGGGCCCGCGCGCGAGGACGAAGCCGCGCCAGTGCTTGCACTTTTGGCGCAGCCCTTCGCACACCCCGTGCCCGGCTGTCCCCCACAATCGCCCGATGTCGTCCGCACCGGCCTCACGCCGACCGCCTCCCCACCCGCCAGCGGCGCCGCGCGCGCGCCGCGGCGTGCCCGCCTTCGCGCTCTACGGCGAGCCGGGCGACCCCGTTCCGGACGGCAGCGAGATGCTGCACATCGAGCCGATCCCCTCGCGCAGCCGGCTGTACCACTGGGAGATCGACGCGCACGTGCACCGCGGCTTGCACCAGGTGGTGTGGGTGCAGCGCGGCCGCGCCGACGTGGACTTGGACGAATCGCACACGCGCTGCGACGCCCCGGCGGCCATCGTGATCCCGCCCGGCGTCGTGCACGCGTTCCGCTTCGCCCCCGACACCGACGGCTTCGTGCTGACGATGAGTCCGCGCTCGCTCGTCGAGGGTGACCTGCCCGCCGCCGGCGAGGCGCTGCACACGCTGTTCGCCGCGCCGCGCGTGCTCGCGCTCGACGCCCAGGCGCCCGACGCGCAGCGCACCGCGGCGCTGCTCGAGACGCTGCTGGCCGAGTTCCGCGCCCCCGGCACGGCCGGCGCGCCGGTGCCGGTGTGGCTCGCGCGCGCGGCGATCTGGCGGCTCGCGCAGCTGGCCGCGCAGGTGCAGCGCGTCGAGCGCGCCGACCGCGTGCGCCCGCACCGCGCCCTGTTCGCGCGCTTCCTGGCGCTCGTCGAGGCCCATCACCTCGAGCACTGGCCGATCGGCCGCTACGCGTCGCAGCTGGGCCTGTCGCCGGCGCGGCTGAACCGCCTCGCACGCGCCGAGACCGGCCTGAATGCGCAGGCCGTCGTGCACGACCGCCTGCTGCGCGAGGCGTGCCGGCGGCTGGTCTACGTCGCGGCACCGGTGTCCCGCCTGGCCTTCGAGCTCGGCTTCGACGACCCGGCGTACTTCAGCCGCTTCTTCAAGCGCGGCACCGGCGTCGCGCCGAGCGAGTACCGCGAGCGCCACGCGGCGCCGGACTGACGCAGGTCGCGCAACGCGTCCTGGCGCGACGCCGATCGCGCTCGCGTGGCGCCTGCCGGCCCGAAGCCACCCTCACGCGCCGCGCGCCGCCTCGAGCGCCGGCGCGACCACTGCCTCGAGCTCGCGGCGCAACCACTGGTGCATCGGGTCGGTCTGGTGGCGCAGGTGCCAGACCATGTACATCGGCATCGGCGGGCAGGCCACCGGCACCTCGGCGTGCGCCAGCCCGCGCAGCAGGTCCACGCGCAGCAGGCCGGGCAGCGTCGCGAGGCGCCGGCTGCCGCGCAGGAAAGGGCGCACGCCGGCGAAGTCGGACACCTGCACGACGAAGCGCCGTTGCACGCCCGCCGCGCCGAGCACGCGGTCGATGTCGAGCGCGCGGCCGGACTCGCGCAGCACCGTCACGTGCTCGGCGCGCTCGTAGTCCTCGCGCGTGGCCGGCGCGTCGCGCTGGCTCGCGTCGTAGAACACGCGGTAGCCGTCCTCGAACAGGCGCTTGTGCACGATGTCGCCGGCCTCGGGCGGGCGCGGCGAGATCACGAGGTGGCAGCCGTCGTCGCGAATCATCTCGACGCTCGGCACCTCCGACGGCACGACGTGCAGCGTCAGCCCGGGCGCGGCGGCCTGCAGCCGCGCGAACAGCCGCGGCAGCAGCAGGTCGCGCTGCAGGTCGTTGGCGGCAATGCGCACCGTGGCCACCAGGCGCGCCGGCTCGAACGCG
>JBBION010000203.1:0-5933 GCA_037443345.1 Rubrivivax sp. | reverse complement strand
TGGCGCAACCGGCACCTCGGCTTCGTCTACCAGTTCCACCACCTGCTGCCCGAGTTCAGCGCGCTCGACAACGTGGCGATGCCGCTGCGCATCCGCCGCACGCCGCCGGCCGATGCGCGCGCCGCGGCGCGCGAGGTGCTCGCGCGCGTCGGGCTGGGCCTACGCGTGCAGCACCGGCCGTCGGAGCTGTCGGGCGGCGAGCGCCAGCGCGTGGCGCTGGCCCGTGCGCTGGTCACGCAACCCGCCTGCGTGCTCGCCGACGAGCCCACCGGCAACCTCGACCGCGAGACGGCCGACGGCGTGTTCGAGCTGATGCTCGGCCAGTGCCGCGAGCGCGGCATGGCGCTCGTCGTCGTCACGCACGACGCGGCGCTGGCGGCACGCTGCGGGCGTGCCGTGCGGCTGGTGGGGGGGCGCGTCGCGGGCGAGGCGTGAGAGGGCCGCGCGTCGCGCGGGCACGGTCGCGTTCGAGCATCTGGCCACCGGGTTCGCAGACGGCCTCAGCGGCTGCCGGCCAGCGTCGGCCTGCGACGGGTGGCGCGCGGCGCGGGCATGCCTTCTCCGGCCCGCGCTCGCGCGGCACCGTCGTCGCGCTGCCACCGTCGTGCGGTCTGCGCCGTGGTGCCCTGCCGCGTTGGGTGGCGAGCGCGAACGGGGCCTGCGCCCGCACGCCCACGCCACGCGCCGTTCCCCCGCTTGCGCACTGCATGCGCGTGCAGGCTGCCCGCGGTGGAGTGCACGGTGACGGTGGACACCTGGGCAAGCTCAGCGGGCGTGCAGAGAGCGCGACGGGTCGACGTCCGCACGCGGCCCCCACGGTCGGCTCGCAACGGACCATCGGCCCCGCGCAGCAGAAGGCCGCGCCTCGTGGGCTGGACCGGCGCACCGGTCCAGCGCGCCGGGCCGGGTCACATCACCCTGTTGAACCAGACGATCGACAGGCCGGCGGCCAGCAGCGTCAGCACGGCGCCGAGCGCGGCGAACAGGCCGCTGACCTCGGTCTCCTTCTTCTCCATCACCATGCGCGTCGACAGGTTCTCGTAGACCTTCCGCAGGTCCTCGGCGGTGCCGGCGTAGTAGTACTCGGCGCGCGTGATCTGCGAGATCTGCTTGAGCGTCTCCTCGTCGAGGCGCACGCGCATCGTCCAGCCCTCGAAGCCGATCGTGTCGCCCTCCTTGGTGCCGATGCCCACGGTGTAGACCTTGACGCCGCGCTGCGCGGCCATCTGCGCGGCCTCGAGCGGGTCGGGGCCGGTGGTGCGCTGGCCGTCGGTGAGCAGGATGATCGCGCCCGACGCGTACGAGCCGGGCTCGACCGGCGTGAACTCCTTCGGCGTCTTCGGCTCGGCGCCCAGCGGCGCCGGCATGTTGCGCTGGCCCGTGATCTGGCTGAGGTCGATGCCGGCATCGGGGAACATCGCCGCCAGCGACAGGATCAGGCCGCTGCCGATCGCGGTGGCGCGCTGCAACTGGAAGCGGTCGATCGCGGCGACGACGTCCTCGCGGCTGAACGTGGGCGGCTGCACGATGGCCGCCGTGCCGGCGAAGCTGACGACGCCCACGCGCACGTTGCGCGGCAGGTCGGTCAGGAAGGCCTTGCCGGCGGCCTGCATCGCCTCGAGGCGGTTGGGCTGCACGTCGGTGGCGCGCATGCTGCCCGAGACGTCCATCGCCAGCACGATGGTCTGCTCGGCCAGCGGCAGCGTGACGACCGCGGTGGGCCGCGAGGTGGCGAACAGCATCGCCGTGATCGCGAGCAGCAGCAGCGCGGGCGGCACGTGGCGGCGCCAGCCGACGCCCTTGCCCATCGCCTCCTTGACGAGCGCGAGGTTGGCGTACGGCAGCGCGACCTTCTTGCGCCGCTTGAGCAGCCACAGGTACACGAGCACGAGCAGCGGCACCAGCAGCAGGCTCCAGAGCATCGTGGGCCACAGGAACGACATGGCTCGGTCTCCTTGGAGGGTCAGGCGACGAGGTGCGCCGGCAGCGCGCCGCCGGCGGCCAGTTGCGTGCGGCGCTTGCGCAGCTGGACGAAGCGCGCCAGCGTCGCCGCGAGGTCGTCGTCGGTGGCGAGTTCGATCGTGTCGACGCCGGCGCGCGCCAGGCCTTCGCGCAGCTCGGCCTCGCGCCGGCGCGCGGCGGTGGCGAAGCGGTGGCGAAAGCCCCGCGCCTGCGTGTCGACGACGACCTGCTCGCCGGTCTCCGGGTCCTGCATCACGAGCAGGCCGAGGTCGGGCAGGTCCATCTCGAGCGGGTCGTACAGCCGCACGGCGATGACCTCGTGGCGCGTGGCGAGCCGGCCCAGCGGCGCGTCCCAGCCCGGCGCGCTGATGAAGTCGGAGACGACGAACACGATCGAGCGGCGGCGGATCGTGTCCAGCGCCTGGCGCAGCAGCACCGCGAGCTGCGTGCCGCCGGGCATCGGGCGCGCCGCCGGGCGGTGCAGCAGCCGGTGCAGCAGCTGCAGCACCTGCGCGCGCCCGCTGCGCGCGGGCACGACGGTGTCGACGCGGTCGCCGTACAGCAGCGCGCCGACGCGGTTGGCGCGGCGCGTCAGCAGCCGGGCGAGCACGGCGGTGAACTCGACGGCGACGTCGAGCTTGCTGCGGTTCGAGCCGAAGCCCGCCGACGGGCTGAGGTCGAGCAGGAACCACGCGGTGACGTCGCGGTCCTCGGTGTACTGGCGCACGTGCGGCACCTGCAGCCGCGCGGTGACGTTCCAGTCGATGTGGCGCGGGTCGTCGTGGTGGTGGTACTCGCGCAGGTCGGCCAAGTCGAGCCCGACGCCGCGGAACAGGCTGCGGTAGTCGCCCTGCAGCGCGCCGTCGAGCTTGCGCAGCACGGTCCAGTCGAGGCGATGCAGCAACGCCTCGGCGCGGCCGGCCGCGCGCGCGCCCGGCGCGGCCTCAGGCGGCGACCTGGACATGCTTTTCCAGCGGGCGCTCGGGCGCGGGCACCTTCTGCATGATCTTCATCACCAGCGTGTCGGCGTCGAGCCCGTCGGCCAGCGCCTCGTAGCTCAGCGACAGCCGGTGGCGCAGCACGTCGGGCACGATGTCGAGCACGTCCTCGGGCAGCATGTAGCCGCGCCCGCGCAGGAACGCGAGCGCACGGCCGCCCTCGATGAGGCCGATCGTCGCGCGCGGGCTGGCGCCGAAGGTGACGTACTTCTGCAGGTCGCCCAGCCCCACCTTGGCCGGCTCGCGCGTGGCCGCCACCAGCTTGACCGCGTACTGCACCAGCGACGGGTCGACGTAGACCTTGCGGCAGTCGCGCTGCAGCTGCTGCAGCTGCGCCGTGTCGCACACCGGCACGACGTCGATCCTCGGGCCCGTGACGCGGTCGACGATGACGAACTCCTCGTCCTCGGTCGGGTAGCCGACGAGCACCTTCATCATGAAGCGGTCGACCTGCGCCTCGGGCAGCGGGTAGGTGCCCTCGGTCTCGATCGGGTTCTGCGTGGCCATCACGAGGAAGGGTTCGGGCACCTTGTGCGTCTCGCCGGCGATCGTGACCTGGCGCTCCTGCATGACCTCGAGCAGCGCGCTCTGCACCTTGGCCGGCGCGCGGTTGATCTCGTCGGCGAGCAGCAGGTTGGTGAACACGGGCCCCAGCGTGGTGCTGAAGTCGCCCGTCTTCTGGTTGTAGATGCGCGTGCCGACCAGGTCGGCGGGCACGAGGTCGGGCGTGAACTGGATGCGCTTGAACTGGCCACGCAGCGTCTGCGCCAGCGTCTTGACGGTGAGCGTCTTGGCCAGCCCCGGCACGCCCTCGACGAGCAGGTGGCCCTGCGCGAGCATCGCGACCAGCACGCGCTCGAGGAAGCGGTCCTGGCCGACGACGACGCGCTTGACTTCGTACAGCACGCGTTCCATCAGCGCGCCGGTCTCGGCGGCCTGGCTGCTCAGGGTGTTGGGCGTCATCGGGGCCTTTCGTCGCAGGAAGGAGGAGGGCGCAGAGAGGGACGGTCAGAAGGGCGGCAGACCGGCGCCGGCGGCCGCGGACTCGATCGGCACCGCAAACCCGATGCCGACGAAGAAGCGCTGCTGAACCGGGTTGTAGATCGCGGTGACGATGCCGACGACTTCGCCGTCGTCGGTCACCAGCGGCCCGCCCGAACTGCCCGGATTGGCCATCGCGTCGAACTGGATCAGGTTGGTCAGCAGCCGTTCGCCCTCGGACGAGCGGAACTCGCGCTTGAGGCCCGACACGACGCCGTGCGACACCGTCGGCCCGATGCCGAACGGGAAGCCGACGGCGGTGACGCGGTCGCCGGGCTTGAGGTCGGCGGTGCTGCGCATCGTGGCCGACCTCAGGTCGTCGGGGATGCGGTGCGCGCGCAGCACGGCGAGGTCGTTCTCGGGCATGACGTTGATCACCGAGGCGCCGGACGTGAGCCCGTCGGCGAACACGACCTCGATGTGGCGCGAGCCGGCGACGACGTGCAAGTTGGTCAGGATGACGCCGCTGTCGACGATCACGACGCCCGAGCCCACGGCCGCGCCGTCCTCGTCTTCGCCCTGGTCTTCGGTCTTCGGCTTCGCGCTGCCGTTCCTGGCGCCGGCCTTCGCGTCGGGCGCGCCCTCGCCGGGCGGGTGCGGGCGGCCGATGACGCGCACCACCGACGGGGCCACCGCCTCGTAGGCCTTGGCCGCGGCCGAGGGCAGCGGCTGCGTGGTCAGCGCGTGCAGCACGGCCGCGTCGATCTGGCGCTGGGTGAGCGCCGGTGCGCCCGGGCGCAGCCCGCCGCTGACCCAGGCCGGCAGCGCGACGAGCAGCGCGCCGAACACGGCCCAGCCCCAGGCCGGCACGCGCTGCAGGCGCGCGCGCAGCGCACCTCGCGGTGCCGCGGTCCGCGGCGACGTCGCCTGGGCGGCGCGGGCCTCGGCCGACGCACCGGCAGCCCCCGCCGCTGCCGACGCACCCGGCGGCGCCGACGTGCGGGACTCGCCGGGCGGCGTGCGCGTGGGCGAGCGGCTGTACAGCGGCGTGCGGCTTGGCTTGCGTCCGTTCATGGCGAGGGTGCGGAAGAGCCAGGGTTCACGGCAACGGTAGCACGCAGCGTGCCGTCGTGCATCATCTGGGGCATGCCCTACCCCGAAGTGCGCTGGGTTGATACGCATTGCCACCTCGACGCGGCGGAATTCGGCGCCGACACCGACGCGGTGGTCGCCCGCGCGCGCGCAGCCGGCGTCGCGCAGTGCGTGCTGCCCGCCGTCGACGTCGCGGGCTTCGACGCGGTGCGCTCGCTGGCGCACCGGCACGGCTTCGGCTACGCGCTGGGCATCCACCCGCTGTACGTGCCGCAGGCCGCCGACGACGACCTCGAGCGCCTGCGCGAGGACCTGCACCGCCACCGCGACGACCCGCACCTGCTCGCCGTGGGCGAGATCGGCCTCGACCACTTCGTGCCGCCGCCGCCCGACGACCCGGCGCGCGAGCGCGAGACGCGCTTCTACCGGGCGCAACTCGATCTCGCGCGGGACGCCGGCCTGCCCGTGATCCTGCACGTGCGCCGCTCGGCCGACGCGCTGCTCGCCGGACTGCGGCGCACCGAGGTGCGTGGCGGCGTCGCGCACGCGTTCAACGGCAGCCGCGTGCAGGCGCTGGCCTTCGTCGAGCGCGGGTTCGCGCTCGGCTTCGGCGGCGCGATGACCTTCGATCGCGCGCTGCGCATCCGCGAACTTGCGGCGACGCTGCCCGAGACGGCGCTCGTCGTCGAGACCGACGCGCCCGACATCCCGCCGCAGTGGCTGTACCGCACCGCGGCGCAGCGTGCGGCGGGCCATGCCGCGCGCAACGAGCCGGCCGAGCTGCCGCGCATCGCCGCCGAGCTGGCGCGGCTGCGCGGCTGCGGCGCGGAGCACGTCGCGGCGGTGACGACGGCCAATGCGCTGCGCGTGCTGCCGCTGCTCGCGGCGCTGCCGGGCCGG
>JBBION010000202.1:0-5963 GCA_037443345.1 Rubrivivax sp. | reverse complement strand
GCGACGGCGAAGAACTCGCCCGGCGCCTCGGCGCCGTAGGGGTCGAGCACGGTGTCGTGGCCGCAGGCCACGCGCTCGCAGAAGCGGTCGTACTCGTACTGCATCACGCCGCTCCAGTGCGCCATCGCCTTGGCGTCGGGCAGCGGCGGCATGCCGTCGGCCTCGCCGTCGATCATGTCGATGACGTGCGCGAACTCGTGGATCACGACGTTGTAGCCCTCGCCGGCGGTGGCGCCGGCGTCGCGCACGTCGGCCCAGCTGAGCATCACGGGGCCGCCTTCCATCGCCTCGCCGGCGAGCACCTCGTCGTACTGGTGCACGACGCCGACCTCGTCCGTCACCGCGCGCGGCGCGACGACCGGCGCCGGGTGGATCACGATGCCGACGAACCCGTCGTAGGCCGCCAGCCCGAGCCGCAGCACCGGCAGGCAGGCCTGCACGGCCACGGCGACCGCGGTGTCGTCGTCGACGACGAAGCCGCCGGCGCCGCTGAACTCCTTGCGGTCGAGGAACAGACTGGCCAGGCGCCGCAGCTCGGCGAGGTCGGCGTCGCTGCGTCGCGCGAGGAAGGGGTAGCGCCGCAGCGTGCGCTGCCACAGCGCGTCGGGGATCTCGCGCCGCGCCAGCGCCCGCTGCTCGCGGCGCCGGCGCCAGCCTTGCAGCAGGCGTCCGATCATCCGTGGCGCAGCGGGTGCCGGCCGAATCCGGCACGCGTCAGGCGCAGCACCTCGCCGCGCGGCGGATGCGCCTCGGCGTCCCAGTCGCTGAGCACGTGGCGCCAGTAGCCGGGGGCAAGTTCCTCGTCGCCCGGCCGGTGCGTGTGCCCGTGTACCAGGTGATGGCTGCCCGCCGCGTGCAGCCACGCCACGGCCGCACCGGGGTCGACGTCGGTCCACGGCGCGGCGTCGGGGGCCTGCTGGCGCTGCTGGCTCGCGTCGCGCATCTGGCGTGCGACGGCGCGGCGCTGCGCGATCGGCATCGCCAGCGCCGCCGCGCGCCACGCGTCGCTGCGCGCCTGCGCGCGAAAGCGCTGGTACTCGACGTCGTCGAGGCACAGCAGGTCGCCGTGCGTCAGCAGCACGCGCTGGCCGAACGCGGTCAGCAGCGTGGGGTCGCGCAGCGCGATCGCGCCGGCGTCGCGCAGCGTCGCCGCGCCGACGAGGAAGTCGCGGTTGCCGACCATGAAGCCGACCTGCCGGCGGCTGCTGGTGTCGACGAGCACGTCCATGCACGCCGCCTCGAACGGCTCGCCGCGGGCGTCGTCGCCTACCCAGGCTTCGAACAGGTCGCCCAGGATGAACACCGCGTCGGCCTTCGTGCGGCGCATGTAGTCGGCCCACGCGGCGAACGTCGGCGAGCCGGCGTCCGACAGGTGCAGGTCGGAGATGAACTCGATCGCCTGCCAGTGCGGCGACGCCGACAGCTCGAACAGGCTCGGCAGCTGCCAGCCCGGCTGCATGGGCTCAGCCGGCGACGGTGGCCTTGTGGATCACGACGTCCTCCAGCGGCACGTCGTCGTGCATGCCGCGGCGGCCCGTCTTGACGCCCTCGATCGCGTCGACGACCTCGGTGCCGGCGACGACCTTGCCAAACACGGTGTAGCCCCAGCCCTGCGGCGTCTCCGACTTGAAGTTGAGGAAGTCGTTGTCGACCGTGTTGATGAAGAACTGCGCGGTGGCCGAGTGTGGCGCCGAGGTGCGCGCCATCGCGATCGTGTAGCGCTCGTTCTTCAGCCCGTTGCCGGCCTCGTTGGCGATCGGCGCGCCGGTGGGCTTCTGCGTCATGCCCGGCGTGAAGCCGCCGCCCTGGACCATGAAGCCCTTGATCACGCGGTGGAACACGGTGCCGTCGTAGTGGCCCTTGTTGACGTAGTCGACGAAGTTGGCCACCGACTGCGGCGCCTTCTCGTCGTCGAGCTCGAGGCGGATCGTGCCGGCGCTGGTCGTCATCTCGACGGTCTTGGTCATCTCAGTTCTCCAGGGTGGCCTTGGTGATGACCACGGGTTGCAGGGGGACGTTCTGGTGCGGGCCGCGGTTGCCGGTGGGCACGGCCCGGATCTTGTCGACGACGTCCATGCCGGCGACGACCTTGCCGAACACCGCGTAGCCCGCGCCGTCGCGCGAGTTGGGCTGGTCGAGGAAGGCGTTGTCGACGACGTTGATGAAGAACTGCGCGGTCGCCGAGTCGGGCACCGCGGTGCGCGCCATCGCCAGCGTGCCGCGCACGTTCGACAGGCCGTTGCGGCTCTCGAGCGGGATCGGCGCGCGCGTGGCCTTCTGCGCCATGTCGGGCGTGAAGCCGCCGCCCTGGATCATGAAGTTCGGGATCACGCGGTGGAACACGGTGCCGTCGTAGTGCCCGGCCTTCACGTACTGCACGAAGTTGTCGACCGTCTTCGGCGCCTTCGCGGCGTCGAGCTCGACGACGATGTCGCCCATCGTCGTCGCCAGCTTCACCTTCTGCGCCCATGCCGGCGCCATGGCCAGCGCGGCCATCAGCACCGCGGTCGTGATCACTGCCTTCATCGGAAACCGACTCCCAAGCCGCGCGGACGCGCCGCTATACTGATCTGATTCTAACGAGCGGCCTCCGACGACAGCCTTGTTCAGGAGGCCGTTCGCTTTCACCGCCCCGCGAATGACGCTGCGCATCCACAACTCGCTGACCCGCGCGGTCGAGACGTTCGCCCCGTTCGAGCCCGGCAAGGTGCGCATGTACGTGTGCGGCATGACGGTCTACGACCTGTGCCACATGGGGCACGCGCGGATGATGACGGCGTTCGACGTCGTCTACCGCTGGCTGCGCACGCTCGGCCACGACGTGACCTACGTGCGCAACATCACCGACATCGACGACAAGATCATCAAGCGCGCGCTCGAGCGCGGCATCCCGATCCGCCAGCTCACCGACGAGATGATCGCCGCGATGCACGCCGACATCGGCGCGATCGGCCTGCTGCCGCCGACGCACGAGCCGCGCGCGACCGACTACGTGCCGCAGATGCTCGCGATGATCGGCACGCTCGAGCGCAAGGGCTACGCGTACCGCGCGCCGGGCGGCGACGTCAACTACGCGGTGCGCAAGTTCGCGGGCTACGGCAAGCTGTCGGGCAAGTCGCTCGACGAACTGCGCGCCGGCGAGCGCGTCGCCGTTCACGAGGGCAAGGACGACCCGCTCGACTTCGTGCTGTGGAAGGCGGCCAAGGCCGACGAGCCCGACGACGCGAAGTACGCGAGCCCGTTCGGCGCCGGGCGTCCCGGCTGGCACATCGAGTGCTCGGCGATGAGCTGCGCGCTGCTCGGCGAGACGTTCGACATCCACGGCGGCGGCCTGGACCTGCAGTTCCCGCACCACGAGAACGAGATCGCGCAGAGCGAAGGGGCCAGCGGCAAGCCGTTTGCGCGGCTGTGGATGCACAACGGCTTCCTCGCCGTCGACAACGAGAAGATGTCCAAGTCGCTGGGCAACTTCTTCACGATCCGCGACGTGCTGAAGTCGACCGACGGCGAGACGCTGCGCTTCTTCATGCTGCGCACGCACTACCGCAGCCCGTTCAACTTCAGCGACGCGCACCTCGACGACGCGCGCCACGCGCTGCGGCGCCTGTACACCGCGCTCGACGCGGTCGCGCCGGACGCGACGGCGCTCGACTGGTCGCAGCCGGCGCCGGCGGCGTTTCGCGCCGCGATGAACGACGACTTCAACACGCCGGCGGCGCTGGCCGTGCTGTTCGAACTGGCCGGCGAGGTCAACCGCACCCGCGCCGGTGCCGCCGCGGCGCAGCTCAAGGCGCTCGGCGCGACGCTGGGCATCCTGCAGCAGGTGCCGCGCGCGTATCTGCAGGGCGGCGCCGGCAACGATGCCACCGCGATCGAGCAGCGCATCGCCGAGCGCGCGCAGGCCAAGAAGGCGCGCGACTTCGCGCTCGCCGACCGCATCCGCGACGAGCTCGCCGCGCAGGGCGTCGTGCTCAAGGACGGCCCGCAGGGCACGACCTGGGTCAGGGCCTGAACACGATGGCAGCGACGCCGGCCATGGCCGTGACGCCCGACTACTGGGACGACGCCTGCAAGCACCTGGCCCGGCGCGACCGCGTGATGCGCAAGCTGATCCCGCGCTTCGGCCAGGCGCGGCTGTGCAGCCGCGGCGACGCCTTCACGACGCTGGCGCGCTCGATCGTCGGCCAGCAGATCTCGGTCAAGGCGGCGCAGTCGGTGTGGGATCGGCTGCTCGCCGCCGTCGACGGCGGCACCGCGTTCGACCCGCGGCGCGTGCTCGCGCTCGGCGTCGACGACCTGCGCGCGTCGGGCCTGTCGGCGCGCAAGGCCGACTACGTGCGCGACCTCGCGACGCACTTCGTCGAGCGCACCGTGCACGTCGACGACTGGCCGGCGATGGACGACGAGGCCATCATCGACGAGCTGGTGGCCATCCGCGGCATCGGCCGCTGGACGGCCGAGATGTTCCTGATCTTCCACCTGCTGCGCCCGAACGTGCTGCCGCTGGACGACCTCGGGCTGCTGCGCGGCATCAGCGTCAACTACTTCAGCGGCGAGCCGGTCACGCGCGCCGAGGCGCGCGAGGTCGGCGAGGCCTGGGCCCCGTTCCGCTCGGTCGCGACGTGGTACGTTTGGCGCAGCCTCGACCCGGTGCCGGTCGATTACTGACGACATTTCGGAGGACCGACTCGATGAGCCGACGCCATTTCCTGGACTTCGAGCAGCCGATCGCCGAACTCGAGAAGAAGATCGAGGAGCTGCGCTTCGTGCAGAACGAGTCGGCGGTCGACATCTCCGAGGAGATCGACCGCCTCGACAAGAAGAGCCTGCAGCTGACGAAGGAGATCTACGGCACGCTGACGCCGTGGCAGGTCACGCAGATCGCCCGCCACCCGCAGCGTCCTTACACGCTCGACTACGTCGCCGAGATCTTCACCGACTTCCACGAGTTGCACGGCGACCGCACCTTCGCCGACGACCTCTCGATCGTCGGCGGGCTGGCGCGCTTCAACGGCCAGGCGTGCATGGTGCTGGGCCACCAGAAGGGCCGCGACACGAAGGAGCGCACCGCGCGCAACTTCGGCATGAGCCGCCCCGAGGGCTACCGCAAGGCGCTGCGGCTGATGAAGCTGGCCGAGAAGTTCGGCCTGCCGGTGTTCACGTTCGTCGACACGCCGGGAGCCTATCCGGGCATCGGCGCCGAGGAGCGCGGGCAGAGCGAGGCCATCGGGCGCAACATCTTCGAGATGGCGCAGCTCGAGGTGCCCATCGTCACGACGATCATCGGCGAGGGCGGCTCGGGCGGCGCGCTGGCGATCAGCGTCGCCGACCAGGTGCTGATGCTGCAGTACTCCGTGTACTCGGTGATCTCGCCCGAGGGCTGTGCGTCGATCCTGTGGAAGACGGCCGAGCGCGCGTCCGACGCCGCCGAGGCGCTGGGCATCACGGCCCACCGGCTCAAGGCGCTCGGGCTGGTCGACAAGATCGTCAACGAGCCGGTCGGCGGCGCGCACCGCGACCCGAAGGCGATGGCCGCGAGCCTGAAGCGTGCGCTCGGCGAGGCGCTGCGCCAGGTCTCGGACCTGAAGACCAAGGACCTGCTGCAGCGCCGTCACGAGCGCCTGCAGTCGTATGGCCGCTTCAGCGACACGAAGGAGCGCTGAAGCCCCGCCGGTCGTCGCCGTCGCCGCCAGCGGCGGCAGCGACTCCACGGCGCTGCTGCACGCGACGGTGCACGCGGCGACAGCGCTGGGCGTGCAGGTCGTCGTGCTGCACGTGCATCACGGCCTGCAGCCGCAGGCCGACGCCTGGCTCGATCACGTGCAGCGGCAGTGCCGCCGCTGGGCCGCAGCCGGCCTGCCGGTGCGCTTCGTCGCGACGCGCCTGACGACGCGGCCGGCCGCCGGCAACAGCGTCGAGGCGTGGGCGCGGCGCGAGCGCTACGCCGCGCTCGCCGCGATGGC
>JBBION010000201.1:0-5990 GCA_037443345.1 Rubrivivax sp. | reverse complement strand
AGCGACACGTAGAACATGCAGGTGAACATCAGCCCCGCCGGCAGCGCGACGACGCCGGCGAGCTGGCCGGTGCCGAGCAGCCCGAACAGCGCGCCGACGGCGGCGCTGAACAGCGCGATCAGGCCAACCCACGCGACGACGTACAGCGTCATCGCGCCGCGGTTGCGCCACACCGCCAGCGTGCTCGAGAACAGCGACTGCATCACGCCCTGCCCGCCCCAGTGCACCAGCGCCGGCGCGTGCCAGAACGGGATCGCCAGCAGCGCGGCGAGACCGAAGCGCACGACGAGGCCCCAGGCCAGGCGGTCGTCGGCGAACAGGGCGTCGAGCTCGGTGTTCTCGGTCTCGGTGCGGTCGGGCGTGGCCAGCAGCAGCTGCACGCGCTCGAAGCGCCCGCCGTCGACGGCGTCGGCGAGCAGCAGGATCACGACGGTGGCCAGCGCGTACAGCGCGCACAGCTGCAGCAGCGCCGCGCGCTGGCGCGTGTCGCCCCGCAAGGCCTCGACCAGGTGTCCCGGGTGCGCGGCGCCGCCGCCGAGCACGGCCCGCGTGGCGACCATGTAGCCCAGCGACAGCAGCGGCAGCGCACCCATCACGACGATCTGGCCGACGTAGGGCAGCGCGAGCACGAGGATGGCGCCGAACAGGAAGACGACGAACAGCATCGTCAGCCCGAGCGGCCGGCGCGCATAGGTGCCGAAGGCCGCCTTCAGCCACGCGATGCCGTGGCGCGGCGCGACGGTGTGCAGGCGCAGTGCCATCGCTACGCCGCCGGCGGGTGCCACGGCGCCGCGAGGCGAGCGCGCAGCACGCGCTCGAAGTGCGTCGGGTCGTGCGGCTTGAGCAGGCTCGCGTCGCGCGGCAGGTGCAGGTCCCACAGGCGCGACAGCCAGAAGCGCAGCGCGGCGGCGCGCAGCAGCGCCGGCATCAGCCGCCGCTCGCCGCCGGTCAGCGGGCGCACGCGCTCGTAGGCGGCGACGAAGACGGCGGCGCGCTCGTCGATGCCGCGCCCGCTCGCGAGGTCGACGCACCAGTCGTTCAGGCACACCGCGAGGTCGAACAGGAAAGCGTCGACGCCGGCGAAGTAGAAGTCGAAGAAGCCGGTCAGCCGCTCGCGGCCGGGCAGGCCGTCGAACATCACGTTGTCGCGGAACAGGTCGGCGTGGACCGGCCCGCGCGGCAGCGCCGCGTACGCCGGCGACGCGGCGAGCTCCTGCTGGAACGCGAGTTCGCCGGTCAGCAGCGCGCGCTGCGCGTCGTCGACGAAGGGCAGCACGACGGGCACCGTCTCGGCCCACCACGCCAGCCCGCGCAGGTTCGGCTGCCGGCGCGGGTAGTCGAGCCCGGCCAGGTGCATGCGCGCGAGCATCTCGCCGACCTGTGCGCAGTGGTGGTCGTCGGGCGCGAGCTGGTGGCCGCCGGCGAGCTTGTCGACCAGCGCCGCCGGCTTGCCCTTGAGCGTGTGCAGGATCTCGCCGCGGGCGTCGGCGCGCGGCTCGGGCACCGGGATGCCCCTGCGCGCGAGGTGCTTCATCAGGTGCAGGTAGAACGGCAGTTGCTCGAACGTCAGCCGCTCGAAGACCGTCAGCACCCACTCCCCGCGGTCGGTCGTGACGAAGTAGTTGGTGTTCTCGATGCCGGCCGTGATGCCGCGCAGCGCCGTCAGCGCGCCGACGTCCAGGCGCGCGACGAACGCGCGCGCCTCGTCGAGCGAGACCTCGGTGAAGACCGCCATTTCAGAACCGCAGGATCGTCCACACGCGCTGGCCGGCGGCGCCGCGCCCCGACGCGGGGCCGGGGCTCATGTCGCGCGCGCCGTCGGCAGGCACGACGTGGTAGGTGCTGCCGCGCTCGCCCTTGGTGTGCACCGTGATCTGCTGCACCTGGCCGCGCACGCGCAGTTCCTCGACGCGCGCGCCGTCGTCCTCGACCACCGTCGCGCGCACCTGCGGCTCGGCCACCCCCGCCGCGGGCTGCGGTGCCGCGGCCCGCGGCGTCGCCGCGTGCACCGCGCCGGCGGCGCACGTCACTGCGAGGAGGGCGGCGCGGCACCTGGACATGCGCACGATTCTATCGGCGCGGCCCGCGGCGCCTGCCGCCGTACCATGCCGGCATGACGAATGACACGCTGCTGCTGGTCGACGGCTCGAGCTACCTGTACCGCGCGTACCACGCGATGCCGAACCTGACCGCGCCCGACGGCTTCCCGACCGGCGCGATCCACGGCTTCATCGCGATGCTCAAGCGGCTGCGCGAGCAGATCCCGGCCGCGCACGCGGCCTGCGTGTTCGATGCCAAGGGCCCCACGTTCCGCGACGCGTGGTACCCCGAGTACAAGGCGCACCGCGCGCCGATGCCCGAGCCGCTGGCGCAGCAGATCGGGCCGATCCACGAGGTCGTGCGCCTGCTCGGCTGGCCGGTGCTCGAGGTGGGCGGCATCGAGGCCGACGACACGATCGGCACGCTCGCGCGACGCGCCGCCGAGACGGGGCACCGCGTCGTGATCTCGACCGGCGACAAGGACCTCGCGCAGCTCGTGACGCCGCAGGTCACGCTGGTCAACACGATGAGCAACGAGACGCTCGACGTCGACGCCGTGACGGCCAAGTTCGGCGTGCCGCCCGGGCGCATCGTCGACTACCTGACGCTGGTCGGCGACGCGGTCGACAACGTGCCCGGCGTCGAGAAGGTCGGCCCGAAGACGGCGGCCAAGTGGATCGCCGAGCACGGCTCGCTCGACGGCGTGATCGCCGCCGCCGACACGATCAAGGGCGCCGCCGGCGAGAACCTGAAGAAGGCGCTCGACTGGCTGCCGCAGGGCAGGCGCCTGGTCACGGTGGCCACCGACTGCGACCTGTCGGGCGCGGTGCCCGGCTGGCCCTCGCTCGACGCGCTCGCGCTGCGCGACGTCGACCGCGAGGGCCTGCTCGACTTCTTCAACCGCTACGGCTTCCGCACGTGGAAGCGCGAGCTGGAAGAAGCGCTCGGCGGCGCGCCCGCAGCCGCGCCGGCGGCGGCCGGCGACGCCGCGGCTGCGCTCGCGCGCCACTACGAGACGGTGCTGACGTGGGAGCGGCTCGAACACTGGATGCAGCGCATCGCCGACGCCGAGCTCGTCGCGCTCGACACCGAGACCGACTCGCTCGACCCCATGCGCGCGCGCATCGTCGGCGTCAGCTTCGCGGTGACGCCGGGCGAGGCGGCCTACGTGCCGCTCGCCCACGACTACGCCGACGCGCCGGCGCAGCTGCCGCTGGCCGACGTGCTGGCACGGCTCAAGCCCTGGCTCGAGGACCCGAAGGCGGCCAAGATGGGCCAGCACCTGAAGTACGACACGCACGTGTTCGCGAACCACGGCATCGCGCTGGCCGGCGTCGCGCACGACACGCTGCTCGAGAGCTACGTGCTCGAGGCGCACCTCGGCCACAGCCTGGAAAAGCTCGCCGAACGGCACCTGCACCGCAAGGGGTTGAGCTACGAGGACCTGTGCGGCAAGGGCGCGAACCAGATCCCGTTCTCGCAGGTCGACGTGCAGCGCGCCACCGAGTACTCGGGCGAGGACAGCGAGATGGCGCTGCACGTGCACCGCGTGCTGTGGCCGCGCCTCGAGGCCGAGCCGGGGCTGCGGCGCGTGTACCAGGACATCGAGATGCCGGTCAGCGCGATCCTCGCGCGCATCGAGCGCCACGGCGTGCTGATCGACGTGAGGCTGCTGGCGCAGCAGAGCCGCGAACTCGCCGAGCGCCTCGTCGCGCTCGAGCGCGAGGCCTACGAGCTCGCGGGCCAGCCGTTCAACCTCGGCAGCCCGAAGCAGATCGGCGACGTGCTGTTCGGCAAGCTCGGCCTGCCGGTGAGGAAGAAGACGGCCAGCGGCGCGCCCTCGACCGACGAGGACGTGCTGACCGAACTGGCCGCCGACTACCCGCTGCCGGCCAAGATCCTCGAGCACCGCAGCCTGGCCAAGCTCAAGGGCACCTACACCGACAAGCTGCCGCAGATGGTCAACCCCGCCACCGGCCGCGTGCACACGAGCTACGCGCAGGCCGTCGCGGTGACGGGGCGGCTGGCGAGCAACGAGCCCAATCTGCAGAACATCCCGATCCGCACGCCCGAGGGCCGGCGCATCCGCGAGGCCTTCGTCGCGCCGCCGGGGCACGTGATCCTGAGCGCCGACTACTCGCAGATCGAGCTGCGCATCATGGCGCACATCAGCGGCGACCCCGGCCTGCTGCGCGCCTTCGAGCAGGGCCTGGACGTGCACCGCGCGACCGCCGCCGAGGTGTTCGGCGTGCCAGTGGAGGCGGTGACGAGCGAGCAGCGCCGCTACGCCAAGGTGATCAACTTCGGCCTGATCTACGGCATGGGCGCGTTCGGGCTCGCGAGCAACCTCGGCATCGAGACCAAGGCGGCGAAGGACTACATCGACCGCTACTTCCAGCGCTTCGCCGGCGTCAAGCGCTACATGGACGAGACGCGCCGGCGCGCCGCCGAGCAGGGCTACGTCGAGACGCTGTTCGGCCGCCGCGTGTGGCTGCCCGAGATCAAGGGCGGCAGCGGCCCGCGCCGCGCTGCCGCCGAGCGGCAGGCGATCAACGCGCCGATGCAAGGCACCGCGGCCGACCTGATCAAGCTCGCGATGATCGCGGTGCAGGGCGCACTCGACCGCGAAGGCCGGGCCACGCGGATGATCATGCAGGTGCACGACGAGCTCGTGCTCGAGGTGCCCGACGCCGAACTGGCCTGGGCGCGCGACGCGGTGCCGCGGCTGATGGCCGGCGTCGCGCCGCTGAAGGTGCCGCTGCTGGCCGAGGTCGGCGTCGGCGCGAACTGGGACCAGGCGCACTGAAGGGGACCACCCCCGTAGCGCCTGCGGCGCTTCCCCCTCGAGGGGGCGCCGCCAGCGGACCGGCGCAGCCGGCTCCGCGGCGGCCGCTTGAAGGCGCGCGGTTCGTCGGCTGTCGGTGCCATCGAGGTGTCTGCATCACCGACGCTGGCGCGTGGTGCCGGAGCGACGAGTCACGGGCGCGTCACGCCCACGACGCGGCCGTGTCACGGCGACGGCCGAGCATGCGCGCATGCAGCGCGACCTGCCCCCGTTCCTGCACGCCCTGACGGGCGACCACGACGAGCACGCCCCCCCGCGGGTCGACGTGCTGCGCGTGCGCACCGTGTGGATCTCGGACCTGCACCTCGGCACGCCGGGCTGCCAGGCGGCGGCACTGCTCGACTTCCTGCGCAGCGTGCGCTGCGACACGCTGTACCTGGTGGGCGACATCGTCGACGGCTGGCAGCTCAGGCGCAGCTGGTACTGGCCGCAGGCGCACAACGACGTCGTGCAGAAGCTGCTGCGCAAGGCGCGCAAGGGCACCCGCGTCGTCTTCGTGCCGGGCAACCACGACGAGTTCGCGCGCAAGTACGTGCAGCACGACTTCGGCGGCATCGAGGTCGTCGACGAGGCGGTGCACCACACCGCCGACGGCCGCGCGCTGTGGATCACGCACGGCGACCACTTCGACGGCGTGATCCAGTGCGCCAAGTGGCTGGCCTACGTCGGCGACTCGGCCTACGAGTTCACGCTGCGGCTGAACCGGCACCTGAACTCGCTGCGCGCTCGCCTGGGGCTGCCGTACTGGAGCCTGTCCAAGTACCTCAAGCTCAAGGTCAAGCGCGCGGTCAGCTACGTCAGCGACTTCGAGCACGCCGTCGCGCGCGAGGCCCGGCGCCGCGGCGTGCACGGCGTGGTGTGCGGGCACATCCACCACGCCGAACTGCGCGAGGTCGACGGCATCCTCTACGCCAACGACGGCGACTGGGTCGAGAGCCTGACGGCGCTCGTCGAGCACGCCGACGGCCGGCTCGAGATCATCGACTGGTCGCAGCGCCACGGGCGCGGGCGCGCCGCGGCGCCGGTGGCGCTCGATGCGCTGCCGGTGGCCGCACCGGCGCCGGCCGAGGCGCCGCTGACGGTGGCGCGCCAACCGGCCTGAGCG
>JBBION010000200.1:0-6015 GCA_037443345.1 Rubrivivax sp. | reverse complement strand
GCCGCCGCCGGCGAGCCGCTGCCGGCCGCGGCCGGCGAGCGCGTGCCGCTGGACGACGTGCGCCTCGAGGCGCCGCTGCCGCGCCCGCGGCGCAATCTGTGGTGCGTCGGGCGCAACTACCACGCGCACGCGAAGGAGCTGCGCGACACCGTCTTCAAGGCCAGCCCCGCCGCGGTGGACCAGTGGCCGATCGTGTTCACGAAGGTGCCGGAGTGCGTCGTCGGCCCGGCCGACACGGTGCGCCTGCCGGGCGTGGCGGTCTCGTCGCAGATCGACTACGAGGCCGAGCTCGCGCTCGTGATCGGCCGCGGCGGCCGCAACATCGCCCGTGCCGACGCGCTCGCGCACGTGTTCGGCTGGACCATCGTCAACGATGTCACCGCGCGCGACGTGCAGATGCGCCACCAGCAGTGGGACCTTGGCAAGAGCTTTGACACCTTCTGCCCGATGGGGCCGTGGATCGTCACCGCCGACGAACTCGACGGTACCGACACGCGCGTGCGCTGCTGGGTCAACGGTGAGCCGCGCCAGGACGCGCGCACCACCGACCTGATCTTCGACATCCCGACGCTGATCGAGACCGTCTCGCGCGGCATCACCCTGGTCCCGGGCGACGTGATCGCCACCGGCACGCCCGCGGGCGTCGGCATGGGCATGACGCCGCCGCGCTGGCTCGCCAGTGGCGACGTCGTGCGCATCGAGATCGACGGCATCGGCACGCTCGAGAACCGCTTCGAATGAGGAGACACCCCCGATGAAGACTCTGCTTCGCACCCTGGTCCCTCTCGCCGCCGGCACGCTGTGCGCGGTGAACCTCGCGTTCGCGCAGGGCGACTGGCCGACCAAGCCGGTCACGATGATCGTGCCGTTCCCGCCCGGCGGCGTGGCCGACACCGTCGCCCGCCCGGTGGCCGAGGCGCTGTCGCGCGAACTGGGCCAGCAGGTCGTCGTCGAGAACCGCGCCGGCGCCGGGGGCGCCACCGGCATCGGCGCCGCGGGCCGCGCGGCGCCCGACGGCTACACGATCCTGATGAGCCTGTCGTCGATCTCGATCCTGCCCGAGGCCGACCAGATCCTCGGGCGCAAGCCGCAGTTCACGCTCGACCAGTTCAAGCCCATCGCGCGCTTCACCGCCGACCCGACGGTGCTCGTCGTGCGCGCCGACGCGCCGTGGAAGACGCTGGCCGAGTTCGTCGCCGACCTGAAGAAGAACCCGGGGCGCTTCAACTACGGCAGCTCGGGCAACTACGGCACGATGCACGTGCCGATGGAGATGCTCAAGGCCAACGCCGGCTTCAGCATGGTGCACATCCCGTACACCGGCGCCGGGCCTGCGGTGCAGGCGCTGCTCGCGGGCCAGGTCGATGCGCTGTCGACGGGGCCGGCCAGCGTCGTCGCGCACATCAAGGCCGGCAAGCTGCGCGCGCTCGCCCACTGGGGCGACAAGCCGCTGGCGTCGATGCCCGAGGTGCCGGCGCTGAAGACGGCCGGCTACCCGGTGCAGTTCGCGCAGTGGTCCGCGCTGTTCGTGCCCGCCGCCACGCCCGAGCCCGTCGTGCAGAAGCTGCGCGCCGCGGCGCGCAAGGTCGCCGCCGATCCGGCGGTGGTGCAGACCATCGGCCGTGCCGGCAGCCCGATCGAATACCTCGACGCGCCCGAGTTCCAGGCCTACTGGGACGCCGACGCGAAGGTGATGACGCAGGCGGTGCGCCGCATCGGCAAGGTCGAATAAGGCCCGCCGCGATGACGTGGTCGAGCCTCGCGCTCGCGCGGTCGTTCAACCTGCTCGCCGACGGGCTGCGCGACGCCTTCGACCCGCGGCAGCGCTGAGCGCGCGGCAGAATCGGCGCGCACCCCGCCGCCGTAAGCCGTAGACCGTGTCCGCGCCGCCGCTGAGCCACCACGACATCGTCGCGCTCGTCGAACCGTTCGCGCGCCGTGGCCGCCACGTCGACCTCGCGGCGAGCCAGCGGCACGAGCGCCGTCTGGTGTTCAAGCCACGCGCGCTGCAGGGCGACGAGCCACACGCCGGTGTGCCGTGCGATAGGCTGCAGCTCGAGGATCTCGGCCGCGGCAGCTATCGCATGTCGCGCACGCTCGAGCGCGCCGACGGCTTGCGGGCCACGCTGCAGGCGCAGGGCGGCGACGTAGCCGTGCTGCTCGCCGACGTCGACGCGGTGCCGTTCGAGCGCCACTTCGTCGACGGCCCCGGCTTCACGATCGCGCGCAGCTACGTCGTCGAGCGTGCCGGCGCGGGTGCGCCCGAGGTGCGGCTGACGCAGGGGCGCGTCCACGTCGACGGCGTCGTGCTGACGCTCGACGTGGCGGCGGTGCGCCGCATGGCCGGCGACATCGCGCTCGAGCCGGCGGCGGGCGACGGCCGGCCCGCGCTGCCCGAGGACCTGCTCGCCGTGCTCGGGTGGAACTGGGCGCGCCTGGTGGCGGTGCGCCAGGGCTGGACGAGCAAGCTGCGGCTGCGCGGCAGCGCACACGAGCGCACCGCGCAGGCCGAGGCCGCGCTCGACGTGGCGGCGGTGCACCTGGCGCGCACCTTCGCCGAGCCGCCGGCGCGCTTCCACGAGCGGCTCAAGGCCGCGCGCGTGGGCGTGTTCTTCCGTCGCGGCATCCCGACCTTCACGGCGGTGGGTCTGTTCGGCGCCGTCGGGCTGCTGTCGTTGCTCTTCGACGAGATCCCGATGACGGTGTGGGTGCCGCTGTACCACGTGCCCACCGTGATCGTCGCGGTCAGCTTCCTGCTGCAGGAGTTGCCGCGCTTCGAGATCCCGCCATGGCCGCGGCCGCTGCGCGGCGCGAGCTGGCACGACGCCGCCGCGCTCGCGAAGACGCGCTGACGCGCAGGCAGCGCGCGGGGCAGGGAAACCGAGGGCGCCGCCGCGGGCGCTTTGTGCGTAACCTGCGCTGCGCCTTCGCTCTCGCAGCGCCTGTCGCCGCCCGCCATCGCCCATGACCGTTCCGGCCCCCGACCCCGCCCTGGTCGAGAAGCTCGTCATCGCGAACCGCATCCTGTACGACCAGGGCATCGTCGACGGGCTGGGTCACGTCAGCGTGCGTCACGATGCCGTGCCCGACGCGTTCCTGCTGTCGTGCAACCGCGCGCCCGGCCTCGTCGTGCGCCGCGACATCCTGTGCTACGACCTCGACGGCCATGTGCTTGGCGAGACGCAGGAGCGCTCGTACCTCGAGCGCTTCATCCACGGCGCGATCTACCGCGCGCGCCCCGACGTGGTGGCCGTCGTGCACAGCCACTCGCCGAGCGTGATCCCGTTCGGCGTCACCGGCCACCGGCTGCGGCCGATCTACCACATGGCCGGCTTCCTCGGCAGCGGCTCGGCGCTGTTCGAGATCCGCGAGACCGGCGGCGAGACCGACATGCTGATCCGCAACCCCGAGCTCGGCCGCGCGCTGGCCGAGTCGCTCGGCACGCACGCGTGCGTGCTGATGCGCGGCCACGGCTCGACGACGGTCGGCGGCTCGGTCGAGCAGGTCGTCTACCGCGCCATCTACGCCGAGATGAACGCCCGGCTGCAGGCGCAGGCGATGGCGATGGGGCCCGTCCGGTACCTGAGCGACGACGAGGCGCGCCTGGCCGCCGCGGCCAACGACACGCAGATCGTGCGCTCGTGGGACCTGTGGCGACGACGTCTCGGCACGATCGAGATCTGACCGCCTGCAGCGCGCCGAATGCCGACGCCCCGACGACACGCACGAACCACCTGACCCGGAGACCCACCGCATGACCCGCATCGACCGCCGCACCTTCGCCCTCGGCCTGGCTGCCGCCGGCAGCGTCGCCGCGCTCGGCCCCGCGAGCGCCTGGGCGCAGGCGTACCCGGCGCGGCCGGTGAAGGTCATCGTCACGTTCCCGCCCGGCGGCACGCCCGACATCTACGGGCGCATCCTGTCGCAGGAACTGGCCACGCTGTGGAAGCAGGGCGTCGTCGTCGAGAACAAGACGGGGGCCAGCGGCACGATCGGCACCGACCTCGTCGCCAAGGCGCCGGCCGACGGCTACACGCTGCTGTTCGCCGCCGATGCGTCGATCACGATGGCGCCCAACCTGTACACGACGATCCCGTACAGCCCGACGAAGGACCTGACGCCGATCATCAACGCGTGCACCGGCCCGTTCGTGCTGCTGGCGCACCCGTCGTTCCCGGCCAACGACATCAAGGAGCTGATCGCGCTGGCGAAGCAGCAGCCGGGCAAGATCAGCTACGCGTCGTCGGGCCCCGGCGGGCAGCAGCACCTGTCGATGGAGATGGTCAAGCAGATGGCCGGCATCGACATCGCGCACATCCCCTACAAGGGCTTCGGCCAGGGCGTCAACGACGTGATGGCCGGGCACGTGCCGCTGATCTTCGGCGGCATCACGGCGTCGATCCAGCTGACGCAGTCGGGCAAGCTCAAGGCGCTGGGCGTCACCAGCGCGACGCGCGCCAAGGCGCTGCCGCAGGTGGCGGCCATCGCCGAGACGCTGCCGGGCTTTCGCGTCGAGGCGTGGTACGGCTTCATGGGCCCGGCCGGCATGCCGCGCGAGTTGGTGCGCAAGATCCACGAAGACGTCGCCGGCATCATCCGCCGGCCCGACTTCCTCGAGCGCCTGAAGGCCGACGCGCTCGAGCCGGTGGTCAACACGCCCGAGGAGTTCGCCGCGCAGATCCAGGCCGACCTGGCGAGCTGGGGCCGGCTGATCAAGGCGGTGAACCTGAAGCTCGACTGACGGGCCCGTTGCGCGGCAGCCAGCGTTCGGCCGCGCCGAGCAGCGTCGCGCGCACGACGGCCTGGCGCGCCGGGTCGGTGGCACCGCAGCCGATGCGGCACATCCAGTCGCTCGGCAACTCGAAGTCGCAGTGCGACGCGCCGTCGATCACGCGGTCGCTCACCAGCGTCGGCAGCGCCGCGCCCCACGGCGCGGCCACCGCGCGCGCGTTGCAGTGCGACGGCGGCGCGCGCAGCAGGATGGCCTCGGTGCGCAGCGTCGGCGCGAAGTCGAGCCCGAGCGCCTGCGCGCCGTCGACGCGGTCGAAGGGATCGAGCCCGACGTAGCCGACGACGCCGGGCGTGCCTGCCGCGAGCAGGCTCGACAGCGCGCCGGCCGAAAAGCCGATCAGCACGACGCGCTCGACCGGCGCGCCGAACGTGCCGCCGGCGCGCAGCCGCTCGACCAGCTCGCCGAGGCCCTTCGCGTTGCGGCGGAAGTCGAACGTGTAGGGCAGGTCCGGCGTCAGCGCGAGCACGCCGGTGGCCGCCAGCGCCCGGGCGTGCTCGCCCAGTGTCGTGCGGCTGCGCGTGAAGCCGTGCGACAGGATCGCCGCGCCGCGCACCGTGCTGGCGGGTGCGTAGACGTCGACGGCGACGTCGCGGCCGGCCAGTCGCAGCTGCGTCGTCGTTTGTGCGTGTGCGCCGACGCTGCCGAGCAGCAGGCCCAGCGCCAGCGCCGCAAGCCGGCGTGCCGCGCCGAAGGCGCGGGCGACGGAGCGCGGACGCGACGTCGGCATGGGCGCAGCGCCGGACGGGCGTCGACCGCGGCGGCTACAGCACGCCGAACCGCCGCTTGCGCTCGGCGGTGTAGTGCCACCACGGCGCCGGTGCGGCGCCGCGCAGGAAGTCGGTGGCGGCGAGGAAGGTGTCGAGCACGCACGGGTCCTGCCGCTTGCCCGTCAGGCGGCCGAGCGCCTGGTACAGCGCGAACGGGTCGCGCCCTGCCAGCTCGCCCGGGTGCGTGATGCCCAGCCGGCGCAGGTCGGCGGCGACGCGCGGGCCCACGTTGGGCAACTGCTCGAGCGTCTGGCACTCGGCGGCGCTGGCGGCCTTCGGGCGCTTGACCATCGCGGCGCCCGCTCAGGTGAGCATGTTGTTGCGCAGCAGGCCCACCGCGATGCCCTCGATCGCGAACGGCACGTCGCCGTCGCGCGCCGGCACGACGAGGGTCTCGAACTCGGGGTTCTCGGGGATCAGCTCGACGCCGGCCTTGGTGCGCCGGAAGCGCTTGAC